>CAYGCN010000052.1:0-17142 GCA_964348385.1 uncultured Gemmatimonadaceae bacterium
GCCTGCTGATCCGCATGGGTCGGCACGCCGAGGGGTACCGCGCCCTGGCGGCGTTTGCGGACCACCACCCCGACCACGCGGACGCGCCCCTCGCGATGTACGTGGTCGGCGACTGGCATTACGACGCGCGGCGCGGTCACCAGGGCGACAGCGTCTTCAGGGCGTTGGCCGGGGGCTGGCCGACGTCGGCCTATGCGAGCCGCGCGCGGCTCCAGTTGGCTCGCGGCGCGTTGAGTGCCGCCGACACGACGGCCGCCGAAGGCTGGTTCCGTGACGAGATCGCTGCCGGAGCGCCCCAGCGGCAGGCAGCACGGTACTTCCTGGCGCGACTCCATGCCGCCCGAGGAGACGACGAAACCGCGTTCCAGCTCTGGTCCGAGCTGGTGAATACCGACCCGTTCGGATACTATGGCACGCTGGCACGGCAGGAGATTGGGGTGCCGCTTCCGCACCTCGCCGTCGGCCCGGCGCGCCCAGCGTCACCCACGGCCGCCCGGGTTCTGGAGCAGTTGGACCTGTTGCAGGCGGCCTCGTTCGACGTTGAGGCGGCGGCCGTTGTGGATCTGGTTCGGGAAGCCGACGGCTATTCACCCGACGACCTGCTCGATCTGGCGGAGGGGCTCATCGAACGCGGGTGGGTGCAGCAGGGGGTGTCGGTCGGTTGGGAGGTGGCCCGGGTCCGCTCGTTGCGTGATCCCCGAGTGATTCGAGTGGTCTTCCCATGGCCGATGCGGTCGATCATCGAGCGGGAGGCGGTCGAGCACGGCCTCGATCCCCACCTCCTTGCCGCCCTGATCCGGCAGGAGTCGACGTTCCGGCCCGCGGTCGTGTCCCGGGCGGGCGCGCACGGTCTCATGCAGCTGATGCCGGCCACGGCGCGGGAGCTCGCCCGCCGGGTGGGACTTCCGTGGGACGAGCGGCTCCTCACGGTCGCGCCGGTGAACCTGCATCTCGGCGTGACCCACCTCGCGGCGCTGCTGCGCGCGTATCGCGGCGACGTGATCGCGGCGCTGGCCGCGTACAATGCCGGTGGGCGGCCAGTCGCACGTTGGCTCCGCTATCCGGAGGCAAGCGACCCACCGATGTTCGTGGAGCGCATTCCATACGTCGAGACGCGGGGCTATTTGCGCGCGGTTCTGCGCAACTGGTCGCTGTATCAGGGACTCTATCCACCCATGGAGGCGGCCGAGGTCGACGAGCGGTGAGCGCGCCTGCCCTTCGGCGCCTGCTCCACGCGAGTACGGCTGCGATCGCGCTGCTGGGGTCGCTCGTGTCGTGGCCCGGAGTGCGGCTCCTGCTCGTCGCCGTCGCGGCGGGCGCGGTCCTGTTCGACGCGGTGCGGCTTTCGGTTCCTCGTGTCGGCACAGCGCTCCGCGCGGTGTCGATGTACCGCGACCGCGAGCACATCCGGCCGAGTGGGGCCATGTGGTTGGCGGTGGGCTACGGCCTGGCTGCGCTCTTCCCCGAGACCGCGGCGGCACCCGGCATCGTCGTAGGAGCGGTGGCCGATCCGGCGGCGGCGTGGATCGGGTCCCTGCGGGGCCTGCCCGGATCCAAGACGTGGCGGGGAAGCCTCGCGCATTTCCTCGTCGCCGCGGTGGCACTGGCGAGTTTTGGGTTCCCCGTGTCGACCATCGTGGCCGGTGCCGCGGTCGGCACCGCACTCGAGCGGTGGTCCGGTTTCGTCGACGACAACCTGCTGATTGCCCCGGGTGTTGCGCTGACGTTGACGTTGTTGGCATAGCGGCACGCCCGACCGGCGTCCCGTCGCTATTTTCTCCGCATGGTGCAGGCATCGTCGCCCCGCGTGTTTCTCATCGACGGCTACGCGCTGATCTACCGCGCGTTCTTCGCGATGATCGCACGTCCCCTGCGCACGAGCCGCGGGGAGAACACCTCGGCCGTCTGGGGTGTGGCCAATTTCCTGCACCGCCTCGTCGCCGACTACGATCCGTCGTTCGTGGCATGGGTTCACGACGCGGGCTCGTCCTTTCGCGAAGACGTGTTTCCGGACTACAAGGCGACCCGAGAGAAGCTCGACGAAGAGCTGCAGGATGATTTCGATCGCTCGCTCGACCGCATCGAGGAGTTGCTGGCCGGCTTCGGTGTGCCGTTGGTCGTGGTGGAGGGGTACGAGGCCGACGATGTCATCGGCACGTTGGCGACCCGGGTGGCGGAGGGCGGGATGCAGGCGGTCATCGTGTCGGGCGACAAGGACTTCTATCAATTGATCGGCCCGCGGGTGTCGCTGCTGAACCCCGGTCGTGGAGGACCGGCCGCGGTGGATGCGCAGTGGGTGGATACGTCGAACGCGCGTGAGCGGTTCGGCGTTCCTCCTGAACAGGTGATCGACTACCTGGCGCTCGTCGGAGATTCGTCGGACAACATCCCGGGCGTGAAGGGCGTGGGTGACAAGACCGCGCGAACCTTGCTCGAGGCCTACGGCGATCTGGAGACCATCCTCGCGCACGCCGGCGAGGTGAGGAGCAAGCGCGCGCGCGAGGCGTTGCTCGCGGAAGCCGACAATGCGCGGCTCAGTCGGGATCTCGTGACGATCCGCCGCGACGTCCCCATTGATGTCGGCGTCGAGGATCTCGCGCTGCAGGCAACGGATGCCTCTCGGCTCGAGCAGCTGTACACCGAGCTGGAGTTTCACAGCCTCATCCCGAGCATACGCCCTGATCCCCGCACGCCGCGCTCGGCGGCGACGACCCACGAGATCGTGGACACGCTCGACGCCGTCCGCGAGGCGGTGGCCGCTGTGCGGCGTGCGGGCACCGTCGTGCTGCGCGTCGAGGCGAGCGCCGGCGATCCGCTACGGGCCGACCTCGTCGGGCTGACCCTGGCCGTTCCGGACGATCGGGTGTGGTACCTGCCGTTCGGCCACCGGCTCCCTGATGGAGAGCTCACAACGGCTACGCCGCCGCGGAACCTCCCCCCGTTCCGAGACGCCGCCTTGCATGCCCTCGTGACGGTCCTCGAGGATCCGGCGTGCGCCAAACTGGGCCACGACCTCAAGCGCGACGCGTTGCTGCTGCGGCGGGCAGGGGTGATGCTGCGCGGCCTGCGGTGCGACGTGATGCTCGCGAGCTTCGTGCTCGAGCCGGGACGTCGGTCGCACGCACTCGAGACGCTCGCGCTGGATCACTTGGGAAAGCGCCTCACCGCGCGCCAGGACCTCGTCGGCAAAGGACGCGACGAACGTCCGCTGGCCGAGGTGGCGCCGGATCGAGTGGCCGCACACAGCAGTGGTGGCGCGTCGGTGATCCACGAGCTTCGGGCGTTCTTCGCGCCGCAGCTCGAGTCGCACGGCCTGGCGTCGTTGCTCGACGAGATGGAGATGCCGCTGGTCGACGTGCTGGTCGATCTGGAGTGGCGGGGCATCGGCGTCGACACAGAGTGCCTCGCGGCGCTCTCGCGCGAGTTCGGCGCGGATCTCCGTGAGTTGGAGGAGAAGGTCCACGACGAGGCCGGCGTGGACTTCAACATCAACAGTACGCCGCAGCTGCGACATGTGCTGTTCGAGAAGCTCAACCTGCCGGTGTTGAAGCGCACCAAGACGGGCCCGTCGACCGACGCGGACGTGCTGAGCGAGCTCGCGGCAGCGGGTCACGTGCTCCCGCAGTTGCTCTTGGACTATCGCGAAGTGAGCAAGCTGCGCTCGACCTACGTCGATGCCCTGCCGCTGACGGTGCACCCGGAGACGGGCCGCATTCACACCAGCTTTTCTCAGGTGGGGGCGGCGACGGGACGGCTGTCGTCATCGGAGCCGAACCTGCAGAACATCCCTGTGCGGACCCCGCGTGGTGAGCGCATCCGTCGCTGTTTCGTGCCGGCGGTGGGCATGGTGTTCGTGATCGCCGACTACTCCCAGATCGAGCTGCGACTGCTGGCCCACCTGTCGCGCGACCCGGTCTTTCTCGCGGCCTTCGCGCGCGGCGGCGACGTCCATCGGGAGACGGCGGCCGTCATCTTCGATGTGGATGTGGCCGAGGTGACCGCGGACATGCGCGCACGGGCCAAGACCATCAACTTCGCCACGATCTACGGCCAGGGACCGTTCTCGCTCAGCCGGCAGCTGGGCATTTCCCAGGACGAGGCCCGCGAGTTCATCGACCTCTATTTCGAGCGCTTCGCGGGCGTGCGGCAGTTCCTGGACGAGTGCATCGTCAAGGCGCGCGAGTGCGGGTACGCCGAGACGCTCTTCGGACGACGGCGGTACATTCCGGAGTTGAAGGACCGCAACTACAACGTACGGGCCTTCGGCGAGCGGGTGGCGATGAACTCGCCGCTGCAGGGGTCGGCGGCCGACTTGATCAAGCGGGCCATGATCAGGGTGGCCGCGTCCCTTCGGGAACGCCGACTGTCGGCGGCACTCGTGCTGCAGGTGCACGACGAGCTCGTGGCGGAGGCGCCTGTGGCGGAGGTGGATGCGGTCCGTCAGGTGCTGCGTGAGGAGATGGAAGGGGCCGCCACCCTTTCGATTCCCCTGGTGGTGGACATCGGGGTGGGCCCGAACTGGCTCGACGCCAAGGCCTAGCGCCGCTGTCGCCAGTCGCGGGATCGGTACATACTTCGCACACAGTGCGGGAAGTCTGAATGATCGGTTTGGGTTCCGAGACCGGCGGTCGACGCGCCCAGCATGGGTTCTCGCTGATCGAGATGTTGATCGCGATGTCGGTGGTGACGTTGCTGGCGGCCATCGCCGTGCCGCAGTATCGGGACGTTCGCGAGCGTGGCTACATCACGACGATGCGGGCCGATCTGCGCAATCTGGCGGTCATCGAGGAATCCTACTTCTACGACGAGAGCACCTACACCGACAATCTGGCGACGCTCGAGGCCCGGGGCTTTCGCAAGAGTCCCGCGACGCTGGTCCAGCTCCACGAGGCGACGGCCACCGGATGGTCCGCGTCGATCTCTCATGCAGCCACCCTCCGACAGTGCTATCTGTTCGTCGGCTCGGCCGCCCCGGTCGGCTCGGCCACCGAGGACGGGCGCATGGACTGCGGCTGATGGGGTGGCGGCGGTTCGTTCTGTGGCGTGACGGGGTCGTGTACGCGCTGCAGGGCGGGATCTGGCTGCATCCGTTCCTGCTGCGCGGCGAGCGGTGGGCGCATTTGGTGTCGGCGGATCGTGACGCCTTGCTCCGGGCCGGCGTGCGACTTCGACTGCGACCGGAGTGGCTACAGTATCGTCCCCTCAAACACCCGGTGACGGGGGTGCGGGAGGCGGCGTGGCACTGGGACCTGCGGGGGCCTCGACTGGAGCTGGCGCTGGCGTTGGCACCGCGGCGGGAGCCGCCCCGCTCGGGCCGGAATCCCCACCCTCGACGCTCTTCTTGACTCGCCGGCCACCCGGCCACCAGTTCCAATTCCCGGCGATGTGCATGATGGAGGGCACGAGCACCATCCGAATGAGGGTGGCGTCCAGGAACACCGCCACCGCGAGGCCGAAGCCCAGCATCTGCGCGGCCAACACGCGCGAGAACGCGAATGTGCCGAAGACGACGAGCATGATCGCGGCCGCACTGGTGATGACCGACGCAGTGGCCGTCAGTCCCTCCATCGTCGCCTGATCGTTGCGGCCGGTTCGGTCGAAGGCCTCCTTGATGCGCGACAACAGGAACACCTCGTAGTCCATGCTGAGGCCGAACACCACGGCAAAGACCACGACGGGAATCGCGACGTAGATCGCCTCCGTGGGCCCCGCGAGCCCGAACACGCGGGCGCCCACCCCCTCCTGAAACACCAACACGACAATGCCGAACGCCCCGGCGACCGAGAGCAGGTTCATGAGAACCGCCTTGATCGGCACCAGAATTGACTTGAAGGCGAAGAACAGCATCATGGCCGTGGCGCCGACCACCAGCGCAACCACGAGCGGAAACTGCTCGAGCAATGCGTCCTGCAGATCGGTGTTCGCCGCCTGGAAACCGGTGACCATGACGTCGACCGAGTCGAGGCCGGGTACACCGGCGGTCACCACGCCGCGGATGCGACGCACCACGTCCATGGAGCCCGTGAACGACGTCGTGTCCCGCAAGAGGACGTCCATCAACGTCGTGCGGGCATCGTCGGAGAGATAGGCGGCGTAGAACTCCGGCGCGCGGGCCCGGGCCGCGTCCAGGTTCCCGTAGAGCGCAGTGTATCGCAGGAGCGACATGCCGGGCTGGATATCGACCACGCTTCGGACCCGTGCGACATGTGGGTCGGTCTTGATCGAGTCGGAGAGGCGCTTCAGGCCCCGCAGATACTTGGTGCCCACGATCCGCTCGCCTTCGGGGGCCTGGACCACGACGCGTACCGGCTGCAGGGCTCCGCGGGCGCCGATGCGATCGAGCGCGCGAATGGCATCGGACGACTCGGTCCCCGAGGGATACCAGCCCTCGCGCGGCAGACCGATCTTGATTTGGCCGAGCGGCCACGTAATGGCGGCGGCGAGCGTGCCCCCGAGCACCAGGGCCCGCCACGGATGATGGCCCAACCAGCGCGCCCAGCGTTCCCAGCCGGTGGGCGCGTGGTAGAAGGCGAGACGCTTGGCGAGCCACCGCGGCCGGTCGATACCCCGACCGACGATCGACAGCACCGCCGGCAGCAGCGTGACCGACAGCAGCACCGCCCCCGACACGACGAACAAGCCACCGATCCCGACCGAGCGTGTCTCGCTCGTGGGTGTGACCAGGAGAGCGGCGAAGCCGAGGAGGACGGTGAGACCGCTGGTCACGACGGCCCGGCCCGCAGTGGCGATCGTCCGTTCGGCGGCCTCTCGCGGTCCCCGCCCGCGATTCATCTCCTCCCGGAAGCGGGTCACCATGAGCAGCGAATAGTCGATCCCCGTGGCGAGGCCGAGCATCGAGACGATGGTGAGCACGAACACCGACATGGGGTAGAAGCCCGCCGCGACACTCGTGAGCCCGAGGGCGCATATGATCGCGAGCACACCGACGAGGAGGGGCAGCACCGCGGCCACCAGCGCCCCGAAGGCCAGAATCAGAATCGCCGCGCTGATGGGCAGCGCGTTACGCTCGCCGACTCGGGTGTCCTCCTTGCTGACGGTGCGGATGTCGTAATCCAGGGCTGGGCTGCCGGTGACATACGCGGAGAACTCCGATGCCCAGGAGATGCGGTCGAGCGTGCCGTGTACCGCCTCGTGGAACGCGGGGACGTAGTCGGCCGCGCCGCGCTCCAGGTTGGCCTCCATTACGGCGACGAAGAACGTTGTCTTCCGGTCCGCGCTCACGAACGAGCTGTCGTTGGCGTCCAGAAAGGACAGCGTCCGTGCGATGTACGGTTCGAGGGCCGCGTTGAGGGTCAGCGAGTCGAGGATCGCTCGGGACCGGAGGCTGTCGATGGCGATGGGGCCCGAGAGCGTGACGATGAAATAGTCGGTGACCGGCTGCGGAAACGCCGTTCGAATGAGATCGCTGCCCCGACTCGATTCGGTTTCCAGCAGCGTCTGGCCCTGCACCTGGAGTCTGTCGTGCACGCCGAGCGCACGCGGCAGTGCGAGCACGGCCAGCAGGAGCCAGGCCGCGAGGATGGGAATGCGATAGTGGACGATCGTTCCAGGAAGTGGCCGGGTCACAAGTATGACCCCGACCTCAGCGCGTCCCGACCGCGCCCCTCAACACGCAACGGCGACCTGCTCACGAAATGGCGTTTCTGGTCCCGGTATCCCGATGGCGACCAGATATGATAGACGTCCTGCGCACGGGATGCCAGGTGCGCAGGGCCCTCTCCAGCTCCCTTATCTCCTTTTCTCGCCGAGGGTTGCCGTGATCGGCGTCAGCGACGCGGGGGGCGGGGATCGCGGTCGAGCGCCCGCACCACGGCCAGGGCAAAGTCCGCATAGCGGCCCAGTCCGGCGAAAGGGAAGTCCGCAGACCAATGGTCCGCCGGTCGATGATAGCGATCCCATCGCTGTCGCAGGGCGACCGAACTGTCGGCGGACATGCCTTCGTACGGTTCCGCGCCCGGAATGAGGAAGATCGCCGGGACGCCCTCGCGGGAGAACGGGAAGTAGTCGGAGTTTGCCCGGGCGGGCGACGTGACGACCTGCCATCCTCGGTCGGCAGCGACGCGGGCCGTGAGGGCGTCCAACCCCGTCGCATCGGTGCTGTCGATCCCAGCCACGCGCCAACTCACCGGCGGCGCCGGTGGCGCGCCGGCGTCCAGATTGACGACGGCCGCCGTCTGGCGGAGCGGCCAGAGTGGATGCGCGACGTAGAAATCGGAGCCGAGCAGCCCCCGCTCTTCGCCGGTGAAGAAGAGCAACAGAAGCGAGAATCCGAGGTCGGCGGTTGGGTCACGCACGATGGCCTCGGCGATCGCGAGCAGCATCCCGACTCCAGCCGCATTGTCGGAGAACCCGTTGTAGATCGAATCACCGCGCTCGTCCGGGACACCCACGCCGAGGTGGTCGTAGTGCGCAGAGAGCACGATCGCCGTGTCGCGGCGGGCACCCGTGCCAGGCAGCAGACACGCGACGTTCGCCTCCTCGATCGACGTGCGGCTGCTCTCGATCTCGATGCGGAGGGACCACGCAAGTGGCTGGATGACCGGTCGGGCGCTGTCGTCGACCGTGGCGCCGGCAAGCAAGGCCTGGGTCACGCGGGGACCGGCGAGCACGGCCGGCACGGTGGGGAGAAAGGACGACCTGATGGCGCGATCGCGATGGTACAGACGCGTCGGGCCCCGGCTGCGGACGTAGAGTTGGTACGTCTCGCCATCAGGGAGCAGGTGGACCACTCCGGTCACGCCGCGCGCGGCGAGCGTGTCGGCGGCCGGCCCCCGCACGGGCCCGACCGTCACCGCCACCGCGCCGTGAAGATCGAGTCCACCGAGCTGACCGGATTCGATCCCGGATTCGGTGCCGACGAAGACGGCGGGTCCGGCGAAGTCCACCAGCGTGGCGGCCGAGCCGACGTCGGGCACGAAGTCTTCGACGTAGAGGAACTCCACCGAGCCCCGAGGGGTCGAAGCGGTCATCCGGCTCCCGGGACCGATACGTGCCTGTTCGAGCTGCACGGGCTGCCTGTACGCTCCCGCGGCGGGGTCGAGGCCGAGCCGGCGGCACTGGCTCTCGATGTAGAGCGCGGCGACCGCGGCACCGGCAGACCCCGTGCCTCGACCGAGGAGGAGATCATCCGCCAGAAACCGGGTGTGGGCCCGCAGCACCATCGTGTCGACGGCCAGGTCTTGGGTGAGCGCCGGGTGTGGAGCCGCGGCGTACAGCAGCATCACGAGGAGTGTTCGGTGCACGATGTACCCTTGTCGGTAGGACTCTGGGGATGACGTTCGTATCATACACCGAAGACCAATGGTGCAGATCCACGGAACGTGCGGCCGGGCGTCGAGCCCGCTGACGAGGGCATGTCGCTCACCATGACCCTCGTGTCTCTCCTCGTGTGGGTCGCTCTCGCGCAGTCAGAGCCCATCGCCAATCTGGAGCACGCGGTTCTTGGGGGGATTCGGGACGGCGTCTACCCGGGGGCCGTGGTGGTGATCGGCACCCAGGACACCGTCCTCTGGAGTCGGGGATACGGACACTTCACGTGGTCGACGTCGTCGGCCGTGCCCGACCCCGACAGCACGTTGTTCGACCTGGCATCGCTCACCAAGGTCGTGGCCACAACGGCCGCGGCGATGCTGCTGGTGCAGGAGGGGCGGCTCGACCTCGATCGCGCGGTGCAAGCTTACCTTCCCGGATTTGCCGGAGCGGGAAAGGACCGCGTGACGGTGCGGCATCTCCTCGAGCATCGATCGGGACTGCGCGCCTTCCTGTCGCTCGACCGACTCACGCAGAGTGCCGACGAAGCCAAGGCCCGGGTCTTGAATGAGACGCTCAGCTACCAATCGGGCGGCCGGGTCGTGTACAGCGACCTCAATGCCATGCTGCTTGGCTGGGTTGTGGAGGTCGTCGCCGACATGCCGCTCGATCGGTACGTGGAGGCGCACGTGTTCCCTCCGATGGGCATGGCCAGCACGCGCTTCCGACCACCCCGAAGCCTCAGGCCGCGCATCATGCCGGTTGGACGGTGGCGCGGGCACCCGATCGCCGGGGAGGTGCATGACCAGAACGCCGCACGCCTGGGCGGCGTCGCAGGCCATGCGGGTCTCTACAGCACCGGTCGCGACTTGGCTCGGTATGCACAGACGCTGCTCCGAGGGGGTCGGGCAGCGGACGGAATGGACGTGTTCACTCCCGGTGTGGTCCGGCATTTCACCCGACGGGGAAGCGGCAACCGGGCCTTGGGTTGGGAGGTGCGGGACACGACGACCGCGGAACAGACCGGCGGGTCGTTCTCGGCGGCGGCGTACGGACACGGAGGCTTCACCGGCACCTCCATGTGGATCGACCCCGATCAGGACCTCTTCGTCATCCTGCTCACCAATCGGGTGTTCGCGCCCCGGACGAGCAGCTCGATCACCAAGCTGAAAGGGGTTCGCGGTGCGGTGGCCGACCACGCGGTCTTCCTTCGCCGTGCGTCGTGCGGTGGGCAGGGACCGGACGACGTCTTGCGATGCGAGTAGCCGGGCGCGTGGGGGCGGCGCCACTCCCGCCGATTCGTCCGGTGCTGATCTACGACGCATCCTGCGGGTTCTGCCGCCGATGGGCAGACCGCATGCGGCGTTGGGCCCGACGTGGCGCGATCGAGCTCGTTCCCCTGGACGATGACCGAGCCGCGCTGGTCTCCGGCCAGCCGCTGGAGCGGCTTCGTCGTGCCGCCCATGTCGTCAGTCCGGATGGCGGCGTCTTTGCCGGAGCCGCGGCAGCTCGCGAGTTGGTTCGGTATCTTCCAGGTGGCCGGCTGCTGCGGGCGTTCACGGCGATGCCGGGTGTGATGCCCCTGGCCGAACGGGCGTACGCATGGATCGCACGCCGGTGGGGCCCCGTGCGATGACTGTGCCAGGGCCCGGTCCACGAGTCGCTCACGGAGAGTGCAGACCATGACCGAGACCCCCACGCCGGCGCTCGACGAGGCCGCCGTCCGCCAGGCGCTGCGGACGGTCAAGGATCCCGAGGCTGGGATCAACATCATCGACCTGGGACTGATTTATGACGTCGAGATCGACGACGGGAAGGTCGATGTGAAGATGACGCTCACGTCACCAGGGTGTCCTGCCGGTGGCCAGATCATGAGCGATGCCGACCGCGTGGTCCGCGCGCTCGAGGGTGTGGAGGACGTGCGCATCGAGTTGGTGTGGGATCCCTACTGGACACCCGAGCGGATCGACCCCAAGGTCCGTGCGTTTCTGGGGTTCTAGGGTCTCTCATCCCGAGACATCGCCCGCGACTGCGCGAAGTACGGCCTCCACACCGAGCACGCCGCGCTGCCACCGACGAAGCTCCGACACGGACTTTAGCTGTTCGGGCGTCGTCGGGATGGCGCGGGCGACGGCCTGAAGCGTTCCGTTGGGACATACGAGGCCGGGGTCCAGGTCGATGTCGGCCGCTCGCCGATTGCGCAGCGTCTTGAGTCGCTCGAGGCGGGCGTCGTACTGCGCATCCTGGGGAGGGCGTCGGGTTCGCTGCTGGCGCGGGAGCTGCGCATCGGGGATCCGCAGGGCCTCCGACACGACTGCGGCGATCTCGCCTCCGTACCGCTGAAGCACGGAGCGCGGCAAGCCATCCACCTCGCGCATCGCCGTCTGGCTCGGAGGCGCGGCGCGCGCGAGCGTGACGAGCACGGCGTTCGACACGACGCGAAACGGTGCGCGGTCGAGCGCGCGCGCCGTTCGATCACGCCAGTCGTGCAGCCGCTCGAGGATTGCAAGGTGGCGAGGCCCGAGGAGTGCGGCGCCCTTGAGACGCAGGTGCGCGCCGTCATCGTTTCGCTTGGGCGCGCTCCAACGCACGTCTTCCAGCCGTCGAAACTCCTCCACCGCCCACTCGAGCCGGTCGAGGCTCACTAGGCGTTCGGCGAGCAGGGTCCGTAACCGCAGCAGGTAGCGTGTGTCGTCAGCGGCGTACTGCAGCATCTCCGGAGTGAGCGGTCGCAGTGACCAATCTGCCCGCTGGAAGCGCTTGTCGAGCCTCACGTCGAAGTATTTCTCGAGGAGTGAACCCAACCCGACGGCCGGCTCGCCCGCCAGTTGTGCGGCGATTCGCGTGTCGAAGACCCGATGCACCCTGAGCCCGTAATCCCGGTCCAGCACCCGCAGGTCGTAGTCGGCGTCGTGGAACACGAGTTCCGTGTCCGGATGCTCGAACAGCGCGCCCAACGCGCGGAGGTCGCCCACGGAGAGCGGATCGACCAACACCGTGTCCTGGCCGGTGCTGATCTGCACGAGATACACGCGATCGACGTAGCGGTGGAACGAGGCCGACTCGGTGTCGAGTGCAACGGCCGGCACACCTGACAGACGCCGGACCAGCCGCTCGAGCTCGGCGGCGTCCGTGACAAGAGTCGGCTGATCAGGCACGGTCCATCCGCGCCGTTGTGGACTGCTGGTTTGTACGCATCATATCGACACAGTGTCTAGACGGTGTGGAAAACCACCTAACCAATTGTAGCAGAAAGAGTTCCAAAACCAACTGAAATGTCACCAATGCGACAGTATCAAGACTTTAACGAGACACCGATATATGTGCTCGCAGCCACCGAATGCGGGGACCCTATGGCACCCCGGTATCTCCGGGCCAGCCAGGACACGGGTGCCTGGCCTCCACCCATTCGGCACGTAAGTTTAGCGACCACGAACCTCTGATACACGTCAGATGCGAGATCCACGCGAGCGAGCCGGGGCCGTCCAGTACTTGGAGCTGAACGGTGTGCGCACGGCGGTCGAAGTGCACGGTGACGGTCTGGCAGTTCTCTTCATCCACGGCTTTCCCCTCGACCGGACCATCTGGCACCAGGTCGTCGCACCGCTGACCGGGTATCATCGCATCGTGCCGGACCTCGCCGGCTTCGGTCTGAGCGAACCGTCCGACGAGGAGCACGGCATTGCGGGGTACGCGGACGACATGAGCGCCGTGCTCGATCAGCTGGCGGTAGACCGCGCGGTGATGTGCGGCCTGTCGATGGGCGGCTACGTGGCTTTCGACCTGGTGCGACGCTTCCCGAAACGGGTCGTCGGGCTGGTTCTCGTAAACACGCGTGCCGATGCCGATGGATTGGACGCGCGAGCCCGACGCGAGGAAATGATGCGGCAGGTGAGGGAGAGGGGAACGAGCTCGCTGGTGGATGCCATGCTCCCGGCACTGCTTGCACCGGAAACGGTCGTGACGATGCCTGGCCTTGTGGACGCACTGCGGGCGATGATCGGTTCGGCTTCACCGACCGGTGTTGTCGCCGCCCTGCGCGCGATGAAGGAGCGGGCCGATTCGACACCGTTGCTGCGGCAGATCTCGGTGCCGACACTCGTGGTGGCGGGTCGCGATGACCAGTTGATCCCGGTTGATCAGTCGCGCGCGATGGCGGAGCGCATTCCCGGGGCGCAGTTCACGGTGATCCCGGGGGCCGGCCACTTGGCTCCCATGGAGCAGCCCGTGGCGACGGCTCGGGTGTTGGGGGAATTTCTCGAGTCCCTGGTGTAGGCGGACCGGTTACGGTCGCTCGGTTTCCCGCGTGGACGGAGGGCCGTACTGCCCTTCCCCGGCACAGTGTTTCTCCCACTCGGACCGCAAGCAGAACGGATCCAGCCCCGTCGGTCGATCGACCATGAGCACCCCGTCCAGGTGGTCGATCTCATGTTGGAGCAGTTCGGCGAGGGGGCCTTCCGCCTCGAGAGTGTGCTGCCGTCCGGCGAGGTCGGCGTAGGCGACCTTGACCGAGTAGGCTCGCTCGACACGCACCAGCAGGTCCGGAATCGAGAAGCAATCGTCCCACACGGTGAAGTCCTCAGTGCCGATGTCGGTGATCTCCGGGTTCACCAGGAAACACGGCTTGTCCATCTCGAGGTACACGATGCGTATCGGCGCACCAATCTGCGGCGCAGCGAGCCCGCGGCCCCTGCCCAACCGTTCCTTGAGGCTACGGAGCGTGTCTTGGAGGTCGTCCGCCACGACCCGGACGGCCGGCGAGCGAACCTTCTTGACCGGCTCGCACCTCGCCCGCAGTATCGGATCGCCAAGCTGTCGAATGGGTCGAACCGCCATGGCGTGCCTTCCTCGTGCCAGGGAAGCGAGGGGCTCACAATCTAGGGGATTCCGGTGATCGCAGCCATCATCCCGGCCGCGGGATCATCCGAGCGGATGGGTGAGCCTAAGGCCCTGCTGACGTACCGAGACATGACCTTTCTGGAGACGATCCTCCAGGCGTGCAGCGCGCTCGGCCTCAAGCGGCGGATCGTGGTCCTGGGGCGTGATAAAGAGGCGATTGCCCGGAGTGTAGACCTCTCCGCCGAGAGTGTGGTGGAAAATGCAGATCCCACCTCGGGCCCGCTGCGCTCTGTCCAGCTTGCACTTCGCCAGATTCTGGACCACCCCGTGGAGGCCGTGCTCGTCTGGCACGTGGACCGCCCACACGTTGGAATCGCTACGGCGCAGGCCCTGATTGATCGATTCCGAGAAGGCGGAGCCAGCATCGTCGTGCCGGCCTATCACGGGAAGCGAGGCCATCCGGTCCTGTTTGCGCGGGCGGTGTTTGAGGAGCTGTTGGCAGTCCCACCTGCCAATGGGGCACGCCAAGTGGTCCGTGCCGATCCGGCCAGGGTCGCGACGGTGTCGGTCAGCGACCAGGCGGTCTGCGAGGATATCGATACGCCGGAAGACTATGCTGCATTGCTGCGGCAGGTCGATCCGCGACCTCCGACGTAGCAGAAGCGCCCGGGGCGGCCAACATCAGGTTCCCGACTCGGCGTCCGGGTAGAGCCTCTCCAGTGGTGCCGGGTTCTGGAAGTCGCGCGGCAAGTACACAGTCGGTGCCAATGTTCCGGTGCCTCGGTCTCCAGTGCCGGTTGGACGTTTGCTGGACCCGCCACTCGGTTTCCGGGATACCGTTCCGCGCTGCTTCCGCGTGCCCCGGGAGCCGTGATCCCCGCCGCCGTCGGTGGCTGGACGCGTGTGCACTGTCTTCCTGCGGTTCATTTGAGACCCTCCGGTTCCTGACTCCAAATACCCGGCAGACCGACAATTATTCATGTGGGAGGGTCATTCCCATGACTTTAATTACGAAGTTGAGTCACTCAGCACTGAGTATATGCTCAGAGAGACAAACGACGTTGAGACACTATCGGTCTTGAATGCTTCATGATGTGGTGAACGACACGCCTGGCAATCCCGCGTCGTGACGGCAGGTGCCCGGCTCCGGGACGGCCGGTGTTCGCGCAAGGCCACGCGGTCGTCCGTGGTTCTGCAAAGGACGCAGGCTCCTCGAGTTCACGGATGGCTCGACGTCGGGGGCCATGCGCAGGCGCGGATGGCGGTCCAAGGTGAGCGGACTACCGACCGGCGCCTGCACCCAGGTGGGAGATCTTGGGATCTCGACTTTCCCTGGACTGATCAGTAGACCGCGGAGGTGTCCACTGCCGTGGACGGCCCCGTGGGGCAGCGCAGTTCACACACAATTTCGTTGATTTAGTTGCGGAAATCAGCCGAGCGAATTAGCATTCCAGGCCATGGCTTCGACCATTCCCGGCCTCGCTGGCCACCGAGGGCTTCGCGGCGATGTCCTGCTCGAGTTGAAGAGGTCGCAACCGCTTACGGCAAAGGAACTTGCCGACGTTTTCGGCGTGTCCGCCAATGCCGTGCGCCGCCATCTCAAGGAACTGGAGGCGGAGGGCCTGATCGAGTATCGGCGAGAGCAGCGGGGCACGGGTGCCCCGACCAACGCCTATCGACTCAGCGCGGACGGAGAGGCGCTGTTCCCAACCCAATACGGGCAGGCGCTGACGGACGTCCTGGCCTATGTGGCGCGCCATAATGGCCGGGACGCCGTGCGCGCGATGTTCGCGCAGCGGTTCCGCGCGCATGCCGACCGGCTCCGCGTTGAGTTGGCAGACGCGACGCTCGAAGAGCGGGTAGCTGCGGTCGTACGGGTGCTCTCCGAGCAGGGCTTCATGGCCGCGTGGTCAGTAGAGGACGACCAGTTGCGGCTTGCCGAACACCACTGTGCGGTCCGGGCCGCAGCCGAGCAGTTCCCGGAAATCTGCGCTGCGGAAGCGGATTTCTTGCGCGAGGTGCTGCAGATCGACCTGCAGCGTGATTCGTACATCCCAGATGGATGCAATGCGTGCGAGTACACCATCACGAAGCCAAGCCTCACGGGCGGGGCGAACGGTGGAGGCGCGCCGAGCAACGAGGAGTCCTGAATGTCGTCGTCGGCAATCGACCAACACGTCAAGCAGCCCTACAAGTACGGCTGGTCCACCGACATCGAGTCGGAGCTCGCCCCCAGAGGGCTCAACGAGGACATCATCCGGCTCATTTCGCAGAAGAAGGGCGAGCCGGACTGGATGCTCGATTGGCGGCTCAAGGCCTATCGGAATTGGCTCAAGATGACCGAGCCGACGTGGGCCAATGTGACGTATCCGCCCATCGACTACCAGGCGATCCACTACTACGCGGCTCCCAAGAAGGCCGAGGGTCCGAAGAGCCTCGACGAAGTGGACCCGAAGCTGCTCGAGACCTTCGAGAAGTTGGGTATCCCGCTTCAGGAACAGAAGCGGCTGACCGGTGTCGCCGTCGACGCGGTTTTCGACAGCGTGTCGGTGGCGACGACGTTCAAGGAAGAGCTCAAGAAGCACGGGGTGATCTTCCTGCCGATCTCCGAGGCCATCCAGGAGCACCCCGACCTGGTGCGGCAGTACATCGGCTCGGTCGTGCCGCCCAACGACAATTTCTTCGCCGCCTTGAACTCGGCCGTCTTCACGGACGGCTCGTTCGTGTACGTACCGAAGGGGGTCAAGTGCCCGTTGGAGCTCTCGACCTACTTCCGCATCAACGCACTCGCAACCGGTCAGTTCGAGCGGACGCTCATCATTGCCGACGAAGGCAGTCACGTGAGCTACCTCGAGGGCTGCTCAGCGCCGATGCGTGACGAGAACCAGCTACATGCTGCGGTCGTCGAGTTGGTGGCTCACGAGAACGCGCAGATCAAGTACTCGACGATTCAGAACTGGTTCCCCGGGGACGAAGAAGGCAAGGGCGGCATCTACAACTTTGTCACCAAGCGTGGTCGTTGTATGGGTGCCA
>CAYGCN010000052.1:17152-18816 GCA_964348385.1 uncultured Gemmatimonadaceae bacterium
TGATACACATCGGCAAGAACACGCGGAGCACCATCGGTTCAAAGGGGATCTCTGCCGGTCACAGCCAGAATACCTACCGGGGCGAAGTGAAGATCATGAAGGCGGCCGAAAACGCCCGGAACTACTCGCAGTGTGACTCGATGCTCATCGGTGACCAGTGCGGCGCCCACACATTCCCGTACATCGACGTGCGCAATCCGTCGGCCATCATGGAGCACGAAGCGACCACGTCGAAGGTCGGCGAAGATCAGATCTTCTATTGCCTGCAGCGGGGTTTGTCGGAGGAAGACGCGGTGTCCCTGATCGTGAACGGGTTCTGCAAAGAGGTCTTTCGGGAACTGCCCATGGAGTTTGCAGTGGAAGCCACGCGGCTCCTGGCCGTGAGCCTGGAGGGAAGTGTCGGATAGGTGGATGCACTGTCTGTACGGATACAACTCATGACTCAACAGAAGAGACGATCGATAATGCTCGAAGTGAAGAACTTACGTGCCGGCATTGAAGGGATCGAGATCCTGAAGGGGGTGGATCTCTCCGTCAAGCCCGGTGAGGTGCACGCGATCATGGGACCGAACGGATCCGGCAAGAGCACGTTTGCCCAGGTCCTCGCGGGCCATCCGGCGTATGACGTGATGGGCGGGTCGATCACGTTCGAGGGCAAGGACGTGCTGGAGATGGAAGCCGACGAGCGTGCTCGCGCCGGAATGTTCCTCGCCTTTCAGTATCCGATCGCGATCCGAGGCATCACGAACGCGTATTTCCTCCAGTCGGCGGTGAACGCCGTGCGGAAGGAGCAGGGCCTGGAGGAGCTGGATACGCTCGACTTTGCCGAGACGCTGGAGCGCAAGCTCGAACTCATCGGGTGGGACGACAGCCTCATCCACCGAGCCGTGAACGACGGATTCTCCGGCGGCGAGAAGAAGCGGAACGAGATCCTGCAGCTCGCCGTGCTGGAGCCGAAGCTCGCCATCCTCGATGAAACCGACTCGGGGCTCGACATCGACGCGGTCAAGGCCGTGGCCGATGCGGTGAACACGCTCCGGAGCCCGGATCGTTCGTTCGTGATCGTCACGCACTACGAGCGGATTCTCAACTACATCACCCCCGATCACGTCCACGTCCTGGCCGGTGGCAAGATCGTTCGGTCGGGCGACATGAAGCTCGCCCTCGAGCTGGAAGCCAAGGGCTACGACTGGATCACCGAGGATGCGGCGGTGGCCACATGACGACGGTGGAGACCCGCAAGCGTGCGGCCGCGGAGCTGAAGCAAGCCACCGTGGCGTACGTCGAGGCCCACGGTCGTTTTGCCGCCAACGGGGCGGCTGGTGCGCCCCAGTGGCTGAAGCAGCGTCGTGACCAGGCCATTTCACGATTCGCCGAAGTCGGGTTCCCCAGCACGCGGCAGGAGGAGTGGCGCTTCACCGACGTCAAGGCGCTCTGGCGCACGTCGTTCACGCTTGCCGGTGCCGCAGACCCAGGTGGACTGGAGCAACAGGTGGCAAGCCATCTACTGGGCGCGCCGGAGCAGCATGTGGCCGTGTTCGTGAATGGCCACTTTGCGCCGTCGCTCTCGAGACTCCAACGGCTCCCCTCCGGGGTGCGCGCCGGCGGTCTCGCCGAGGCCCTCGGCCGAGACGCCGACCGTGTGGAGCAGCTGCTCGGGCTGC
>CAYGCN010000053.1:0-11814 GCA_964348385.1 uncultured Gemmatimonadaceae bacterium
CGCGTGCCCACCCGATGTCGGCGGCGCCCACGTCGACCGCTACGCGGGCTCCCACGGGAGCCGACTCGACCACCACGTCGGCATCGTGCACGGTCACGACCAGCTGGCCGCCGGACGCGACGGTGAGCTCTTGTGTGAGCAGGGTTTCGAACCGGTACTGCTCGCCCCCGGTCGCCCCGGCCACGACGACGTGCTCGGTGGTGGAGCCGTTACCGACCAGACTCGCCACCATGACGCCCAGGCCGACCGCCGTGGACGTGACCGCCAGCAGGATCATCTTCCAGTCGCGCATGGGAGCCTCTCCGGCTGCTGTGTTCAGGGCGCGGTGGCTCGACCCCGAGTCGGTCCCGAGGAGCCACTCTGTTCCCTACGAATCGAGTGAGGCGGAAGTGCCATCACCCGCGAGACGTGCCGCAGTCACGGCGGCCCGGCAGCGATGACGGGACGTCACCGCGGCGCCGCTAGCCGATCTCCCGCTTCAGCCGCAGCACGTCCTCCGGCATCCGCTCGCGCCCCGGGACGCGGGCAAACTCCGCTGCCCACCGTTCCAGGTAGGTCCAGTCGAGCTCCGACCCCTTGCGTCGCACGATGCTGAGCGCGTCTTCCCAGTCGGTGGCGCGGCCGGCAAAGAGCTTATGGATGAGGAGATCCTCCGCCGTCGCAAACGGCACCGGCACGCCGGCGAGCGTGACCGGTATCGCGCGCGCGATCGCCTGCTGCTCGTAGGGCGTGGTCGAGAAGATGAAGTCCACCCGGATGCCGGACGGCCGGTCTCGCGTCGGAAGGACGTACGTCTCACGGACGAACGCCTCGGGATCGTGCGGGAGGATCTCGAGACCCAGTGCGTCGCAGGCGGTGCGAAGCGTCGGGAGCTTGGCAGGGCCGGCTCCAAGGGTCACGTCGATGTCCTCGGTCAGCCGCGGGCGCCCGTGCAACAGCACGGCCTGACCGCCGATCAGCATGAACGGGAGACGCTGTGACGTCAGCTCCTCCGTGAGCCGAGCGAGAAGTTGGGCGAAGTCAGGACGCGGGGGAGAGGCCATTCACCGCCCGCGCCACGGCGAGATCGGGCTCGAGGTCCCCCTGCCAATCGGTCCCCACGTCGGGATTCACCTCGCGTGCGTACGCCCACAACGCCGCATACCGGACGAGCGCATCCGGGAGTCCCCGGTGCGCGAAGGCCTCTTGCTGGAAGCGCCGCTCGAAGGCGGCGAGGAGGGGCGATGCGGTGACCATTGGCGTGTCGTGCAATATACGCCGGCACCGCGCGGCGCTCACCCCCCCCGGGGCTGGCGGGCGTGTGTGAAGCAGCGAGACCTTAATGCTCTCGAGCTCCCCCTGGGAACCCGCACGTACGGGCTCAGGACACTGGCCGCTCAGGCCGCCCTGGCCGAGCAACGTACCACCGGGCGCCTGGGCTAAAACGGTTTGGCCGGGCAATCCTTACCGCGCGACCTTCCCGGCGTACTGGCGACGCGGCTCAGATGAGGGGCAGCGGCCACGTCGTCTGATATCGGCTCAGCAGCAACGGCAAGGGGGTCGGGAACCCTCACCCGACCCCCTCCAATCGCCCAAACGCCCTATCTCTTCTCGAACGTCCAGTTGTACGTCGATCCGCCGAAGCTTGCCGAGACGGTCAGCGTAGTGCCGACGATCGAGTAGGAGTAGGTCTCCTCGTCGATGGTCCCCGGGTCAAACGTGATCTGCGACGCGGTGGCCTCGATGTCTCCACCATCACTACAGTTTGGACCCGGGTCGCAGAAGCCCAGCAGGTCACCGGTCACCACGTATGAGTATTCGCCGCCACTCGTGAACGTGAAGCTCAAGGTCATGCCCTCGTCCATGAGATCGAACCCGTCGACGATCAAGGAGGTGGCGTCCCACGTGCCGACGAGACCTGGAGGGGGTTCGACGCCGTTCTCTCCACAGCCGATCGCGACCGGAAGCGCGACTGCCAGCGCGATGTGGGCGGCATGCCGCATGGTCCGGAGCACACTCATACTCACCTCCTGGTGGGTTATCGGTGGCCGCACGGTGAAGCCGCCGCTACACGGTGCGGAGCGGGTTCCTGACACTATGTATCGATATTCTATGTATCGATATTCTTGTTCGTGGGGTCGCGGGGCAAGTGGAAGTGCCTGTCTCGGTTTTTGAGCGCCTTCCGCCGGGGCCAGGCGTCGGAGCACCCACACGCTGGAAAACCGCCCAACCGCCCAACCGCCTAACCGACTGTCTATCAGCCACTTACGAGCCGCCCGCCCATTCGGCAGCCGGCCTGCCGATCTCGGCACTTGCCCCCCTTGATAGGTTGCCAAGGCACCCGGTCCCAGGCCTCCGCAGGGCGATATGAGCTTCTATCCGCAGCCCAATTCCTACGAGTGCGGTCCGTATGCGCTGAAGCACGCGCTCGGCATGCTGGGCGTGTTCGTCAGCGAGCGGTGGCTCGCGGCACTCGCGGGCTCCACGGCTGACGGCACGGACGAGCGCCAGCTCGCCGGGGCGGCGAAGCGCCTGGGATATGCGTTGCCGACCATTCGCGTGACGGATGCCGCGGCGGGGCGGACGGCGCTCGAAAGGGAGCTGGACCGAGGACACCCGGTGCTCGCCTGCGTGGACCAGTGGCAACACTGGATCGCGATCGTCGCGCGCGACGGTGACCGCTTCGTGATCCTCGACAGCGCCGAACGCGCGGTTTTCCGCGTCGTGGAGTGGAGCGAGTTGCGCGACCAGTGGGGGTACCACATCGAGGGCGCTCACGGCCCCAGCCGCCTCTTCGACCTCAATCCACTCGTCCCCCGCCGCCGCCGGCATGCCCGCGCGCGCCTCGACTCGAGTCGCGTGAAGTACCTCCGCAACCGCGGTGGTATCCTGATACGCGATTGGAGCGCCTACGCGCACGACTTTCTCGACATCGGCGCGCTGGCGCGCGGCGTCGAGGACGATCCGGCAGTGGTGCCCGTCGCTCGGCTGCTTCTGCGGAACCGCGACGCCCTCGTGGATCGCGTCAATGGCCGCGGGCCGAGTCACCGCGAGGCCGCAAGCCGGGTGCTGGATCGGATCGTGTTCATCACCGACGCCTACGACGTGCGCGTGTTACCGAGGCACCGGCGAGACGCGGTGCAGTCTGCCGAGGTGTTGATGAAGGAGGTGGACGGGTAGGCGCCGGCCATTCTCAAATGAGCCGTGACCGCGCCAGCCACCCGGAACAGGAATGACGCTGGCGCAGCAGGGCCCGCCTCTCTCGGCAGGCCCTGCTGTGCATCGCTCTCTCGCGCTACGGAATCGCGGCCAGCGCCGCCTGCGCGTTGAGCAGTCCGCTGCCCGCGGCCTCAGGTCCCCAGAGGGGCAGTGGCGTCGCCGTGCCCTCGAGAATCGCCTCGGCCTCGGGTGCCGTCAGGTCGCCCTTCTTCTGCGCCATCAAGGCCACGACCCCGGCAACGTGCGGACTCGACATCGAGGTCCCGTCGAGGAAGTAGTAGCTGATCTTCCCCATCTGGTACTGCCACGGCCCCACGATCAGTGATCCGGGCGCGGCGAGGTCGAGATCCTGTCCCGGCCTGGCCCAGCTCGAGAATGGAGCGATATCGTGCTCGTTCGGATCGGTGGGGTCGGTGACGTCACATGTCCACCACCAATTCTCCGCCCCGAAACCGCAGTCGGTCCACGCGTAGTCCCATCCGGTGGCTGCGACGGATATGACGGGTTCGTAGGCCGCCGGATACACCATGCCCAGCATGCCGCTGTTGCCCGCTGAAGCGACGATGATCACGCCCTGATCGATCGCATAGTCAATGGCGGCGCGCTCGAGGGCGTCGTAGCCGAAGCCGGAGAGGCTCATGTTGACCACCACCGGGTGGTCGTGCAATGGGCCTTGCTTCAGCTGGGCCAGATAAAGCACACTCGCGGCGATGACCGATGACCAGCCCGCTCCCTGCTGGACCTTGATTGGAATCACCGTCGCTCGCGGCGCCACGCCGTTCATCGGGAATCCAAAGAACGAGTACCCGAGGATGGTGCTCGCCACGTGCGTTCCATGGCTTCTGGTGTCGTGCTCCCACTTGTTCGGCTGCTCCGAAACGTGGATTCCCGCCAGGCCCCCGCCGCTGAACGACTTGGCGTAGGTGGAGGCGATCCGCTCCTCAGGGAAGTACTGCCTCCACGTGTCGAGCAGCCCGGTATCGATGATCCCGACGTACACTCCCTCGCCGTCGTACTCCACCGTGCGCGTTCCGATGCCGATCTCCGTCACGTTGACCGCATCGAGATTCCAGGTGCTGATGCCGTCGGCGAAGTCGGGGACTGGCACCGCATCGACGGGCTGGCCGGTACGCTCGGCGTCTGCATTGGCGGCGACTACGAACGGGAGCGCCTGGATGGCGGGTATGTCCGCCGCCCTCGCGACCATCAAGACTCCATCGATCTCTGGAAGCTGGCCGCGAACTCTTCCCAGTGCCGCGAGCTGATCCAACATCTCGCCCGTGGGAGACGTCGCGAGCAGGACATTCACACCTACCATCACCTGAGCGGGGCGTCGTGCGTTTTCCCGAAGAGACAGGTCAGGCTCTGTCGAGAGAGGTGCCCGATCGGTACAGGCCACCGCGCCGACAATGAGGAACCCCGCCATCATTCCGCGTGGCATCATGGTTATCACCTCACGCTTTGCGACTGGTCACAGGTCGATGGAGAGCGAGTTCTTCCGGCAGTGCCGGCGTGCACCGTCAACGCCGGCAAGCGAGCGCTGCCTGTACTGCCATTGTGTGCCTCGAACCGGCCGGTCGCAACAGTCGCGGCGGGACCACAATACGACTGTCTTACTCGGGTTTGAGATGGTCGTGCCAATGTCCGACCGCCACGCGCATCCACGCCAGGGTCCGATACCCGAGGATTGGAGCACGCCACGGGCGGGACTGCGCAGATTAGAGTCGCAGAACGTGAGCGACGGGACGTGCCCCCTGTGCGGTCCTGGGGTATCTTGCGTCACTGGAATGGGGTGTCTGACGAGGCTTCCAAATGCGCACGAACCCGCGCGCTGGTGAAGGCCTAGGTCCCCCGGACTCTCTCGATGCCACCACGCTCCGCAGAGCCGATTCCTCGCCCTCCTCCGTCCGGCGTTGTGGCGATCACCACCGAGGCACTCCCCCCCACTCCGTGTCCCAAATGTGGGGAGCCGAGTGCGGAAGCATCACGCACGCACGACCTCGTGACCGGCCGGGTGACCGTGTACACGCGATGCACTCGGTGCGGACGGAGTTGGCAGCCCGTGCCGAAGCCTGGCGAGTAGCTGGCGGCGCGCTCGATCCATCGATCAGACGACCCGACAACCCAACCGCCCAACCGCCTAACTGCCTCTCCTGCCGTTGATGAACAGAATCCCCACCCGCGTGCCGCTCTTCCGCACCTCATCCGGCATGCCCTGCAACGCCGCGGCCTCGGCCAGCTGGGAGAGGAACTCCGGCGGCAGCAGCATGAGCATGATGGTGTCACTGTCGTCGAGCGCGTCACCTTCGAGCTCCGTGGAATCCGTGACGGCGCGCCAGTCGCCGTCGGGTGTGAGGGCGAGTGCCGCTGAACGCATGTTCTCACCGCCGTCCACGGTGAAGAACCGCAAACCGGGCCACCGCCCGCCGTAGTACGCCTCGACCTCGGTCAAAGAGTCCGGCGTGCCCCAGCCGCGGAACCGCACCTCGGAGTATTCACCCAGCGACGGATCGTCGCTGTTGGCCGCGCCCATCATGCCCGTCATGGCGGCGAAGTTGTCCAGCATGACGTCACGCTCCCCACGTGGTGGCACGCCAAGAGCCAGGAGATCCTGTACCAGGAGATGAAGCGTCGACCCTACGGTCGCAGGATGACTCAACACCTCGGCTGCGCTCGCGAACTGATCATCCGTAGCGAGCAGCAGGGCGGAGAACTCCCTGTACATGGGGTTGTCGGAATCGAGCGCGACGGCCTCCCCCGCATGGTGCGTCGCTCGCTCGAGGTTCGGATCGATTTCCGCGATGGCGGCTTCCTCCATGAGCAGCCGGGCCATCCAGTAGTGTGCAGGGGCCACCGAGGGGTCGCGGGCGAGCACGCCCTCCAGCACCGCGAGGCGTCCGGCATGCGACGGACGCTCGGGGTCTGCCGCCGCTGCCGCCGGATCCTCGAACGCCGCCATCGTGGCGTCGCGGAATGCCAACAGGTCGCGTACCCGGCCGAGCCGCACCGAGAGGAGGAGTGCTGTCGCATGGTTCGGTTGCTGAGCGAGGAACTCGCCCACCGCGGCGACCTGCGCCTCGACGGTCGCTAGGTCGAGTGTCGCGTCGAGTTCCTCGGCCAGGGCGAGTGAGTGCTCTGCCGCGTCGATCCGCGCAGCGAGCGCCTCGGCCGCCCGTAACTCGTCGGGAACCTGCGCCCGGACGGCCGTCACACTCACGAACGTCCACACGATGCCGGACAGGAGCAGCTGAGTCATCCGCGCCATGATCGCCTCCCCCGCGCACGCGCGCACGCGGCATCGGGGCATCCCGGATTGAGAGGGAAGGGCCGGCGGCGGACAGGTCCTTCGTATGCTGACGATAGGTGCGCAGTGGGAGCCACCGCGTGCACTGCAATGAGCAACGTGTGCGATACCGAATCGGGAGTCAAGGAGGCTGGTCTGCCCGAGAGCCGCCCAACCACCCAACCGCCTAACCGCCTATCATCTTCGCCAGTACCTCTCGGTACCGGCGGTACGCAGCCCAAGACACACCGGCGCGCACGCGTCCGCCGGCCAGAGGGATGTAGCGTCCAGTGGCGAGCAGCGGAGGCACGATCTCTTCGAGCCGTTCCGCAATCTGCTCGATCGGGGTATGTCGTAGGACGTCGAGTGGGATACCGCCGATCAGGCCGAGCGTGGGACCATATCGGGCTCGGAGCGTACGGTAGTCCAACTCCGGCAGGTCGGGGGCCTCGGCGAGCCACAGCATCGTGACGCCCGCCTCGATCATGGAGGGGAACAGTCGTGCCGAGTTGCCGTAGGTGGTGACCACGATGTTGTCACACCCGTGGTGGCGTGCAGCGGCAATGATCCGCCGGTACAGCGGGAGCATGAACTCGCTGAACATCGCGGGCGAGATCAGCGGCCCGGTATTGTCGGAGATGGGTTCGCTGAGGTAGATGAATTCCGGGTCCACATCGCGCAGGGTCAGATCCAGCATCCGTGCACAGAACTCGCCGTACATCTCCAGCCGATCGCGCACGCGTGCCGGACGCTCTCGCGTGGCGAGCAGGACCTGCTCCAGGGTCGGCCAGTCCTCCACGCCCAACGCCTGGAAGAACCCGCGCGACGCCCACACGCACGCGATGTGATCGCGCCGCTCGAGCCGCGAGACGGTCTGGCTCCAGTCACGGGGGAACCGCCGCCGCGACACGGTGAATGCGCGACGGTACTCACGGGCTGAGAGATCGAACACGCGCCCGACGTAGCGGTCGGCGTAGGTGAGGTCGGGACCGACGTTCTCGTGCGGTGTCAGGCCGAACAGGCGCACATGGGTGGTGCCGGAGGGCAGTCCTTCCGCATGCCACTGCCGGAGCACGGCCTTCCGCACACCCTCTTCGAGGAGGGGCGGACGGTCCACCGCTTCCCCTCGCATGAGGCGCCGAAATCGTTCACGCTCGGTCATGGTTTCAGGGCATCCGATCAGACGCCATCACCGTGATGATGCTCTGACGGTCGGAGTCGCAGCGCAAGAGGGAGGAGAACCGTCGCCTTCGTGACTTGCGCGGTGGCATGCGAGCCCTAGCTTGGCGAGCATCAGCATCTCGTCGGTGGCCTTCCGGCCTCCGCCGCCGCAGCATGACGCCCGCCCGACGACGAGACCGGGACGCGATCGAAGGAGATCGGCATCCGGCTTTGTCGACCCAGGAGGCGCTCGATGACCCTCAGCGCACTGATGATCGTGAACGCACTCATCGCGGTCGTATTTGGACTTGGCTTTGTGTTTGCCCCGGGCCAGGTCACGTCGTTCTACAGCGCCGAGGTCGGCGCCACACTCGACTTCGTCGCCCAACTGTTCGGCGCGGCGCTGCTTGCGTTCGCGGTCCTGACGTGGGTTGCGCGGAACGCACCGGATTCAGAGGCGCGGCGCGCGATCCTCCTCGCCCTCTTCGTCGGCGACGGGGTGGGGTTCGTCATCGCGCTCATCGCGCAGCTCGGCGGCGTCGTGAACGCGCTCGGCTGGTCCACGGTGGCGATCTATTTGCTGCTCGCGATCGGGTTCGGCTACTTCCGCTTCGTGGCGAGGCCCGAGTCGGCCCGGCCGCATGGTCCAGCAATGTAGGCGGTTGGGCGGTTAGGCGGTTAGGCGGTTGAGCGGTTGAGCGGTTGAGCGGTTAGGCGGTCAGGCGGTTAGGCGGTTGGGCGGTTAGGGGAGGTAGGGACAGGACTCCCCGGGCTGGATATCTGCGCACATGAACTGGCGAGGAATCATGGTACCAAGCACACCATGATTCTGCAGGTCAATCTCGAGAGGAGGCGGAGCCAACCGTCTAACCGCCCAACCGCCTGACCGCCTAACCGCCCAACCGCCCGTACCGCGCCGTCCGATTGTCCTGGATGACACCGGCCCAGTTGAGCCCGAACGCGAAATCGTATGCGTTGCCCTGGGTGTCCACATGGGGCTCCATGTCGAACGGGGTGTCCTCGTACTGCTCTTCCACCGTGCGCATGTTTGCCGGCATCTGCAGCGGGAGGAGCCCCGAAGGCTCTGCGGCACCCGTCAGGATGTCGAGCAGCGCCTGGTCCTGCACGCCGAAGCTGACGAGGATCGCGTCCGCGCTCGGCTCGAACTCCGCGACTACGGTTGGCTTCGACATGGTGAGGACGACGATCACGGGCTTCCCCTTCATCTTCTCCCGGGCGTCGAGGACGGACTGCAGATCGCTCGCGTTCGCGGTGGTAACGCTCTTGCCCCGGTAGGAGCGGTTCGTGAACGATTCCAACGGATCCCCGCCGGCAACGCTCACGGCACGGGCGTGCGTGGCCGTGTACGCGCCGTACTGAAGACTGATCGGCAGGTACCCGTTGCCGCCCGCCGCCACATCGGCCCGGTCATATCCTGTGGGCATGCCGAAGAGTCCGGTCCCCCGCGGATCGGTGACGATCACGAGCGCGACATCCGCCGCGTCGGGATCGTCGGTCACGGTGAGGTACTTCTGCGCGACCTCGAGCGTGAGCGGGACCTCGTCGCGGGCCGGAACGACATTGCCGAAGAGGTTAACCTCGGGCACGTGGCGCTTCGGGACGTAGACGATGGCACCGCGTGCCAGCGGCAGGACGCTGCCCCGGTTCTTGAGCAGCACCAGTGACTTCAGTTGGGCTTCGTATCCGGCGGCCATGAAGTCCGGCTGCCCCACGATGGCCGCGGTTTCCTCGACGTCCAGGTAGGGGTTCTCGAACAGGCCCGTGCGGAAGATGTTCTTGAGCAGCCGGCCAGCGGACGCCTCGAACCGCGCGCGCATAAACGCCTCGCCGTGCTCCGCCACGCCCAGCTGATAGGCTTCGATCACGGGGCCCGCGTCGTTGTTGCCGCCGAACTGATCGACGCCGGCCATCAGGGCCTTGTAGTGCCGTTCGGCCTCGGTGAGTGCCTCCACACCCCAGGGCGTGCGGCCGAAGACGTCGAGGCCGGCGTGATCGCGCGTGACCCCCCCAGTCGGTGCAGACCACGCCGTCATAGCCGTACGTCTCGCGCAGCACGTCCGTGATGATGTACGTGCTGTACGCATTGCCCACGTTCTCCCCGTACACGGTGTCCTGACCGAACGAGATGGTGTAGTAGGGCATGACCGCCGCCGCCATGCCCGTCTCGCCGTGGAGCTTGAACGCGCCCTCCGTGAACGGCAGCAAATGGATGTCGAAGTTGTTGCCGGGATAAACGGCGTACTTGCCGAAGCCGTAGTGCGCGTCCCGACCGCCTTCGCCCGATCCACCCCCGGGCCAGTGCTTGACCATGGCGTTCACGCTCTCGAAGCCCCAGCCATCCGCGATGACCGCGTCACCCTCTGAGGTCTGGAACCCGTCCACGTACGCGCGTGCCATGTCCGCCGCGAGCTGGGGATCCTCCCCGAACGTGCCACTGAAGCGGAACCAGCGTGGATCGGTGGCGATGTCGATCTGCGGCGACAGCGCCGTGGTGATGCCGAGTGCCCGATATTCTCGCGAGGCGATCTCGCCGAACTGCCGCACTAAATCCGGGTCGAAGGCGGCAGCCATACCGATCGACGTGGGCCACTGGGAGATTTGGCCGCCGGCTCCCGCATTGTACTCGGCCTCGACCCGCGTCTCGTGCCGCGGGTCCGAGCTGTTGTTGGCCGGGATGCCGAGCCCGATACCTTCCACCAGCGCCTGCACGTTGTTGTTCCACCGCGCCGCCACCTCGGGGCTTTCCACGGTGGTGATCAGCACGTGTCGCAGGTCGTCGCTGGTCAGGAAGTCCCGCTGCTGGTCCGACAGATCCCAGGGATTTGCCCCGCTCTGGTCATACGGCTTGCCGTCGTACGTGCCCCGGAGCCGCCCGCCCGCCCCGGGAATCGCCTGATGGGCACTGTACAGCATGAGGCCCGCGATCTGCGCGACGGACATCTTCGACGCCAGGTCCTGTGCGCGCTCCTCGGCCGAGAGCCGCCAGTCTTCGTACGGATCCAGCTCGCCGTTCTTGTTCAGGTCCTTGAAAGCGAACCGGTCGACCGTGAGCAGCGCGATCCCCGACGTGGTCACGTAGCCCAGCGTCTGCCCGCCCCGGTTGGTCACGGTCCGGACGATTCCCGATTCCGTTTCGCTCCACCGGGGCTCATCGCCCACACAGCCGGTGAGCACGACGGCACTCAGCACCACCCCCACCGCCACTCGTCGGATTCGCAAGTCACTCATGATCCCTTCTTTCACAGAGGACGATCCATCGATCCTTCGATCGAAACACCCAACCGCCTAACCGCCTAACCGCCTAACCGTTCAACCGCCTTGGCGATGGCCTCCTGCTCGGCATTCATGGTGTAGCTGCACTCATCGTAGGTGGTGGTCAGGCCGTCGACCCGCTGAGTGAGCGTGCACAATCCACCGTCGTAGAACGCCCAGCGAACGTACTCCGTGTCGTACTCGACGCCTTCGTACACCACGTTCCCCGGCACGGTGTGGCCGCCGATGGACGCCGTGTTCCAGATGCCGAGAATGTCGTCGATACCAAGCGGGTCACCACACGCCGGTACAGCCGTGATGGCGACAACGCCGAGCGTGAGCCATCGGGTCATGCGGCGCATGGATGCGTGCGGTTCCGGGACCGGGGCCCGCCCGCGATGCCCGACGCTCGGGTGACACCGCCGGAGGCCCCGGTCGGCCCCTCCGTGCCTACGCGTACTCCAACTTCTGAGGATCCCAGGTCACGATCCGGTTCTTGAAATGGCTCTCGTTGGCCGCCAGCGACGGTCCGGCGGCCTTCAACCCGTACGTCGCGTCTTCGACGATTGGTTTCCCGCTCCGCACCGCCGCGATCAGGTTGGCCCAGTGATCGTCCCGATCGTCGTATCCGCTCGGTGGCTCATAGACGATCTCGCTGGGTTCGCTGATCTCGGGCGGCACACTGTAGTACTGCAGATTGTACTGCCGGATGAACTCGTCCTGGACGGCCTTCGGGAACGTCGAGAGCGAATCGTATCCTCCGTAGCCCGGCTTGGCTGCGAACGGCGTGCGGCTCAGCGTCAGGCCACGCCCGGCGAACGTGAGCGTCCCCTCCGACCCGATGAGCAGCTGTCGCAGATCGTAGCCTTTGACCTCGACTTCGATCGGGGTCTTGAAGC
>CAYGCN010000053.1:11824-18660 GCA_964348385.1 uncultured Gemmatimonadaceae bacterium
CGAACGTGAGCGTCCCCTCCGACCCGATCAGCTTCAGCGAATTCCCGCCCTCGCCGCCGGCCACGAAATTGACCCGGATCTGCAGATTGAACGCCGGATGGGTCGCCGCCTGGGGATAGTCCACCACGCACGTCAGAACGTCCGGCACGTCTCGGCCGTCCTTCCAGTATCGCAGGCCACCGGATGCGAAGACCCGATTCGGCCCGTCCGAGCCGATGACCCAGTGCAGCCACGAGAACAGGTGGACGAACAGGTCGCCCGCGATCCCGGTGCCGTAGGCCTGGTAGTTGCGCCACCGGAAGAAGCGGATCGGATCGAACGGCACCTTGGCCGTGTCGCCCAGGAACCGGTCGAAGTCCACCGTCTGCGGCGACGCGTCGGGCGGGATGGAGTACTGCCAGGCTCCCAGGGACGAGTGCCGGTCGTTCACCGCCTCCACGAGGATCAGGTCGCCGATCGCCCCGGATCGATACAGGTCCTGCGCCTTCTTCATGACGATGGAGCTGACGCCCTGGCTGCCGACCTGGAACTTCGCGTTGTGCTGTTTCTCCGCCTGGATCACGCGTTGGCCTTCGGCCACCTCCTGCACCATGGGCTTCTCACAATAGACGGCCTTGCCCGCCCTCATGGCATCGATGCTAATGATGTCATGCCAGTGATCCGGTGTGGCGACGAGCACCACGTCGACGTCGCTCATGCCCAGGATCTCACGGTAGTCTCTGGTCGTGCGGACGTTCTGACCGAACACCTCCTGGGCCCGGGTCAGCCGGCCGGTGTACAGATCGCACACCGCGGCCAGCTCCACGCCGGGGACGGTCAGGGCGGACCGGATGTTGTAGTACCCGATGATCCCGGTGCCGATCACCCCCAACCGAATCGTGTCGTTGGCCGCGAACGTCTTGTTGCGATCCGGGTGAGGCTCGTGCGGCAGCATCACCCGTTCTTGCGACGGTCGCCTGGTCAGGATGTAGGGGAACATCCCGGCGGCCAACGATCCCTGAGCGACATCCGTCAGAAACTCCCGTCTCGAGGACTTCTTCTTTTGTCGCATCGTCAACGCCCACCTTTCAGAGGGAATACGCATGCGTTCTCACTGCACGGGCCCACACCCTCCTGCCCGCAATGTCTGTCAACGGCTGACCGGATCAGCATCGTAGTGCAGCGCCGCCGCACCCAAGATCGCGACGTGCTCCAACTCCGATACCTCGATCTCCAACGCCTTGATGGATTGTGTAAAGGCGAAGGACCGTATCGACCCCCACATCGCGTCCTTGAAGAACCGAAAGGCCTTTCGAACCGAGCCGCCCAGGACGATGATCTCCGGGTCGTAGGCGTAGAGGATCGTCTTGATCCCCTCGCCCACGTGTCGACCATACTCCTCGAACGCCTCGATCGATGTCGGGTCACCTTCCATCGCGCTCCGAAAGATCTCTGCGCCGGTCCGTCCCACCTGGCGGGTGAAGAACTGACCGGAACAGTAGTGCTCGTAGATGCTGTCCAGGTACGGGATCATGCCGAACTCACCGGCGCCGCAGTTCCTGCCGGGATACAGCTTGCCGTCGATGATGATTCCTCCGGCGAAGCCGGTCCCCATGATGAGCCCGATGACCGATCGATGCCCGACACCCTTGCCGAAGTGCTTCTCACCGAGCGCAAAGCAGTTGGCGTCGTTGTTCACCAGCACGGGAGTCGAGTATCGCTCTTCTAGTATGGACCGCAGAGGCACTTCCTGCCAAGACGGGATGTTCTGGACGTCGTACACGACACCGGTCTCGACGTCCACCACACTGGGAACGCCGATGCCGATCCCGTCGACTCGGTCCGGCATTGCCTCGTCGATGAGCCCGACCAATTGTGCCAGCACCTCCGGTGCCGTGCCGTCGGGATTGATCCGGGTCGACGACACGGCCGCCAGACGACGATCACGGACCACCCCCGCGCGAGCGTTGGTTCCTCCCAGGTCGACGCCAAGGACGACGCTTCGTGCCGTGGCGGTCCGATCGGCGTGGCCCGATCGCGAGTCCCCGCTCACACGGCGTCCCGCTTCCGCGATGCGATCGTGACGTTCGTGATCAGCGGCTTGGCCCAGAGGCCGACACTGAGGATGTACGCCAGGGTGACGTACAGGAACAGCATGCCGCCGCGCAGTCCGAACAGATCGCCCAGCCCCCCGACGATCAGCGGCACCACCGCACCCCCGATGATGGCGGTGACCAGGATGCCGGAGAAGCTGCCGTGGTGCTCCGCCACGGAATTGAGTGCGAGGGAGAAGATCACCGGATACATGACCGCGGAGAAGAAGCCGACCAAGGGGAACGCGACGCGAGCGACAGGACCCGACAGAAACAGGGCTGCCGTGAGACTGAGAATGGCGGCGGCGGTGAACAACACGAGCACGATCCTGCTGTCGAGCAACTTCAGCAGCACCACCCCCGCGATGCCGCCAATGGTCATCAACCCCCAAAACCAGGAGACCGTCTGAGCGCCGGTGGTCTGAGGATCGTAGCCGTGGTACGTGTTCAGGAACTCGGATATCCAATTGGCAACACCCTGCTCGAGCCCGACGTAGGTGAAGATCCCCAGGAAGAACAGCACCACCATGGGTCTCTTCAACAGATCGATGTGCGTGGCGAACGCGCCGACCTGCTCGTCGGCCGTTCGCTCGACCTTGGGGATCCGCGAGATCGCCACGATCCCGACCATGATCAGGGCGATCACTGCGAAGAGCCAGTAGAGAGAGATCCACGGCAGGCCCGCGGGAACCACTCGGGACAACGTCGCGATCAGCACGTTCGAATCGGCGGACGTCGTCTCGAGCCTGCGGACCAGATACGAGTAGACGAGTGGACTGAGAAAGGAGGCAGAGCCGAAGATCAGCTGGGCCAGCGTGGCATTGAACGCGTAGTGCTCTTCTCCACCCGCCTCCCGCAGGAGCGGGTTGATCGCGACCTGCAGCATTGCCATGCCGGACCCGATGAGAAACAAGGAGCAGATGGCAGTCAGGTAGTTGGGAAAGAGCGCCAGGATCGACGATCCGACGAACGCGACGACAAAGGCCGCCACCATGACCGGCTTCTCCTGGAACTTCTCGATCAGCAGGCCCGACGGAATGGACATGACGCCGTAGGCAATGAAGAACGCGAACGGCAGCACGGCCACCAGCGTGAGGCTCAGATCGAAATCATCGATGATCTCGGGGACGAGAGGGCCGATGATGTTCGTCAGAAACGAAATGACGAAGAAGATCAGAAAGATGAGGCCGACGACGAAAGCGCTTCTGCGAATGGGCGTACCCTCCGGGTGCGGCGTGCGGTCTCATCCTTGATACGCCCGGGAATCGTGGCGTGTCAAGCATCACGCACGGCGCCCGATACCGTGCGTCGTATCGCGATACAGGACTTCCCAAGGCATCGGGGCGGAGCCGGAACTTCCGTCGGCTGGATGGGTAGCTGACATAGGCAGTGACAGTCGTGGCATGAAGCCAGTGTGGGGTGGCCGCCATTCCATCCGGCGCAGGGTCGCCGAGACCTGGCCGAGGGCGGTTGCCGTCGACACAGAGAGGAGGTGCCATGCCGCGTGGTCCGTTGAACAGCGTGCTGACCACGGTTGCCACCCTCGTCGTTCTCGCAGCCGCGGCGTGCGCGACGCACCGAGCCGACACCGCCGGATTCGGCGAGCCTCCTCAGCGACTGTGGAGCCCGCCGCTCGTCTACCCGGAATCACTGATGCTGGCGCAGGTCGAGGGATCGGTGCTCTTGCAGGCGCGGGTGGACACGAGCGGACGCATCGATCACGCCTCCATTCGGGTGCTCAAGTCCACCAACGCGGCGTTCGAGGCTCCGGCGATCGCGATGCTTCAGGGGACGAGGTTCCGGCCGGCGTATTCTCCTGAGGGTGCTCCCGCGGTCGCCCTGATCGAGATGCCGGTGAGATTCGAGCTAGGGTACACGGTCAGGGACAGCGTGTCGGCCGCCAGGGCGGTGGCCGACGGCGAGCGGCTGGCGACGACGGGGGCCATCGGGCCGGCGATGGCGGCGTTTACCGAGGCGCAGCGCCTCGATTCTCGCCTCGTGTCGTCGCCGACCATTCAGTGGGCGCTGTGCTGGTACGGGAGTCTCTGGGGGTATGCCGAGGACGTGATCGGCATGTGTGACCGGTTGGTCGCCCGCGTGCCAGACGCCGTGCGCGCGCGCGATGCGCGTGGGGTCGCGCGGGCGCTCACCGGTAACCTCGCCGGCGCCGTCGCCGACTTCGAGATGGTGGTTGCCGCGTCCACCAACGAGCGACAGCGAGCCGAGCGGGCCGAGTGGATTCGGGTGCTCCGTGCCGGCCGCAATCCGGTGACGCCGGAGGTCCTGGAGCGCCTGCGCAGCGGCGAGCCGTAAGACGCGTTGCCCGAGCGGGCCGTTGCTGCCAACACTCCCTCCACGGCGTGATGTGGCGGCGGAAAGCCGCCGAGGCACATCACAGGCGGAACGTATGGGTGTACTTGACCAGGACGGTCCGTGTGTCGGTGAAGGGCAGGGCAGGTGAGAAGCGGTTCCGGTCGGTGTTCATTCCCTCGTTGTACACGATCCAGAGATCGTTGCCCTCGCGGAAGTTGAAGCGGAACCGCACATTGGCCGACACCGTGTTGGCGGCGCTGTTGAACTGAATGAAGGCGTTCGTGGAGAACCGGGTGTTGACCGCCGTGCCGATGCGGAGGCGTGCGAGGTGCGCGTCGAACCGCTGGTCCCGGTCCGGAAAGCGGATCCTGGTGAAGCGGTAGGAGCCCGACAGCTCCAGATGCGGTGAGACGTACCAGATGGGCGAGATTTCGGCCGTCGCCTGCCACCCGTCGAAGAACGTGCCAACCTCGATGCCCGGGCGGAGCTGAAACAGCCGTGTGTGGGAAACGTGGTACGACGCGCCCACGCGGAAGAACGCGTAGCTCCCCGTGGGGACGACGGCCTGCTCGGAAAGCGTGAAGGGCTCGAGCAGGTCCTCGACGAGGAGCTTGGCGTCCAGGGTGCCGCCCGCACCTGACTTGGCGGCGAACTCCCACTCCGGCCCCACCTCGGCCGACTCGAGTGACCGATCAGAGTTGCGCACGAACGCGAAACCGGCCAGCCCCAGGGTGTGCCAGATCAGCGACGACGCCTCGCCCGGGAGCCAGGTAAAGGACGCTCCCCCGTCGAGGAGTGTGAAGTCGGTGCGCTGCGTGAAGCCCAGACCCGGATCGTACTCCGGTCCCGCCCACGCCAGTGCGGCGTTGTACCCCCAGCCGTGCCGACGTCGCCGCTCGATTTCAGCGGTCAATCGCCCACTGTTGACGAAGTCGAGCGTTCCGGTATCGATCCGCTCGTGATCGAAGGTCTGCGCCCACTGAACGGTCAGGTAATCGTCCCCGGCCAGGCGGACCACCCCGTCGAGCCCATACGCCAGGTTGTAGCTGCCATCCGTGCCGACGCGGCTGGTGACCATGGCACCGGCATACGAGTACGGGTTGAAAACCTGACGCCGCACGCGAAGCACGCCGAAGTTCTCGGACGGGAGCGTCTCGCTGCGATCGGTCTGCATGTCGAACACGCCGACATCCCAGGAGCCCCAGCGGCCCACGAGGCGGGCGCCGCCGAGGATGCGCACCGGCGCTCCGTCTTCGGTCAGGCCGACGCGGCGGCTGTGGAAGAGCCGGCTCAGCCCACCGGTCCGGAAGTCGAAGATCCCCGCCCGCTCCTGGAAGAACTGCCGCTTCTCGGGAAAGAAGAGCGAAAACCGCGTCAGGTTGACCTGCTGGTCGTCGGCCTCGACCTGGGCGAAGTCGGTGTTGACCGTCAGATCCAGTGTCAGGTTGTTCGTGAGGCCATACTTGAGATCCAGGCCGATGTCTCCCTTGGCGTCATCCCGGCGGGGGTAGCCGGTACTGTCCGTGTTGATCGGATACGTCTGACCGAGGCCGCTCAGCCCGTACGGGGTCACATACACCGGCGTGCGAGGGTGAATGCCCTCGAGCACGATCTTTTGCGCGAGCGAGGGCTTGAGGAACGCCCAGTTTGCGATGGACGCCACGGGCGGAAACACCAACCGCTCCGTCTTGCGCGCCACCTTGCGCTGCAGGATGATGCCCATCACCACCCGCCCGTCGTGGTCTTGAAAGCGCAGACTGGTGAAGGGCACCCGCATCTCGGCAAACCAGCCTTCGTGGTTCACGACGGTTCGGACATCCCAGTACGTGTTGAGATCCTGGTTGATCCACTGGCCCGAGGTGATGCCCCCGCCGCTGGCGTCGTTGGAGATCGCCGCGTCTATGCGGTTTCCGGTCGGGGTTGTGGTGAACAGCACGCCGGTCTCGTTGTCGTTGAAGGTGTCGAGCAGGATCTCGAAGTGGTCCCCACCGCTCAGGCGGTCGCGATAGAAGGTGTTGGCGCGAATGCCCATGCTGTCCCGATCGTAGCCGCGCAACGCGAGATACAGATAGTCGTCGTCGTAGGCCACGAGGAACTCGGTGCGCTCGGTGGGCGGTGCGCCGTTGTCGGGCTCGTATTGGGTGGGGAGCCAGGGCTCGACGGTGTCCCAGGCCGGTTCGTCGCTCAACCCGTCGAGCTGGATGGGCCCGCCCACGCGAGGCACCACGAGAGGACCCGATGTCTGCGCCAGGGCGTCGCAGGCCAACAGGAGGGGGAGCAGGACAACGCCTGCACACATCCGGGCGACGAAGCGCAGTCGTTGCGTCCCCTCGCGGGATCCAAGGGGGGGAAACCGACCGTTGGAACAGCGGTATCGAAAACGGGCCACGGCCAGGCACGCTGCGAGATGGTGTGAGCGAAATATGTGCGTCCGGAGGGCTTAGGCCAGGC
>CAYGCN010000054.1:0-18085 GCA_964348385.1 uncultured Gemmatimonadaceae bacterium
GGGTCGTGTCGCAAGTCGCGTTCACCATCCTGGACGGGAAGCTGATGTGGATGGCGTTTCTGCCGGTCCAACTCGGTGTGGCGCTGTACGCTGGCTATGCGGCGCGGCACGGGGCCTTCGGGTCGCCCTGGAGAGCAGCCGCGGCGGGCTTGGTATTGGGTCTCGTCGCCGCAACGCTTTCGTGGCCCATTTCGCTGCTGCTCTTTGGTGGTGTCACCGCCGGTGGCGTGACGGTCGTGACGACTCTGCTCACGGCGGCGGGCGTGCCACTCAAGTGGGCGGTATACGCTGCCAGCCTGAGTAACGATCTGTTGGACAAGTGCGTGACGTTCCTATTGGTGCACGTGGTCCTCATCTCGCTGCCCAACCGGATGGCGGCCCGGTTTCCCGCCGCCGCCCGCGCCCGCGGACGGTCGTGAGCCTCGGCTATCGACCCGGGACCGGCGCTCTGCACCGCGCCCATCCCTTCACCGTCCTCTCGCTGGCCGGCGCGGTGGCGGTGTTGGCGTTCACCCTTCCGGCCCCGATCGGGCCGGTCCTGCTGACCGGCGGGTTGATCGCGATCGCGGTGGCGGCAGGGGTCTCCCGTACACTGCTCACCGCCCTGGCCTTCGCGGCACCGTTCTGGGTCTTCCTGATCCTGATTCACGTGGTATTTGGCAACAGCCCCGATACGGCCGTCACGGTGGGGAGTCAGATCACGGCGGTGCTGGTGGTGTTCCTCATGACCTTGGCGGCCGTTCATCCCGGCCGTCTGGTGGATGCGTGGCTGGAACGGGGGGTGCCGTTTCACCTGGCCTACCTCTTTGTTGCCACGCTGCAGTCAGTGCCGGAGCTGCAGCGGCGGGCTTCTGCGATCCTCGATGCTCAGCGATGTCGCGGGCTCAAGGTGCGGGGAACGGTCTGGGGACGCATACGGTCGATTGCGCCGCTGGCCGTTCCCTTGGTTCTGGGTGCACTCAATGAAGTGGACGAGCGTGCGCTCGCTTTGGAAGCCCGTGGGGCGGCGTCGGGTCAACGGCGCACCCCGCTCGACCCGCCCTCCGACCGAACAGCCGAGCGAGTGACGCGGTGGCTCATGCTCGCTGCCGTCCTGGGAACGATCACATGGCGGATCGTTCGATGACGATCGCGTTGGACAGGGTCCGGTATCGGTACCCGGCCGCGGAGGCTGATGCACTGCGCGAGTTGACCCTGGCGTTCGGCCCGGGCGAGGTCGCCCTCGTCACCGGCCGCCTCGGGGCCGGGTGCAGCACACTCCTCCTCGTTGCGGCCGGACTGGCGCCTCACGTCACCGGCGGGGTCCGAAGCGGGTCGGTCACGACGCTCGGAGTGGATCCCGCATCGGCGGACGGGCGCCGACAGGTCGCCGGACGCATCGGGCTCCTGCTGCCCACCCCGTGGACCCAACTCTCCGGCATGTCCCATACGGTCAAGGAAGAAGTGGCCTTCGGGCCGGCCAATCTCGGATGGCCACGAGACCGGATCGCGCAGGCCGTGGATGGTGCGATGGCACTGGTCGGCATCCAGTCCCTGGCCGACCGCGACCCGCGCACGCTCTCCGGCGGTGAGCTCCAACGGGTCATGTTCGCCGGAGTCACGGCCATGGATCCGGAAGTGTTGCTGCTGGACGAGCCGACCCTGGAGCTGGATCCCGAGGGCGCGCGCATGGTGTATCGGCTCCTTCCTGTCCTGGCCCGGAAGCGGACCGTCGTGCTCGCTACGACCGACGTGGACCGGGCGGTGGACGTGGCAACGCGGGTGGTACTCCTCGATCGCGGATCGGTGATGGCCGACGGAGGGCCCGACGACGTCCTGGCGACCGACGGCGCAGTGGCCCTGGGATGCAGCACCACGATTGCGCACATCGCCCGTGTGGCGGGGTGCGCGGCACCCTTCCCGCTCACGGTACGGGACGCGGTACGGAGATTCCCCAGGTGAGCGCCCTCCGCTTCGAGCGCGTGTGGTTTCGCTACGGCGAAGCTCCCGTCCTGCGTGACGTTTCGTTCGACGTGCGCGCGGGCGAATCGGTTGCCCTGCTGGGCCGGAATGGAGCGGGAAAGACGACGCTCACGAAGCTCGTGGTCGCGCTCCTGCATCCTGAGCGAGGGTATGTGAGGGTGGGTGACCGCACGACGGAAGGGCGTGTGCCGGAGCACATGGCGCACCTGGTTGCGTATGTATTCCAGCATCCCGATCAGCAGCTCTTTGCCCGCACGGTGAGAGCCGAAGTGGCGTATGGGCCACGGCAGCTGCATCGGGATGCTCCGGAGATCGACCGGGTGGTCGACCAGGCGTTGGAGTGGGTCGGGCTGGAGGCGATGCGTGACGAGCACCCGTACGATCTCCCTGCGCCGCAACGAAAGCTCGTGACCATCGCGGCGGCCATCGCGCAGCGGCCCAGGGTGATGGTCCTCGACGAGCCCACGCAGGGGTTGGATCGGGCCGGTGCACGTCGAGTGGCTGGTGTGGTCCGACGTCTCAAGGACGAGCGCGTTGCCGTGCTCGCCGTGACGCACGACGTCACCTTCATGGCTGAAGCCCTGGAGCGCGCAGTCGTGTTGGCCGAGGGGCGGATCGTGTTCGACGGGTTGTCAACGGAGCTGGTGGGTGACGAGGAGCGCACGTCGAGCCTCGGGCTCGACGTGCCATCTGCCGCGCAACTCTCGGCGGCGTTGGGTCTCCCCGATCGTCCACTGCGGATCGCGGCCGTGGCGGCCGCGCTCGCCGAGCGCCTCGATGCCGCGGACGCGTGACGCCCTCGCGGCACGGCCTGTATTGCTGTCATTCGCGGTGCCCCGTATCTTGGCACGATCATGAGTGAAGAAGTCCGGTTCGCGCTCCTGTTCGGCCGCCTGGTCGACCTGTATCGAGCCAATCCCAACGCGACGGACGATCAGAAGGTGGCCTTGCGTACGCTCGCGGAAATCACCGGCCACCGCAGCCTGACCCTTCGGCTTGCCGACGGGAACCTGTACGTCGAGGGCACGCCGATCCCCCCCGACACGCCCTTCGCCTCGCTGCTGACGGAGCAGCTGACGGCGCACGGGATTGCCGCGGTGGTGGTGGCGTATGGGGCGCCGGCGATCGAGATGCTCCACCTCGTGCGTGCTATCGCCTCCGATCCGGCGGAGTATGCGGCGGACACGGACGCCGCGGCCCGTGTCCGGGAGTCGGAGGCGGTGTCGATCGCGCTGATCACCGGTGCCGGGGCGCGAGCGGCGCAAGAGCGGCGAGCCGTGCGCGTGAGTGATGCAATTGCAAGTGGTGGTCTCTCCCTCGGGGGACGCCCGGCGTCCGACGAGCGCCAAGTCGCCGGAGCGCGAGAGGGCACGACGTTCGACGACATCGTGAAGCGACCCCCACCGGCGGTGGCCGATCCGGTCTCGCTGAGTGATAGTGTCGATCGGCTGCAGGATGCGACCGCCGGCCCCCAGCTCACCGCTCAGCTCGATGCGGTCCAGAAGGAGGTAGAAAAGGCGTTCGCGTCGGACAACCTGAGCCGCGCGTTCGAGGGTACGCTGGCCCTCATCAAGGGAGAGGCCGCCTCGAAATCGGAGGACGCAAAGCGCGCGTACGGCATCGCCGTGCGGCGGGTACTCACCCAGGACGCGCTGCGGCGGCTCGTCCCGTTCATGTTGGACGAGCTGTACACGGAGGATGTTCTCCAGATCACGCGACGGGCGGGCGCGGAGGGCACACGCGCCATGCTGCATCACCTGGCCCAGGCCCAGAGTTTCGCCGAGCGCAAAGCGTACCTCACTGCACTCCGCACCATCGAGGAAGGGACCGACATCGTCGCAAGCATGCTGGGTCACGGGGAGTGGTACGTCGTGCGCAACGCGGCCGATCTGGTTGCCGAGCTCAAGATCGTCGAGGCGGTCCCGCTGCTCGGCCGGGTGGTGGAGCACGAGGACGCGCGCGTCCGACTTTCTGTGGCGCTGGCGCTCGCGAAGATCGGCACGCCCGAGACGGTGCGGTTTCTCAGAGGGGCGCTCCGCGACGAAGATCCCAAGGTCCGGCTGGCGGTCGCCCGGGCGATCGCGGGGAGGGGCCTCGGCGCGCTCTCCATGCTCCTCGTGAGTGCGGCCGAAGAGGAGGAAGACGCCGAAGTCCTGGCCGAGTACTACCGCGCGCTCGGTCGGATCGGCACGCCCGAGGCGATCGGGGCGCTGGTCGAGGCGGCACAGTCGGGTAAGGGTTTTCTCGCCCGCAAGGGCCCCCGCCGCCGCGCCGCCACCGAAGGTCTCGCCCTCGCCGGTGGCGACATCGCCCGGGCAGCACTCCAGGAGCTCTCCACAGATCGAGATCGGGAGGTGCGGGAGGTCGCGAAGGCGGCGCTGAGCCGCTAACGCGGCGTGAAGTCGCTCTTTCCCGTCACGCGCCGCGCGAACGCGGCAAGGAGTTTCGCCGCCCGGTCGAGATCGCCGAGATCGATCATCTCGTTGGGGCTGTGCATGTAGCGGTTCGGCACGGACACGAGACCGGTCGGAATACCCCGCAGCGTGGTGTGGATGGTATCGGCATCGGTGCCGGTGTCTCGGGGCGCCGCGGCGACGGCGTGCGGGATGTCCTCCGCCTCGGCGGTCTCGACGAGCAGGTCGAACACCAACGGGTTGACGGCCGATCCACGTGACAGCACCGGTCCCCCGCCCAGTGTGACGTCGCCATGCTCCTTCTTTTCGACACTGGGATGGTCGGTCGCGTGGATCACGTCAACCACGACCGCGACATGCGGTTCGAGCCCCGTGGCACTCGTTCGGGCGCCGCCCCCAGTGAATGCAATCTCTTCCTGGGTGGTCGCGACGGCGTACACGCAGCTCTTGGGCGGCCGGCGCGCCAGCAGCCGCAGGGCTTCGAGCACCACGAAGGCCCCGATGCGGTTGTCGATGCTGCGTGAAGCCAATCGTCGGTTCGGCAGTTCCACGGCGGGTGCCGCGAGCACCGCAGGGTCGCCGATGCGGATGCGCTTGAGCGCGTCGGTCTTGCTCTTGGCACCGATGTCGATCCAGAGGTCAGTGGGTTTGCTGACCTTGTCGCGCTCCTCCGTCTTCATGAGGTGAATCGCGCGCTTCCCGATCAACCCGTCCACCGTCCCGTTGCGAGACAGAATCCGCACCCGTTGGCCCACCAGGACCTGCGGATCCCATCCCCCGATCGTCGAGAAGTAGAGGTAGCCGTCGTCATCGACGTGGACGACCATCAGCCCAATTTCGTCGATGTGTCCCGCAAACATCACGCGGACCGCACCGTCCGGATTGACCGCAGCGATGGAGTTCCCCGAGATGTCGGTCATGACCCGGTCGGCGAACGACTCGGCCTCCCGTCGCCACGCCCGTGCAGGTGCCGCTTCGAAGCCTGACGGGCCGGGACTGTCCAGCAGCTGTTTGAGAAACTCGAGGGATTGCTTTCTCATGGTTTGGACAACGCGTCGAGAGTGGTGATCAGAAGCTCGTAGAACCGTCCTACCGACTCGATATGGACCCGCTCGTCCGGGGAGTGGGGGTGCTCGATCTGTGGGCCGAACGAGATCATGTCCATCCCCGGGACCTTTTCCCCGATGATGCCGCACTCGAGACCGGCATGGATTGCCTTGACCTCCGGTTCCGAGCCGTGCTGCTCGGTGTGGACGCGCTTCAGGACGGCCAGGAGATGCGAGTCGAGGTTGGGCGCCCATCCGGGATACCCGTTGCCTTCCTCCACGCTGGCCCCAGCCAGCTCTCCCAAAGCGCGAATGCGCTGCCGGACAGCGCGGAGCGCCGAACTCACCGATGAGCGGCTACTCATGCCGATCACCAGCGAGCCATCCCTCTGGACGACCGTTGCCAGATTGGTGCTGGTCTCCACCAGTCCCTCGATGTCTCGGCTCATGCACAGCACGCCGTGTGGCAGGCTGGTGAGGAGTCTGAGCACCGCGTCCGTCGAGGCGTCGTCCCACCTGGACCGCGGCAGCTCTACGTCGCCGATGTCGAAGCCGATACCGGGGTCCGCGACGCGGTACTCCGTCTGAATGGCTGCAACCTCGCGCCTCATGACCTCGTCGAATGTGGCGCGATCGGCGGAGTCGAGGGTCACCGTCGCCACCGCCTCACGCGGGATCGCGTTGTGCTTGTTGCCACCCTCCAGTCGCGTGAGGCCGAACTGGACGTCTTGCCGGGCGGCGAAGAGCGCCCGGGCGAGCAGCTGCACGGCGTTTCCGCGCTGCAGGATGATGTCGATGCCCGAATGTCCCCCTTTGAGGCCGTGGAGCTTCACCTCCACGGCCGCACTCCCGCGACGAGACTTGACCGCGGTCAACGGGAGTCGGACTGTGCTGTCCGCTCCTCCTGCACAGCCCACGTAGAGCGCGCCCTCCTCTTCGGAATCCAGGTTGAGCAGTTGACGGCCTTCGAGGAGGCGGCCGTCGAGATCGGATGCTCCGGTGAGCCCCGTCTCCTCGTCGACGGTGAACAGCAGCTCCAGCGGGCCGTGGGCGACATCGTCGGCTTCCATGATCGCCAACATTGCGGCCACACCGATCCCGTTATCCGAGCCGAGCGTCGTTCCCGAGGCGGTCAGGTACGCTCCGTCACGTTTGGGTGTGATGGGGTCCTTCGAGAAGTCGTGGGCGACGCCCGAGTTCTTCTCGTTCACCATGTCCAGGTGGCTCTGCAAGATCGTGATGGGTGCCGAGGTCCTGCCGGCGGTGGCGGGTTTACGGATGACGACGTTCCCCGTGGCGTCCGTCCGGACCATCAACCCCTTCGCCTTCGCGACGTCGATCACGTAGTCCCGGATCCTCTCCTCGTCCTTGGATCCACGGGGGATGGTCAGGATGCGATCAAAATGCTTCCAGAGCGCGGTCGGCTCGAGTGTGGCGACAAAGGTCATCGGGGCTCCTCCTTGCCGCCCAAACTAGCGAGGCGGACCGATGCGCACGAGGTCCGCAACGGACGTTTGACAGTCCTTCGCCCGCGCAGCTAGAATCCGCGCATCCTTCACGCCACCCTCAGGGGCATTCATGGACAAGAAACCGTTCGTACCGTTCGTCCCGGCGTCGACGACCATGCCGGAGATGACGTTCAAGGCCATCTTCCTGGGCGCGCTCATGGCCGTGGCGCTCGGGGCGGCGAACGCCTACGTCGGCATGCGTGCCGGCCTCACCGTGGCCGCCACGTTCCCGGCAGCCGTCGTGGCCATGGCGGTGCTGCGTGGGTTCCGGGGTACCATCCTCGAAGAGAACATGGCGCGGACCACGGCCTCGGTGGGTGAAGCCCTCGTGGCCGGCGCCATCTTCACGATCCCGGCCTTCGTGATCAGCGGCGCGTGGGACGAGCTGCGGTATCTCCAGTCCACCTTCATCATGCTGATCGGCGGCACGCTGGGCGTCCTGTTCGTCATCGTGCTCCGCCGCACGCTCGTGGTCGAGGCGGAGCTGCCGTTCCCAGAGGCGGTCGCGGCCGCGGAGATCGTCAAGGCGGGGCAAGGTGGGCAGACGGGTGCCAAGTACCTCTTTGGCTCGCTCGGGCTGGCGGCGTTCTGGGAACTGCTCAAGAACCCCAACGGGATCCAGTTCGTCGAAGACGCCGCGAGCAGGTTCTACGCGTTCAAGGCATCGACCGTTCAGTTGTTCCAGGATCGTGTGGAGTACAGTGGCGGGATGCTGCTCAACTCCCCGCACGCCTCCCCGATGCTCATGGGGGTCGGGTACATCGTCGGGACGCGCATCTCGGCGATCCTGTTCAGCGGTGCCGTGACCGGGTGGTTGCTGCTGGTCCCGTTGGCGCTGTTCCTCAATCCGGCCCTGCCGGAGATCCTGGCGTCCGGCCAGAGCATGTCGGATCTCGCCAATCAGGTCTGGCTCCGTCAGATCCGCCCCTTGGCGGTCGGAGCCATGATCGTGGCCGCCTTCTACACGCTGTACAATCTGCGCACGTCTCTGATCGCAGGGATCGGCAAGGCACTCAAGCAGTTCAACCTGTCAGGTGCCGGCGCCGACGCGGATCGGACAGACATCGATCTGAATCTGAAGAAGGTTCTGGTGGCCGTCGGGTTCGTCGCCGTCGCCACCTTCTTCCTGTACCTCCACTTTTCCGAGGTCGTCGGCGGGGCGCTGGTGCTGACGGTCTCGATGGTGATTTTGGGATTCCTGTTTGCAGCCGTCGCCGGATACCTGGTGGCACTCATCGGGAGCTCCAACAACCCGATCTCGGGCCTCACGCTCACTGCTCATCGCCGCCGTGCTGATGGTGTTCCTGGGCGTAACCGACGTGCACGGCGTGGCAGGCGTGCTCGGTGTTGCCGGGGTCGTGTGTTGTGCGGCCGGCATCGCAGGCGACATGATGCAGGACCTCAAGGTCGGTCACATCCTGGGCGGGACGCCGTGGAAGATGCAGGTCGGCGAGATCATCGGCGTCATCTTCGCGGCGTTCGTGCTTGCCTTGCCGCTGATGGCGCTCGACCGAGTGTACCAGATCGGGTCGGCCGAACTCCCCGCACCACAGGCCGGCCTCATGGCGCTCATGGCCAGCGGGATCGTCGCCGGCGACATGGCCTGGCCGCTCGTCATCGTGGGCATGTTCTTCGCGTTCGCCCTCATCCTCATCAAGGCTCCGGCGCCCATGCTGGTCGCCGTGGGGATGTACCTCCCCTTCCAGGCAACGGCGGCGATCTTCGTGGGGGGACTGATCAAGCTGGTGTTCGAGTTGCGCCTCAAGCGCCAGGGGGCCAGCGACGAAGAGAGGCAACGAGCCGAGAACATCGGTGTGTTACTCTCGTCCGGATTCATCGCCGGCGAGTCGCTGATGGCCGTGGTACTGGCGCTGCTGGTGATCGGAGGGGATTTTGTCCCGTGGCTGCTGGACTTCCAGCGGCTCACCGGTGGCGCGGCGCCGTCGTTCCTGCTGAGCCTGATCGCCTATCCCGTCGTGCTGTTCCTGCTGGCATGGTTCACGGTCGGCAAGATGCGGGAAGGCGGGCTGCCGTCCATGAAGGTCGGCGAGTAGCGTTGCAGAGGACGTTCGTGGGAGCCGCTTCCCTTCCGGGAGGCGGCTCCCGTGCTTCAGGAAGACGCCGACGTCGAGAGCGCCGTGAGACGGCGTAGAGCGAGCGATCCACTGGCCGGCGTCAATCTGTTGGATCTGACCCCAACACGCCGAGCCGAATGGGAAGAACACGAGTCGCGGGTCGTCGTGATCCGTCCCGAGCCCACCACTACCGGTGCTCGGCTGCTGCTCGATCGGCTACTGTATCAGCTGTCCGCCAGACGGATCCGTCTCGACGAGTACGGGAGTCATGTTTGGCGTCTCGTCGACGGGCAGCGAACCGTTGCCGAGATCGCAGCGGGGCTGCGCGCACAGTTCGGTGATGCCGTCGAGCCTGCGGAGGAGCGGGTGGGAAAGCTGATTCAGGTGTTCCACCGAGAGGAATTGGTCGCGTACTCGGAACTCGAGCGGACTTGAGGGGCACCTCAGAAGATCTTTCCTTCCTCCTCGGCATACCATCGGAAGAACAACACCGACGCCGTTCCGAAGAGCGTGAATCCGCCTACCACCTTCATGACGAGTCCGGCGAGCTGCTGATCTTCCGCAGCCGAGAGCCCGCTCATCCGAGGGGCCAACTCGTACACGGCGTAAATCGGATAGTCCGCGAACGTGAGGAACGCGGCTGGCACCGTGGGGATGAATACGTTCAGCAGAACGAAGACGATGCGGCCGGGAAGGGGCATGGGATCGAGCTCGGGAACGCGGCCCAGCACCTGCCACCAGAAGAGGAGCCCGGCGCCGAGCCACGCCATGTCGACCGCGAACGCTCCCACCTGCGTCACCTTGAATCCGTCCACCACCGCGGGAAGATGGGTGACCACCAGCACGGCGTTGAACGTCACGAATGCGATCAGCGGCTGGGTCAGCAGTCGTACGATTGGGCCGGCGCGTGTGCTCTGCGCCAACGAGCGGAACGGCGCTGTCGGGAGGCCGTACAGCAGGAATGGGGGCACGACCAGCGAGAAGGCGAGGTACTGCGCCATGTGAACGCTGGCGAGGTACCCAGTCCCCAGCGGACCCACCGGCCAGTCGGCGGCAATCCAAAAGGCGACGATCCCCACCGCGAACGACCACGGATGCGCATCGCCTGCTCCTTCACTCCGACGCGCGTGACGGAGTGCTGCGGCGTAACCCCAGATGAGTAGCACCACACACGCCCATACGCCCGGGTACGGTTGCCACGACCAATCCCAGGGAGTTCCCTGAGCGGAACACCACCAGGTCACCGCGGCTCTCGGTCTGCCCGCTCGAGGTGTTGTATGAGTTCGGTGTAGGTCACGACGGGCACGGAAAACCGCAGCGTTCCGGCCCGCGCGAGCGTCAGCGTCATCTCAACAGCGTCCCCTCGTTCAAGTGGTGCCGACAACCCGGTCACCATCACATGGTAGCCCCCTGGACGCAGGGCAACCTCGTTCCGGGCGGGGATTTCCAGTCGCGGTACGGATTGCATCGACGAGCGCCCCTCGACCATGACCACCGTGTGGAGCATCGCCATGCCGGGAGATGATTCCACGGCGAGGAGCGTGTCGGGCTCCGCACCCGCGTTACCGATGGTGCAGTAGAACGCGGAGGTCTCGGGTGCTGCGGAGACCGTGGCATACGCGTCGCGCACGGCAATGCTGTTCTGTTCGGCGACCGGGGGGGAAGGCGTGTCGGTGGTGCAAGCGCTGAGTCCGAGCGCGAGCGCGGCGATCCTGAGCACGCGCCGTCTCATCGTGCACGCTCCATCCGCTCCACCAGCATTGGGAGGTCGTGCGCCCAGTCAGCCTGTCGGATACCGGAGGGATATGCAATCGGTGGCTCACTATCCGTCGTGAAGGCCAGAACGTATGCCGCATGCCCGACGAGGTACATGTCCCCCTCCCCCTCCTTCACGGCGGGCGGAAGCCGCACCGCTTGCTGCATGGCGGCGATGTCCTCGCTCGATCCTGTGAGCCCGATGAAATCGCGGTCGAAGTTGTCGAGCCAGGCTCGGAGCCGCTCCGGCGTATCACGCTCGGGATCCACGGTCACCATGATCACCTTCACCTGGCCGGCCACCGCGCTCGGCAGCTTGTGCAGCACGGCGGCGAGATTGGCCATGTGGACGGGGCAGATGTCCGGGCAGTGGGTGTACCCGAAGAACAGTAGCGTCACATAGCCTGCAGTGGCGCGTGGGAAGTCGAAGGGCATGCCGTCAGTGGTGGTGAGCACGATGTCTGGCTTCGGGGTCACGACACCGAGCGGCGTACCGCGCAACGGACCGCTCCCTCCCCCCGAACGGCATGCCCAGCCGACCAGCAGCAGGGCGGTCAGGAGCAGCGCGCCCGCAGCCCGGCGTGAGCGAGCACCATCGCGCGCCCGGAACAAGGTGTCCGTTCTGGTGTTCATGGCTGGGAAATCTATCGCCTCCGCCCAACCGCCCAACCGGCTAATACTCCGACCAGTGATCCATCCACCCGTTCTCGACCGGTGAGAAGCCTGAATAGGCAGAAAACGCCTTCTGGACGTAGCATGAGTTATACAGCACCCTGATGTCACGCGGGGCGAGCGCCCACTCGCCCGTTCCCGGAGAGGGATTTGTCTGCTCCTCCAATCCAGAGATGAAGACGCCCTGGATCTGTACGGAGTCCGCGTTGAAATGGACGGCTCCGCCCACAAGCACGGCCCCATCCCACTTGAAGTACGATCCTGAGAGCGTGAGATCCTCTTGCACCACCAGCAGACCGGTCCCCTGGGTGTTCGTGATCGTCTCGTTGCCACTCCGGTAGTAAGACGACCAGCTGAAAAGGTCGATGAGCGACGTGTAGTCGGGAATGAACTGACCGCCGATGACGCCGGCGAAGTTGATGCCGGTTTCGGCGGCCACGGCCCAGGTATTGTCCAACTCCAGTGTGGCCGGATCGACCTGCGGCGGTCCGAGCGGGGGCGTGCCGCCCTGCGGGACGCGGAGCCCCGGCACTGAGGGTCGGACGGCGCATTGGTCGTGGCCGATAAACGTGAACGTGCCGTCGCACCCCGGCGGGTTACACGGCTTGGTGAAGTGATTGATGGCCGTGTAGGCCCCGATGACCTTCATGGTCCCATACTCCCATTCCGCGAACTGGGCCACGGTACGAATGGCCTGCGGATCCGCGCCCTGCGTCGGTCTGATCACGCGCCCGCGGGATCGGACCACGTACATGATTCCGGGCATCGTGTCGGCCGGCTTCCGGATCACCCTGGCCACAACGTCGGCGTAGCCGCCGGTCACGTTGATGCGGAGCGAGTCGCCGTCGGTTGGCCGGCCCGTGAGCGAATCGTAGTGCGAGAAGTATCGCTCCAGACCGCTCTGCGCAACGGAGAGTGCCGACACCACGTCGCTGCTGCTTTCGGCGACGCGGCGATCCGCCTGCACCTGTACCATGATCGCCGAGAGCATGATCGTGACCAGCGTGAGCACGAAGATCGTGAGCGGGAGCGCGAAGCCGGCGTTCGAGTCTCGTCGCATGGTCATTTGGGCCGGTTGCGGAAGCGCACTTGAGTGGTGAGGTCGAAGATCTGAGCTCCCGGTGCCCCACGGGGGGTCTGCTCGCTGGCTCCCAGGAAGCGTACCTCCAACCCGCGGACGGTGGCGAGGTTGCCGGGAGGGGTGAGCTGCACCGCGAATCCGGCGCCCACCAAAAACCCGAATCCGGCTCCTGCGTCGAACGGCGCGACCAGCTCCTCCGCCGCGGCGCTCCCGGCGCGGCGCCACAGGGCGATGCGACCGGGCAGGTCCACGGACGCCGCGAACCGATAGGTCACGGTCTGATAGAGGTAGCCCACGCGGGCCGGGGGAGGCTCGGTCGGAAGGCCCGGGGCCACTCCGCTCACGGCGATGAGAGCGCCGTCAGGGAGCACTCTGATGCTGTCCGCCTTGCAGGTGCTCGAATCGGTGGATGACGCGATCCCGACGTTCGGCACGAACGAGAACGTCCCATCCGACAGGCGCCACGCCAGCCCCGGGTTCGAGACCGAGGCGTAGCTCAGGGAGTCCACCGGAAGACGTGACATGATCTGGAGCCCGCCGACCCGGCCGCAGGTCATGACGAACGCGAACGGTACGCGCACGGTCACCGAATCGGGTGCGGCCGCCACGAGACCGCCATTGGACACCATGCGCAGCTCCGTGACGACCCAGTTCATCGCCGTACGGGCCGTGCGGCGAGAGCTGAGCATCGCGTCCTGGCGCTCCACGAAGCGCGAGTCATTCACCAACAGCCGGGTCAGCGCGACACCGAGGATGGCAGCCACCACGATGCTGACAAGCAACTCGATCAGGGTGAAGCCGCGGCGGGTCATGTGCCGAACGGCGAGGCAACCTTGGGCTTCGTGCGCCGCGCCACGACGGTCTCCGGGGCCACCACCAGCTGACCGAACGGGCTGATCACTACGGTGAGCTGCTTGAGCGCCGGCTCCGGGTTCTGAACGGACATGCAACGGGTGTACTGGAGCAGGCCAGTGGTGTCGGTCACACAGCCGACCTGCCCGTCGATGCTGTCCCACGGCAGACCCGCCGCCCACGCCTCGGCACTCGTAACGGCCGCACTCCGGTATCCCGCCGCCGCGGACAGACGCGTATTGCTCGCGACTTGAAACATGAGGCCCGCAAGCGCGATGAGAACGCCGCTCAGGATCCCGAGGGCGAGCAGCACCTCGATGAGCGACAGCCCCGCCTCGCTCCGAAGCGGACTACGGGAGCACGCGGACTTGACCGGCACGTGAAAGTCGAACCTGCCTTGAGTGCGTGTCGAGCGTCGCGGTCAGGGTGATCGCGCTCGTCGCCACACCGTTAGGAAACACTTCCACCGAGGTGACCGGGGCTGCCGCGAGCGCGTCCAACCCGAACTCGGTGTCCGGGCCCACGAATCGCTGTCGGAAGATGGTCCCTCCTCGGCTCCGTATCAGGAGCAACTGGAGTGAGGGATTGACGATCACCACCACTGGCTCGCGCTGTCGAGCCGCAACCATCTTGGCATATTGCAGGTCGGCGGCGACGGTGGCCACGGCCTGCCGGGTCCGAGCCTGCTGCAAGGCGGGCCCAAAACGCCAGACGGCCAGGGTCAGGAGGATGCCCGCCGTGGCGAGCACCACGGCCATCTCCACGACGCTGAACCCCCCGAGCCCCCGCGGGGGTACCACGTCTGCAACCCACTGTGCGGGGCCTAGGCCGCGCCCACCGTAAGATGCCATAACTCCTTAACCTAAGAAGAGTCGGCCCATACGCACCAGCGTCCTTCAACCCCAGGAGTCTCCATGACCCCCTCGGCTGGCATTCTCGCGCTCATGCTTGGCGGCGCCCTAATCTCCCTCCCAACCCCGCAACCTTCGGGCCTGGACTGGCAGGCGGATGTGTCCTGCATCACCATGAACACCGAACGGATGCCATTGGATCGCCGGTCCAGCCCGCTGGACTCCGTGACCGTGGCGGTGGACGGCGGGACGGTGAAGATCTGTTACGGTCGTCCCTCCGCGCGCGGTCGGACCATGATCGGCGGCTCGGCCGTGCCGTTCGGCACGCTCTGGCGCACCGGCGCCAACGAGCCGACGATGATTCACACCACGGTGCCGGTAACCGTGGCCGGAGTTCGTGTCGAACCCGGGTCCTATTCGCTCTACACCGTGCCGGGCGAGCAGGAGTGGGAGGTGATCGTCAACCGCTCCATCTCGCAGTGGGGGCACGAATCGCGGTACAACGACGAGGTGAAAGCGCAGGAGGTCGGGCGCGGCAAGGTGCCGAGCACGCGGCTCGACGAGCATGTGGAGATGTTCACGATGCGGGCGGAGCCCAAGGCGGGCGGCGCGACGATCTTCCTCGAATGGGAGCACACGCGGGTGGCAATCCCCGTTACGAGGGGGTGACGGCCGCGTTGGAGGCGTTGGGCGCGGGTGACTGACACCCGCGCCCGGCGCTCGTTAGCCCGTCGCCAATGCGGCCAGCCCGATGCCGCGCCAGGTTCCAGGTGCGCCAATCGGGAGCGTTGGCATCGATTTGTCTCTCGGAGAGGTGCTGGACGATCAGGCACCGCTGATCCTGGCTGAGTCGCGATGCCTCCTGGTGCAGGGCGGGCATGGCGTCCGCACCGAGTCGGGCGAAATAGTCTATGTCGAGTTCTGCCCCTGCGGCAGCACGCCGCAGATTCGTCCGTGCCACGAGGGCCTCGGGGTTCGCGACGTTCAGCAGCGCCAGCACCACGAACCCGGCCACGAGCCCACCGAGCACGAAGTGCTCTCGATGCCCGCGGAGGACCGTCCCCCCGAACCAGGCGAGCACCAACCCCACCCAGAGCATCACGGTGGCCGCATACACCCGCGTGTCCGTGAGGCCGTAGGCACCGACATACAGCCGCAGGCGCTCCAGGGCCGATACCATGATCAGCGCCACGAGCGCGAGCAGCAGTGTGGCGAGCCATCGAAATCGGCGGCGGCTCGCGGCGTCCGCCGTTTGTAGGACGGTGTCGCCTGCCACCAGCAGGGGCACGACGAGGGCGGTTGCCGTCACCAGTTCGAAGAACCCGCGACGGGCGTATTCGGCGTAGGTGAGGTCCACGGTCGCTCGAATGAGATCTTCGCCGCCAAAGAGATAGCGGAACTGGATGCCAACGAAGAGCCCGAAAAGCAGGGCCAGCGCCGTCAGCGGTATGCCAACCTCGAGAACGCCGAGCGCGGGAGTGCGCCACGTGCGATCGCCAAACGGCCACAGGGGCCCGGAGGCTGAGATGGTCAGCAGGAGTCCAGCGGTCAGCCAGGTGAGCACGCCGGTGAGCAGGGCGTGCGAGGCCAACTGCTCGAAGTCCCAGTCGATCAGCCATCGGATCGTGCGTTCGAATATCGGATCGGCCGACGCGAGGAGCGCGCCGAAGACGAGCAGGATGGGCACCGAAAGGAGGAGGCCGATGAGGATCTTGCGAGCCGGCGGGCTCCGGACGGGACCGGGTTGCGCGCTGCTCCCGCTTGCGCCGATGAGGGTGAACGGTACGATGAGGAGCCGTACACCGGCGGCGACGCCGTCTCGGATGTACGCGCCGATCGTGGATCGTCCCAGTGCGAAACGCCGACCTCGGAGGAGTGCCAACCCGAGGGCGAGCACGATGGCGAGCACGTTCCAGGCCGTGAGAACATCCGCATCCCGCCATGCGACACATGCGGAAAACACAACGGCCGTCACCAGCAGTGAGGCGGTCGAGCGGGCCGCATCGACCTTGACGCGCAGCAGGGTCACTGCCGTGCTGGCTGCGACGGCGATGGTCCAGAGGGAAACGTTGATTCCCCAGGGGACGCCACGCAGCAGGATGTCGCCCAGCACGCCAAGGGCGACTGCCAACGTGAGGAGCAGCGGCAGGTTCTCGGAGGCCGATGGGGTGCTGTGCGCCGTCATGGTTCAGCTCGTCAAACGGAACAGCGTCGGCCGACGGAACAGGCTGTCCTCGTCGCCGATCAGGAACAGCTCGGAGAGTCGGGTCATGAGGTCGCGCTCGACCACGAGCAGCCTGGGGTTGTGGACGCCGGAGGGCAGGTCGAATACCACTCGAGTGAAGTACGCCTCGCCGGTCGTGATGGCACGGTCGAGCGGAGGCTGGGCCCCGTGCACCCGTGCCAGTGCGACTTCACCCGAGGCCGAGCGACCGTATCGTCGTCCCTCGGCATCGACGACCACCGCTTCCGGATTGCTGAGCCCGATGGCGACGTGGTCTGCGTCCGAGCTCCGCTCGAGGGTGACCACGTAGAATTCCCCGTCCGCGGCCACCTGGCTCGCACCCTCCCCCAGGGTGTTGGTTCGGTCCACGGCCCGCACGCTGACCATTGCGTGGCAGTCGAGATAGAAGCCACAGAACCGCTTGGGCTGGTCGAGCCCGAGCACGCGATCGGCGCTGGAGAGCGAGACGATCACCAGGATGGCGCCGTAGGCGGCGAGCCAGCCACCCAGGGCGGCTCCGACGACGGTGGCCCGGATGGGGCGCTTCCGGTACAGGCAGTAGCCGAGATACGTGAGCCCGACCGCCATCACGAGGCCGGTGAGGAGTTGGAGGGGCAACGCGAGCACTGCGAGGACGTTCATGTGGCCTCCCAAGGACTGCTCCGCGACAATCATAAAGTACTTTGTATTACAAAGTCAAGTCGGGCCGCGGCCTGTTGTTGGCAGCCCGAGGGGGAGGGCGGGGAGACGAAGTAGACCTGGAATGGATTCCCCGCTGGGAAGATGGTAGCTTGAGCCTCCCCGATGTCGAGCATGTCCACCCCACCCGCCAACCCCGTGCTCGAGCGACTCGCCAAGCCGCGACCGCTCGTATCGGTGGAGCTGCGTCCGCCGAAGACGGGACTGTCGGCGGCCGAGGGGATGGACACGTGGATTGACATGTATCACTCGGTCCGGCGGCTCGGGCGCCAGGACACGATGATCTTTCTGACGGATAATGCCGTCGGTGTCTCGGAGGAGGAGAACCTCCGCCATTTGGTGACGAACCTCGCTGGGGACGTGAGCACGTCCAAGATCGTTCCGTTCCTTACCTGCAAGCACACGCTGGACTACTGCCTCATGTATGCGGACCGTGCCGTGTCCCATGGCTTTCCGGCGCTGACGGTCTTGGGGGGTGACCGCGCCGTGGGTCCGCCGCGCTGCGTGGACTACGCCTTTCAGCTCCGCCGTCGGCTCCGCGAGCGGCACCCGACCCTGGCGCTCGGCGGGTGGACGAATCCACACCGCGACCCTGTCGAGCAGGTGGGATTCCTGCTCGACGAGGAGTTCACGGCCGAGTTCTACCTCTCCCAAATCGTGTCGCACCATCAACTCGCCGCTGTGGAGGGCTTCCTGGCCGAGGCCGAGCGCCGTGGCCTCGCCCTGCCGGGCGTTTTCGGCGTGTTCCTGTATCGGTCGGCCAATAGAGCCACGCTGCAGCGCCTGGCGCAGTTCTTCCCGGTTCCGGTCGAGGGAGTCTTGAGCGATTTCGCTTCGGGACTCTCGGCCGAGGAGATCTGTGTGCGGACCATCCTCGAACTGCGCCGACTCGGTGTCAGTCGGGTCTACGTGAGCAACCTGGGGTTCAAGCGTCCCGAACAGCGGT
>CAYGCN010000055.1:0-17942 GCA_964348385.1 uncultured Gemmatimonadaceae bacterium
GGAGCTTGGCTTCAAGCTCGAGAACGCGGTGATCGGCGACCTCGGCCGCGCCAAGCGGATCGTCATCGACAAGGACAACACGACGATCGTCGACGGCGCGGGCGCGGAGGATAAGATCAAGGGCCGCATTCAGGAGATCAAAGCGGCGATCGACAAGAGCACCTCGGACTACGACCGCGAGAAGCTGCAGGAGCGGCTGGCGAAGCTGGCCGGCGGCGTGGCGGTGATCAACGTGGGCGCGGCCACCGAGACCGAGATGAAGGAGAAGAAGGCTCGGGTCGAGGACGCGCTGCATGCGACGCGTGCGGCCGTCGAGGAGGGCATCGTGCCCGGCGGTGGCGTGGCGTTGCTCCGCGCGCAGAAGGCGTTGGAGAAGATGAAGGTCGCCGAGGCCGACGAGCAGATCGGTGTGGACATCGTGCGCCGGGCGCTCGAGGAGCCGACGCGCATCATCGCGTCCAATGCCGGGGTCGAAGGCTCGATCGTGGTGGAGAAAATCCGCACCACCAAGGAGAAGAACTTCGGCTACAACGCGCAGACCGACGTCTACGAGGACCTCGTGGAGGCCGGCGTCATCGATCCCACAAAGGTGACCCGGACGGCGCTGCAGAACGCGGCGTCGGTCGCGAGCTTGTTGCTCACCACCGAGTGCGTCGTCGTCGAGAAGAAGGAGGAAGAGAAGATGCCTCCGATGCCGCCCGGCGGGGGCATGGGTGGGATGTACTAGGCCGCTCAGTCGGCACCGAGTGGACACCGCAGCGCCCCGGGCTTCCCCCCGGGGCGCTGTGCCGTTGGTGCGCCCCGCATGGCGCCGGCGGCCCGGCGACGGCCAAAACGAGCCTGAGGCGCATCCAACGTCCCCTCCGGGTGTATATTACGTCGCACCCCGTGAACGGTGGACCGTAACCAATTGTGGCGAAAGGTGTTCGGATGAAGGCTCCTTGGCTGGTCGCGGCGGTGGCACTGGCGTTGGTCGGGCCGGGAGCGCTCGCCGCCCAGACGCCGTCTGCCTCGAAGCTGCCTGACCTGTCGGGGACCTGGCAAGCGGACTCCCCGGACGGCCCCATCACGGTTGTTGTCCGGCCCGATTCGTCCGCGAGCTTCGGCGACGAGATCGTGCGATGGCGAATCGCGTCGGACACCGTGTACCTGGCAATTGGGGGAGAGTGGCTCGCCTACAACTTCGTGCTCCGCAACAGCAGCCTGACGCTTTCCGGGGGGGACCTGGAGGAGCCCATCACCCTTGCGCGAATCGGTCCACCCACGCCGCGACCCGACGGCGTTCCGGTTCCTCCGGTGCCTGGCACACCCCCTGCAACCACCGGAGGCGTTCGAGCAGGACCCTGACCCGTGTGACGGAGGGACCTGATTGGAACGGACGCGCCCGTGAGTGAGGAACGCGACGCGCTCTCCCCGGAGCTGTCGGCGTTCCTGATCGAGTTCGCCATCGCGCTGAACAAGCACGCCATGTATCCGGGCGACCATCCGTCGCTCGGTCCGGCCACTATACGCCTGCACGAGCGCCTGGGCCCCTTGGTGGCAGAGCGGGAGCTCAGGCTGGGGATTGCGCGGGACCAGCTCGTGATCGACGGCGTGGCGACCGATCCCATGAACCCGGTGTTGGCGGAGTTGGCCGCACCGTGGCAGTCGTCGCAGGCCAGCGCGCCGCCGTTGGTCCAGTCGCCGCTGTTGGCCGGCCGCATCCACCGCCATCATCTGGCTGGGGTGAGCCTCGTCGAGGGCGTAACCGTGTCCGAGTTGCGGGATCTCCTCGCGACCCTGGCGCTCGAGGCCGATCGGACCGGCGAGCCGTTGGGACTCGCTCCTCCCGAACGCCGCGACGCCTGGCCGTCCGTGCATCTGCGGCCGCAGGAGTACGACCGCCTCGAGTTGATGGCCGAGGGTGGGGCCCGCCAGGTCGACGACTGGTCGGCGGCAAACGAGCTGTGGATTGCGTTGGCCCAGGCTGCCACCGAAACCGATCAGAGCGAGCGGACGTTGGAGGCCGAGGAGCTGGCCAGCGCGATCCAGCAGCGTAGGCGCAACGAAGCGTACGACAAGGTGATCGTCGATTACATGCTGAGGCTGGCCGGCGAGCTGCGGAAGCGCGATCGGCGTGAGGCCCCGGAGCTCCGTGGCCGTGTCTCGTCGCTCATCGCGACGCTAGAGCCGGACGTGCTGGAGGAGCTGCTGCAGCTCGCCGGGGGGGCGGCGGAACGCCGACGCTTCCTGCTCAACGCCGCAGAGGGCATGAGCATTGACGCGGTCATCGCGCTGGTGCGAGCGGCCGGACGATCAGAGAGCCAGGCCATCTCGGAGTCGCTCATGCGGCTGTTCAAGAAGCTCGCCGCCCACACCGATGGTGAGAGCGAGGTCCGGCGGCGAGATGCGGACACCGCGTTGCGCGATCAGATACGGAATCTGGTGAAGGACTGGTCGCTCGAGGATCCCAATCCAACGGTGTACGGAGCGGCGCTGTCGAGAATGGCATCCGCGACTCCGGGGCGCGGCGACACGGCGCAGGTGGCGAGGCATCGTCCGGAGCCCACGCGGGTCGTCCAAATGGCCATCGAGGTGGGTGAGACCGGCAAGGTTCTGAGCGCGGCCATCGATCGCATGGTCGCGGCGGGCGACCTGCGAGACCTCTTGGACACGATCGCCGTCCAGGAAGGCTCGGACGTGTCGCAGCACATCTGGGAGCGCCTTGCAGGACGCGAGATCTTCGAACGGGTGCTTGGCGCCTCCCCCCTCGACACCACCGTGCTGGGCCATCTCCTCAACCGCATGGGGATCGCCGCGGCCGAACCGATGCTCGACGTGTTGGCCACCTCGGAGATCTCCCAGACCCGTCGCATTCTGCTCGATCGCCTCACCCGACTTGGGCCCGAGGTCGGGCCGCTGGCCGCGGATCGGCTCCCAGGGGCTCCGTGGTACGTGCAGCGCAACCTTCTGCGACTGATCGCCGACATCGGCGTGTGGCCGAGCGGGTTCGACCCCGAGTCCTACCTGGCCGCCTCAGACCCGCGGGTTCGCATCGAGGCGATCCGGCTCCTGCTCCGCGCGCCGGAGTGCCGCGAGCAGGCCATGACCCTCGCGCTCAAGGACCCAGATGCCCGGGTCGTCGAAATGGGACTGATGGCGGTGGCCGAGTCCAGTTCCGCCGCACTCGTCGATCTGGTGGCGACGCATGCGCGCGGGTCTCGGAACGCCAACCTCACCGTGCTCGCCATCCGCGCCCTGGGTAGGCTCGACGACCCGCTCGCGCTGGAGCCCCTGCTGGAACTCGCGGCGCCCAGACGTGGGCTATTGCGGAGCCGGCTCCCGGCGAAGTCCGCCGCCTACCTCGCGGCCCTGCGCGCGCTCCACCGCCACTGGGAGGACCCGCGCGTCACGAAAACGCTGCTCGCCGCAGCACGGTCGCCGGATTCCGAGATCCGCGACGCGGCCATGGGCGTCGATCGAGAGGACGGCTAGGCGTGGAGCACCAGGTGACGTTTCTCTACGCGCTCGCGCAAGCCCTGTCGGTGCTGTCGCTCTATCCGGCCGGGCACGCGTCGCGGGAGCGGGCCGTGGACAATGCGTACTCGGGACTGCAGCGTCTGCTTGAAGAGGGACCTCGCGTGACATTCGGCTTCCTGGGCAGCGAAGTGCTCGCGGACGGACAGCCGGTGCGGGAGCTCCGCGATTGGGAGTGGGCGGAGCGGTTGCCGTCGGTCGGGATCCAACAGCTCGAGTTCGACCGCACGGCCACCAAGGACGAACTGGAGGAGTTCCTGGACCTCGTCCTTGCCAGGCTCGGTGGTCAGCCGGTCGATACCTCCGAAGCGCGACAGATGCGCCCCAGCGGCATCCGATACGGGGCCATCGGTGTGCGCGACGTGCACCTCGACGGGCACGTGCGGATCGCGGCGACGACGCTCAGCATGGGATTGGTCGAGGAGGCCTCGGCCGTGCGCTGGATGCACGAAGAGATCACCGGGGGAGGGGCCCTGCCGCTCGCCGAGGCCGAGGCGGTGGTGCGCTCGCTGGCCGTGGCGATGCACGGGGATCAGAACATCATGCTGCCCCTGCTGCAGCTGCGGAAATTCGACGAATACACTACCACGCACTCCCTCAATGTCAGCGTGCTCGCCATGGCGCTGGCGGAGTGGATCGGGCTGGGGTCGCAGGACGTGCGGGCGTTTGGCGTCGCCGGCCTGCTCCACGACCTGGGGAAGGTACGGATCCCGATCGAGGTCTTGATCAAACCCGGGAAGCTCGAGCCCGAGGAGCGCGAGCTCATGAATCGTCACCCGGTCGAGGGAGCCCGAATCATCTTCTCGTCCGAAGCCGGCCTCGATCTGGCCGCCGTGGTGGCGTACGAGCACCACATCATGCTGAACGGCGGGGGCTATCCCACGTTGGGCTTTCCCCGGGACTGCCACGTCGCCAGTCGGCTGGTTCACGTGTGTGACGTGTACGATGCGTTGCGCACCAACCGACCCTACCGTGACGCCTGGGCGCACGACCGGGTGCTCGCCTATCTGTCGGAGCGGGGCGGGACCGAGTTCGATCCGGAGATGACGAGTGCGTTTACCGCGATGATCGCGGAGTGGGAGCCTGCCACCGTCGAAGCCTGGCGCGAGGACGGCGACGACGCCTAGCTGAACACGTCGAGCGCGTACTGGCGATCGCCCACGGTAATGGGCCCCAGCGGCTCATCCTGCGACGCCACCAGCAGACGACCCCGGAACCTTTTGGCCTCGAGCACGCGTCGCACGGTATCCCGTGCCAGCTCGGGTCGATTGCACCGATCGCTCAGGTGCGCCAGCACCACGGCGTGCAGCTCACCGTGGCACACGGCGGCCAGCAGGTCGCCGGCCGACCGATTTGACAGGTGACCGGTTGGCCCCGCGATGCGGGCACGCACGCGCGGGGGATAGGGACCGGTGCGAAGCAGCTGATCGTCGTGATTCGCCTCGACGACCAGGGCGTGCAGCGACCGCAGAAAGCGCATGAGGCTCACGGTAATGCGTCCCACGTCGTAGGCAACGCCCACGCGCACCCCGGTCTGGGGATCCGCGACGGCAATCGCGACCGGGTCGGCGGCATCATGACTGATGCGGCAGACCGAGACGTCGAAGCGACCGGCGCGGACGGTGGTGCCGTGCGACAGCTCGGAGGTGGTGGCATCGCGCACGTTCAACCCAAGTGCCCGCAGCGTGCCCGACGTGGCGACCACGGGGCAGCCGGCTGTCTCCGCAAGTGCCGCCGCGCCGCTGGCGTGATCCCCATGCTCATGTGTGAGGACGACGGCGTCGAGCGACGCGAGTGAGAGCCCGGCATCCGCCGCTCGCCGCTCCATCTCTTTGGGCGAGAACCCCGCGTCCACGAGGATCGTTGTGGAGGACGATTGGAGCACGACGGCGTTGCCCCGGCTGCCGCTGCCGAGGATGGTGATCTTCATGCCGTCACGGCATGGTCGTAGATCCGACCAAGACTCAGTCGCACTTCGTCGGTGACCGCGATGTCCCGTCGCGGCATGACCCGGGCGGCGATGTCGAGAAAGCCGTCCCGACGCATCACGCCCCGGTCGCCCCACGCGAAGGGAGGGACATACTTCGGCGCGCGGGTCCACCCGAACACGTTGGCCCCCGCGCCCACGACCGCACCGGTGTCGAACTGCGTCCCGATCGCGGTCTTGGCGTGATCGCCGAAGAGCGTTCCCAGATTCTGCCGCCCGGTGTCGATTCGCTGGTCGCCGATCTGGAGGCGGATCCCCCCGTAGGTGTTCTTCAGGTTGGAGGTGATCGTGCCGGCCCCGAGATTCACCCAGCGGCCGAGCACCGAGTGCCCCACGAACCCGTCGTGCGCCTTGTTGGCGTAGCCGATCGCCACGGTGTAAGCGAGTTCTCCGCGAATCTTGCATCGCGGCCCGATGGAGCAATGCGTGATCTGTCCGCCGAACACCTCGCAGCCGGGACCGATGTACAGCGGACCCTCCAACCGCGTCCCGCTCTTCACGTGCGTGTGCTGCTCAATGACGATGGGGCCGCGCCGCACGTCGAACACGACGCCGGGTTCCACCGCGGCGCCCAGGACGACCGCGTCGACCGGATCACCGATCAGGATGCTGCCGTCCGGGAGCGCGTCGCCGCCCTCGTGGGTGAAGTCGGTGGTGTCGGCGACGAGAAAGTACTCGAGGGCGGTCACCAGGTCGTAGGCCCCGTGCAACTTCAGCCCCTCGATCGTCACCTCGTCGCCTCCGAACTCCGTGCCGGGCCGCCACGTGGTGCCCGCCGGAACCCACCACCCCACGACGGCGCCATCGTTGAGCAGACGGGCCGGACCCTTGGGCAGATCGGGATGCACCCCGGAGGGCGCGAAGGTGGACACGCCGAGGAGGGCCGGTCCGGTGACGGCCTCCGCAGCCGTCACGGGCGGCACGGGGTCGTCAGCGAAGTCGTGCAGGTGGGGCGGGCCGAACACGGCGCGCGTTTCGCCCTCGGCGATGGCCTCCCATCGCTCGCGAAGGAGCCACGCCCCGATCCGCAGTTCGGAGATGGGACGGCACTGGGCAAACGGATACCAGTCGCTCGCCACGTCGGGCTGCACGAGATACAGGTCGGTCATGGTCAGGGCGCCCGTAGATGCTCGGGGAGACGCTCGAGCAACGTCTTGAGTTGCGACGCCCGCTCGGGTGTCGTCACCAGGGTGATGCCGTTGGCCCGAACGACGACGAGGTCGTGCACGCCATCCAGTACCACGGGACCGTCCTCGGCCCACACCACGCAGCGCTCGGCGTCGCGGGTCACCGCCTGTCCCACACGCACGTTGCCGGCCGCATCGGTGTCACGGACCCGCGGCAGCGAGGCCCAGGTGCCGATGTCGTCCCACGCAAATCGACCGGGCACCACCGCCACCCGCCCACTGCGCTCGAAGTGCGAGATGTCGATCACGACCGGGGTGACCGAGGCGAAGAAGTCCGCGGCGCCGCGTCGGGCGAGCACTTCGATGAACGGAGCGATCTCCTTCGCATGCGCGGCGGTCTCCGCGAAGAACCGTGACGCAGTCCAGGCGAACAGACCGCTGTTCCACAACGCACCGTGGGCGATGAGTGCGGCAGCGCGGTCGTGATCCGGTTTCTCGATGAACCGCTCCACGCGGCGAACATCGTCACCCAATACCTCGCCGGGCTGGATGTACCCGTAGCCGATCTCGGGCCGCGTCGGCTCGATGCCGACCGTCACCAACATGTCGTACCGTTCGGCGGCATCGAGCGCGCGACTCGCGGTACGGCGAAACGCCGCATCGTCGCCGATGTGCCAATCGGCGTGCAGGGAGAGTACGCTGGCCTGGGCATCACGCTCCCGAGCCACGTGCGTCGCCCAGGTGAGAGCCGGGCCCGTCCCCGCCGGCCGGGGTTCCCCCAGCACGTTGTCCGTCGGGAGCTCGGGCAAGAGCGCTCGTGTCTGGTCCACGAACGCCGCACCCGTCATGACGAGCACGCGCTCCGGCGGGACGAGTTCGTCGAGACGGCGAACGGTCTGGCGCAGGAGCGCCTCGGTCCCGGACAGCGGAAGGAACTGCTTGGGTCGCGTCGGCGTGGAAAGCGGCCAGAACCGTGTGCCCGATCCGCCGGCCAGGACGGCAGCCCATCGGGTCATGTTCGGCTCGGCGGTCGGGAGAAGTCGAACCCTCCTGCCCAGTGATGCGACGCCGAGGGCACGGACGCGGATGCGCTACAGGAGATCGGCGATCGCCGGACGATGTCGCTGGACTTCGTACAGGTGGCTTCCGACATTCGTCCCCGGGGCAAAGAACATGGCGAGGAGCGCGTCGTCCGAGAGTTCGGCGAGCAGCATCATGCCGTCGGCGCACTCGATCAACCCCATGCCGAATCCCCCGCGCTCCGACGCGTCGCCAAGTTGGGTGCAGGCGGTCACGACGGAGGGCACCAGGGCCGCCAGGCGGTCCGGATCCAGACCATTCATGACGTGCGCGTCGATGGTCAGCCCGTCGCGACTGAGCACGATGACCGCATCCACGCCGTCCCGGGCACTCAACGCGCGCAACACGTCGTGAATGGTCGGCATGGGCGCCAAGCTAGGACTGCGGGATGGTGAAGTCAAGCGACGGAGACGGGTTGACCGGCCACCTGGGCGTGCATAGTGTTCGGCGAGCCACCATGCGCCGTATATCCTTGCCCCGACGTTGGTTGACTGCCGTCCCGCTGCTGGTGTTGGCACTCGCCTGCGGCAACGACATCGGTCTTCCGGCAGCGACGATCCCGAACGCGGTCGATACGCTCCTCTTGACCGCGTTGAACGGCACTCCCATCGGACCTCCGTCGGCGATCGACTTGGTAACCGGCACCCTGAGTCGACCGGAAATGGGAGACGATTTCGACTTCGCGTTCGACATCGACTCGACGGGCACGGCAGTGCTGTTCCCGGCCTCGCAGCTCGGGCGCGGCGGGACGGCGGCGGTCCTGGTGTCGACACTCCCCTTCGATTCCATCGAGCGTGCTCCCCTCGAAGACTTCGTGACGGACACGATCATGCCGCTCACCGTGGGCAAGGTGCTGATCTTGCGATCCCGCTTCTCGTCGATCCTGTGTTCGGTGTTCGTGGGCTCGCTGCCGCGCTACGCCAAGGCGGAGGTCCTGGAGCTCGACACGGTAGGCCGGACCCTGACCATCCAGTTCATGGCGAACCTCAACTGCGGATATCGCGATCTCATGCCGGGCCTTCCCGACCAGTAGGGCGTGATCGACCTCCGGCTGGTTCGTGAGTCGCACGAGCGGGTGCGGGCGGCGCTCGCGCGGCGCGGCCCCGGGTACGACGGCGCCGTTGATGTCCTGCTGCAGCTGGATGACAATCGCAGGACGCTCCTGAAACAGACCGAGAAGCTCAAAGCCGAGCGGAACAAGGCGTCCGAGGAAGTCGCACGGCTGAAGCGGTCCGGTGACGACGCGACGGAGCTGATTGCCGAGCTCAAGGGCGTGAGCGAGGCGATCAAGGAGCTCGACCAGGAGGTTCGCGGGATCGAGGCGGACCTCGAGGAACGGCTGCTTCGCCTGCCGAACCTGCCGCTCGACGACGTGCCAGTTGGCGACGCGTCCGCGAATCAGATCATCCGTACATGGGGCACGCAGCCAGAGTTCTCGTTTCAGCCGGTACCGCACTGGGAACTCGGTGAGCGACTCGGCGTGCTCGACCTGGCGCGCGGCGCCAAGGTGTCGGGGAGCGGCTTTCCCCTGTTCACGGGGGAGGGGGCCAAGCTGGTCCGAGCCCTCATCAGCCTCATGCTGGACCTGCACACGAGGGAGCACGACTACCTCGAGGTCGCACCGCCGTATCTGGTCACGCCCGAGACCGCGCGCGGCACGGGACAGCTTCCCACGCTGGCCGACGACATGTACGTGACGGGCGATGGCCTGTACCTCATCCCGACCGCGGAAGTGCCGGTGACGAACCTGCACCGCGACGAGGTGATGGCGACGGGTGATCTTCCCAAGGCCTACGTCGCGTACACCCCCTGCTTCCGCCGCGAAGCCGGCGCACACGGGAAGGACACGCGTGGATTGATCCGGGTGCATCAGTTCGACAAGGTCGAGCTGGTGCGCTTCGTTGCCGCGGAGCGGTCGGTCGCGGAGCATGAGGCGCTGCTCGGCCACGCCGAAGCGGTGCTGCGTCGGCTGGAGATCCCCTACCGGGTCGTCCTCCTGGCGAGCGGCGATCTGGGCTTCGCGTCGGCCAAGACCTACGACCTGGAAGTCTGGGCGGCGGGTGTGGGCAGCTGGCTCGAGGCATCCAGCGCCAGCACGTTCACGGACTTTCAGGCCCGCCGGGCAAGCATTCGGTACCGCCCGAAGCCCAACGCCAAGCCAGAGTACGTGCACACGCTCAACGCCTCGGGCGTGGCCTTGCCGCGGACACTGATCGCGATCCTGGAGAACAATCAACGGGAGGACGGGAGTGTGCGGCTCCCCGAGGCCCTGGTCCCGTACTTCGGCAAGGAGTACCTGACGGCTCGTGCGCGCGCGTAGGGTGGCCAGCCGCCTGCGGCGGCTCGGTCCGGTCGTCGTCCTCATCCTGGTCATCCTGTTTGCCGGCGTGTCGGCATGGCAGTGGTGGGTCGTCGGCAGTCACCTCCGCCAGCAAGCCCGCGAGACATCACAGCTCTACGGACGAGTGACGGCGGCGCTGGCCGATCCCTCCCCGAGTGCCGGCACCGAGGCGCTCATCGCGATCGTGCCCGACATCCGCGCCAGCGGGATTCCGCTGATCGTGACGGACGGCACCGGCCGACCGACCGCGGCGGCAAACCTCCCGTTCGGGCGTGTGGAGCTGGAGGATCCGCGCATCCTCGCGTACGTCCGCCAGGTCGATCGCACCAATCCCCCGATTGATCTCCCGGGCATCGGTCAGCTCCACTATGGCCCACTTCCCGAGGCGCGCCTGCTGACCCGCCTCGGAGCCATTCAGCTCGTCGTCCTGTTGGCCGCGATCGCGGTGGGCGTGTGGGCGTACCGCTCGGCGGTGACCCGCGATCGCGACCGCCTCTGGGTCGCCATGGCGAGAGAGTCCGCGCATCAGCTCGGCACGCCACTCATGAGCGCCGGCGCGTGGGTGGAGCGACTCGAGGAGCACTCGTCAGCGCCTACCGAGATCGCCGATCATCTGCGGGGCGACCTGGACCGGCTCCAGCGGGTGGCACAGCGGTTCGAGCGCATCGGTCGGCCGGCCAAGCGCGAGCGGGTGGCCCTGGGGACCGTGGCGGAGCGCGTGGCCACCTACTTCCAGCCGCGACTTCCGCGCCACGCCGCCCAGATCACGATCAGCGTCACGGCGCCCTCCGCCGGACCGTTCGTCAACGGCGATGCGGTCCTGATCGAGTGGGCAGTCGAAGCGCTGGTCCGCAATGCGGTGGATGCCCTGAGCGGTCGGGGCGGGCAGATCGAGATCGCCGTCACCGACGAGGCCGATTGGGCCGTGCTACGGGTGGGGGATACCGGTCCCGGCATCGACCCGGACATCAGGGGGAAGCTGTTCGAGCCCGGCGTTTCGACGAAGACGGGAGGGTGGGGCATCGGCCTGGCACTGGCCCGCCGCATCATCGAAGGCGCGCACGACGGGGATTTGGACGTGGAGCCGTCCAGCGAAGGCACCGTGTTCCAGGCGCGCATTCCGCTCACCCGCGACGCGTAAGGTGAAGCACCTCCGACTCAACACGGCGCAGCGCGAGGCGGTGGAGTATGCCGCAGGTCCGCTTCTCGTCCTTGCCGGTGCGGGATCCGGCAAGACGCGGGTGCTCACGGCGCGGATCGCGCACCTCGTCACCGAGCGCGGCATTCCCGCAACGCGAGTCCTGGCCGTGACGTTCACCAACAAGGCCGCCGGCGAGATGAAGCGGCGGGTCGCGGACCTCCTCGAGCGTGACCCGACCGGACTCTGGATCGGGACCTTTCACTCGCTCTGTGCACGACTGCTGCGACGAGAGGCCGTCCGGCTCGGGTTCACCCCGCAATACACCATCTACGACGAGGACGACCGGCTCGCACTGATCAAGCGACTGATGGAAGCTCGCGAGGTTTCGAGCAAAACGTTCCCTCCGCGGTTGATTCAGTCGGTGATTTCGAATGCGAAGAATCGGTTGCTGTCTCCGGAGGAGCTCGGGGCCGACGCCGACGATCGCGTGACTCGGGTGGCCGCCGATATCTACCACGACATGGATGGCGCCCTCGCGCGGGCCAACGCGATGGATTTCGACGACTTGCTGCTCCACCCGCTGACGTTGTTCAGGGACCATCCCGACCGGCTCGAGTTCTACCAGCGCCGGTTCGATGCTGTGCTCGTCGACGAGTTCCAGGACACGAATCGGGCCCAGTATCTCCTCGTCCGAGACCTGGCGCGCCGCCACCGTGATGTGTGTGTCGTCGGTGACGACGATCAGTCGATCTACAGCTGGCGTGGCGCGGACGTGCGGAACATGCTCGACTTCCAGACCGACTTTCCCGACGCGGTCGTCGTGCGTCTGGAAGAGAACTACCGCTCCACGCAGGTCATACTCGATGCCGCCAACGGCGTGATTGTCGAAAACACGGCACGCCTGGGGAAGACGCTGTTCACCTCCCGCGGTGGCGGGGAGCCGGCGGTGGTGGTCCAGGCCGCTGACGAGCGCGATGAAGCCGAGTGGCTCACGCGCGAGCTTCGCAGCCTCTCGGCCGACGGAGCCTTCGGCTTTGCCGATATCGCGGTGCTGTATCGCACCAATGCCCAGTCGCGCGCCTTCGAAGAGGCGTTTCGTCGATCTGCCGTGCCGCACCGCGTGATCGGGGCGGTGAGTTTCTACGACCGGCGGGAGGTGAAGGACCTGCTGGCCTATCTGCGTCTCGTGGCCAACCCGGCCGACGACGAGGCCTTCGCGCGTGCGGTCCAGGTGCCGAGACGCGGCATCGGCGTGGGAAGCCTGAGGACGCTGCGCGACGCCGCATCGACCTGGACGCGTCCCTTCCTGGACACGGCCGCCATCGCCGACCGCATTCACGGAATGCGCCCGGCCGCCAAGCATGCGCTGCAGCAGTTCGCCGCGCTGTTCGAGGTGCTGAGGGCCGAGGCCGCCGACGCCTCGCCGGCGGATCTGCTGGAGCGCATCATCGAGCACATCGACTACGAAGAGCATCTCAAGGGGGAGGGATTCGAGGGGGTCGAACGCCTCGAGAACGTACGCGAGCTCATTGCGGCTGCGGCCGAGTGGTCCGAGGAGGTCGAATCGGAAGACGTCGGCACCCCTGTGGAGCGGTTCCTGGCCTCCGCTGCCCTGACCACGTCCGAGGAGAACGTCTCGGGAGACCCCAACGGAGTCACGCTAATGACGGTCCATACGGCCAAGGGCCTGGAGTGGCCGGTCGTCGTGGTCGCCGGGTTGGAGGACGGCTTGTTTCCGTTGTCCCGGGCCATGGAGACCCCGGAAGGCATGGAGGAAGAGCGGCGCCTGGCGTACGTGGCGATGACGCGCGCACAGGACCGCCTGTACCTCACGTGGGCCCGTGCTCGGCGGCGAGGCGGGCAAGTCATGCCGGGCATCGCATCACGATTCATCGAATCGCTTCCACCCGAGGTGGTGGAAGAGCGGCGCACGAGCGGCCTCTTCGGTGGGGAGTGGTACCGTCCTGTGTCGCGGCGACCGGTCGCCCGTCACGACGACGTCTCGGAACCGGAGCTCGAATCCCAAGACCTGCCGCGATTCGTCAAAGGCGAGCGGGTACATCACCGTCGCTTCGGTCCGGGAGTGATCCGCGGGGTCTCCGGTCACGGCCGCGACCTCAAGGTGATCGTGGACTTCGAGGATGCCGAGGTCGGGGAGAAGCACTTGCTGGTCGCGTACGCCGGGCTCCAACGCGCGTTGGAGGGGGCGTGAGCGTCGCGACACCCGGGCCCGAGGACCTGCAGCGCGTCGCGCGACTCGCCGGCCTCGAGATCAGTGAGCGCGATCTTGCGGATACGATCCACAGCATCGAGCGGATTCTGGCCTTCATGGGCGGGATGACCGACATCGACGACACGGTGCACGACGCGCGGGAAGGACCCGACGGTCCCGGCCACCTCCCGCTGCCGGACACCGTGGTATCCGCACCTTCCATGAGCATCGACGTGACGCGGTTTGCCCCACAGGTCCAAGACGGTCTGATTCTCTGCCCGCCTGTGCCGCGTCAGACAGACCCGCCGGCGTGAGCGTCGCGCTCGACCGTGCCGCAGCGGCGGCCGACCGTCTCGAAGCCCCGGAAACACAAGCGCTGAACGCGGTGATCGCCTACGACCGCGAGACGCTCTTCGCGGGCGCGCGCGCGCTGGAGCGCGAACCACCGGGGCCGCTCACTGGGGTCACCGTCGCCGTCAAAGACAACATCTGCACCCTCGACTACCCGACCACGTGTGGCTCCCGCCTGCTCGAGGGCTACCGGTCGCCGTTCGAGGCGACGGCGGTCACGCGGGTCAGGGCGGCGGGCGCGCTCGTGACCTGCAAGGCGAACCTGGATGAGTTCGGCATGGGCTCGTCCACCGAGTGGTCGGCGATCGGCCGGACCCAGCATCCGACCCATCCCGGACGCGTCCCCGGAGGGTCGTCGGGCGGGCCGGCCGCCCTGGTGGCCCGCGGTGTCGTCGACGCGGCCCTGGGGTCGGACACTGGGGGCTCCGTGCGGCAGCCTGCGGCATTCTGCGGGATTGTCGGCGCCAAGCCCACCTACGGCACAGTGAGTCGGTACGGCCTCGTGGCATTTGCGAGCTCCCTCGATCAGATCGGCGTGCTCGCGCCCTCGGTGGCCACGGCGCGGCGCATTCATGCCGCCATTGCCGGTCCAGATCCACACGACGCCACGACCGTGCCTTGGCCGGCGCCGGCAGCTGACGGAAATCCGGTTCCGCTCGAGCGCACCCGGCTCGGTGTCCCCGTCGAGTACCTGGAGCTGGGCCTCGATGATGGCGTGCGCCGCGCGTTCGAAGCCTGCTGCCGCGTGCTGAGCACCCGCGGCGCGCGGCTGGCGGACGTGAGCCTGCCGCACGTCCCGCTCAGTACTCCGGCCTACTACGTCATCTCCTCCGCGGAGGCGAGCTCCAACCTGGCACGCTTCGACGGCGTGCGCTTCGGCCAACGACGCGGCGACGGCCCCGATCTGGCGACGATGTATCGGGAAACGCGGGACGGGTTCGGCCCGGAAGTGCGGCGCAGGATCATCACCGGGACGTTCGTCCTCTCGGCGGGGTATCGCGGGCGCTACTATGAGCGGGCCACCCTGGTGCGGCGGCGGGTCGCGCAGGATTTCCATCGGGTGTTTCGACAGGTGGATTTCCTGATCACGCCCACCACGCCTTCGCCCGCGTTCCGGGCGGGCGAGTACCTGGCGGATCCGGTTGCCATGTACGCCTCGGATCGCCTGGTGTGCGCAGTGAACCTCGCGGGGCTCCCCGCCATCTCGATTCCCGCCGGCCGAGTGTCGGGGCTGCCCGTGGGGGTACAGCTCATCGGCCGGCCGTACGCCGACGCGGAGATGTACGATGTGGCGGCGGTGCTGGAGGATGCGCTGGCCGACGTAGGGGAGTGCGCATGAGGTGGCGTCCCGCGATCGGGCTCGAGGTGCACGTGCAGTTGGCCACGCGCTCCAAGATGTTCTGTCGCTGCGCCGCGGGGTTCGGCGCGCCTCCCAACACACAGATCTGCCCGGTATGTCTCGGGCTGCCCGGCGCCCTCCCCGTTCCCAACGCCGAGGCGGTTCGCCTTGCCGTCCGCAGCGCGCTGGCGCTCGGGTGCCAGGTGCACGCGGTGAGCCGGTTCCAGCGCAAGCATTACTTCTATCCCGACCTGCCGAAGGGCTACCAGATCTCCCAGTTCCTTGAGCCCCTCGCGACCGGCGGACACCTCCAAGTGCCAACCCCCAGTGGACCCGCCACCGTGGGGCTGGAGCGGATACATCTGGAGGAGGATGCCGGAAAGTCCCTGCACGACCGGGTGCCTGACCGGGTAGCGCTCGATTTCAATCGCTGCGGGGTGCCTCTGCTTGAGATCGTGACCGCACCCGTGCTGCGCGCCCCGGAACTGGCCAGGAAGTTCCTGATCGAGTTGAAGCGGCTTCTCTCATACCTGGAGGTGTCCGATTGCAGCATGGAGGAGGGAAGCCTACGGGTGGACGTGAACCTGTCGGTGGGGAGTCACCTCGGTCCGAGCGGTGACAAGCAGGAAATCAAGAATCTGAACTCGTTCGCCGCGGTGGAGCGCAGTCTGAGTGAGCTGTACCGCCGTCAAGTGGTGCTCCTCGAACGCGGCGCGGCGATCGAACCGGCCACGCTGGGGTTCGGGCCTGAGGGACTATCGGTCCTGCGGCCGAAGGAGGAGAGCCAGGATTACCGCTACGTTTCAGATCCGGATCTCCCGTCGCTGGACCTGGCCCGGCTGGGCATCGATATCGAAGCGGAGCGGCGTAGCCTTCCGGAGCTCCCCAGCCCACGTGAGCGCCGGTTGGCGCGCCAGCATGGCCTCACGTCGGACGTCGTGCGCCACCTCACGTCGTCCCGGGAATTGGCGGACTACTTCGAGGCCGTCGTCGGGTCCGGGGCGCCTGGGACAGTGGCCGCTGAGTGGGTGCGCGGCCCGGTGCTCGCGGATGCCCGGGTGCATGGCGGTCGGCTGCGGGTACCGGCCGCGGCGCTCGCTGCCCTGATCGGGTTGGCGCGAAACGGGACGCTCACTCGGCCTGCGGCGAAGACCGTCTTCCGCCGCCTCGCCGACGGTGCGACCGACCCGCGCGCCGTCGCGGAGCGGGAAGGGCTCGTGCGCCTCGATGACCGCGCGGCACTCACCGCGTGGGTCGACGCGATCATCGAGGCGCACCCCCACGAGGTTGCTCGGCTGCGGGCCGGTGAGCGTCGGCTGATGGATTTCTTCGTGGGACGGGTCCTTGCGATCTCCGGGGGACGCGCCGATCCCATCGAGGCACGCCGAGTGATCGCCGACCGGTCGGCACGGGGGTGGGGGCAGCTGTGATGCGGCAGCAGGGCGGAAGGGCGATCAGCTAGTTGCCGTTGCCGCTGCCGCTCGCGATCCAGGGACGGCTGTGGACCGAGGTCTCCCAGAACTGCAGGGGGTAACTCGGGAGACCGAAATGCTTGCTTGCGATCGCGCTGAGGCGGGTGGAATCCCTGGGAAGCCGATTGCGCATCACGTCCAGGCGCATGCGCTTGGCTAGGCCGAGAGAGGCATCGCCCGACGGATCCAGACGGTGCGCCAGGCCGTCGTGCTCGGACAGGACCTCCATGACGAGCTCGAAGGCGACGCCCATGTGGCTCTCGACGGTGTGCGCCGTGAGGTCCCAGCGGCTCTTGTCGGCCATGATCTGGAAGACCCGCTGCCAGCTCTGCGTTTCGGTGAGTCCCACCATCCCGCGGAACAGGCGTCGGCTGGTGCGTACCGAGAAGATCGTCGGCGCCAGCACGCGATCAAGCAGCGCGTCGGCGCTCGTGTGATCCAGGCGGATCACTTCCATGGCGGTGCGGGCATAGTGCTCCCCCAGATGCGTCTCGAATCGGCTCTCCCAATACGAGTGGCCCAGGGCGATCGTCGAGGAGGTGACCACGAGCTGACGGGGCACGAAGAAGTTGTGCGCCACCGTGTCCGCCGCGAGATGGGCGAGGTAGCCGAGTGCGAACCCCCGCAACGCGTCCGTTTCTGCACGCCGGTAGATCTCATGCCCCACGTGCCACGAGTGGCAGTGACGACCCACCGGCGCATACTTCTTCGCGATCGACGTATCGGCGGCGATGTTGCCGTACAGGAAGTCGTAGGGAAAGGCACGCAACAAGTCGGCGACAGCCGCGGGGAGTTGGGCCAGGTTGGCGAGCACCGACTCGCCAAGAAAGATGTGGCTGCCCGGCGTCCAGGCGTGCGCGACAGCGGGCCAGACTACGATGCCCGCGAGCGCCAACGCGGTGGAGATCGCGATGTGCCGGAGCTGCACCCGCTAGCGGCCCCGCTTCAGGAACGCGCGCTTCATGGACCGGAAGACCGAGGCTCCGCGCCGCGTGGTTCGCAGGGCTGCTGCCACGTCGAGTGCCGTCTCTTCCACCTCCGTCTGAACCACGTCGATCAGGGCATCCAGATCGTGGAGCCGTTCTTCCGTCCGGTCGACGAGCCGCTCCATCCGCTTGCGGACGTCCTTGGACGAATGCAGGATCCCGTCCGTCTCGGATCGGACCGCCGACACGAGGTGTGAGGCGTCGTCCACGAGCTTTCGGGCGCTGTCGAGCGCCGGACGCGCATCGCGGTCCAGATGATCCACCGTTCGCTCCAGGGTACGCATCAGGACGCGCACCTCCCGCTGGAGCCCCAGCAGCATCACCCCCACGGCCGTCACGACGAGGGCGATGATCGCCGTCGAAATCGCGGTAATGGCCTCCGCCCACACC
>CAYGCN010000056.1:0-17322 GCA_964348385.1 uncultured Gemmatimonadaceae bacterium
TAGGCGGTTAGGCGGTTAGGCGGTTAGGCGGTTAGGCGGTTAGGCGGTTAGGCGGACCGGGGGATACTGCATCGGGATGCATCACACAACTCCACCCGCCGAACGTCCCTCCCAAGTTTCTCAAAGCCCTCCTCCCTCACTCCCAGACATTCGGGCCCGGCGGCGGCCGGCGCTGTTTCCCGCACTCCAGCATCGCGACTTCCGGCTGTTCTACGCCGGGTTCGTCGTGTCCCTCCTCGGCGTGTGGATGCAGCGCGTCGCCCAATCGTGGCTGGTCCTCGAGCTGACGGACTCGGCCTTCTGGGTTGGGCTCATCGATGCGCTCGGTTCGCTCCCCGTGCTGGTGTTCACACTGTACGCCGGCGTCTTGGCCGACCGGGTGCCGCGCCGACCCATGGTGATCGTGACCCAGACGTCGGCCATGGTATTTGCGGTGATTCTTGCCGCGCTCGTGGTCGCGGACGTGATCGCGCTGTGGCACATCGTCGTGCTCGCGGCGCTGCTGGGAACCGCCAACGCGTTCGACATCCCCGCGCGTCACGCCCTTATGGTGGACCTGGTGGGGAAGCGCGATTTGACCAACGCCGTCGCGCTCAACTCGTCGGCCTTCAACGCCACGCGCGTGGTCGGGCCGGCGATCGCCGGTGCGGTGATCGCGGCCGTCGGCGTGGGGCTCTGCTTCCTCTTGAACGGGGTCTCCTACCTGGCGGTGATCGGTGCGCTGCTTCTGATCCGCGTGTCGGCCCAGGGAAGCGGTACCGGTGGCGCGGAGTCGGCGTGGGTACGTCTCCGCCACGGATTCCAACATGTGGTCGACGAACGACGGACCAGGATCCTCATCCTCAACATTGCGGTCATCAGCGTGTTCGGCCTTCCCGCGCTCGTACTTCTTCCGGTGGTCGCCCGCGACGTGCTGGGTCGGGGGGCGCAGGAGTACGGGTGGATGATGTCCGCGATGGGGGTTGGAGCGCTCGCCGGCGCGCTCACCGTCGCAGTGTTCGGCCACCGGCTGCCGCGCGGCCGGTTGCTCGCCTGGAGCACCACCGCCTTCGGGATGGCGGTGATCCTGTTCGGCCTGTCGCGCTCGCTCGCCTTGTCGCTCGTGATCCTCGCGTGTCTGGGCGGTTCGATGATCGTGACGACCGCGCTCACAAACACGCTGGTCCAGACGTTGGCGCCCGATGAGTTGCGTTCGCGCGTGGTGGCATTCTACGCCTGGGCCTTCGTGGGCCTGAGCCCGTTCGGCGCGCTCCAGGCGGGGGCGGTGGCCGAGTGGCTCGGCGCCGGAACCGCGATCGCGATGGGCGGCACCGTCACGGCCGCCGTGGCCGTGGCCATGGTGCTCCGCTCCGCGGCACTGCGGGAAACCAGGTAGCGCAGGCACGAAATACCAGCGCGAGGTTCCCTTTTCAGCATGGTGTCTTCAGGTTTCACTGGTCGGCTCGCGCGGAACGCTTCCCGCTCCCCGCTGCACGTCTCATGCATCGGGAGCAGGAGAGATGAACCCCATGCGCTACACCACCTACTCCAAGTACATCCCCGGGCTCCTCGACGCGATCAACCTCGAGGACCTGCTGGACCAGTTGAGCGATTTCCTGCTGCAGTCCGGGTTCGCCGGTGGGCCGATGTACCACCCATTTTGGGGCGAGTTCGGCGAGCACGACGACGGTGATCGTTCGCTCGAGGCCCTCAAGGCGGCGATCATCCAGGCCCTCATGGGCTCGGGCAAGCTCACGCCCGAAATGCTCCAGGTGCTGCGCGGTGAGTCGACGGGCGACGAAACCCGCGACGCCGAGATCCAGCAGCAGCTCGCGGACCTGATCGACCAGATCGTGCAGAAGCTCATCGAGCAGGGCTACCTCAACGTGCAGGACGCGCCGCAGATGCCCGACGGGCATCAGCCGATGTTCGGGCCTGGCGGACAGGCACAGTCGGCGGCCCAGCAGGTGCAGTTCAGCCTCACGGGCAAGGGCCTCGACTTTCTTGGCTACCGCACCCTGCGGCACTTGTTGGGGAGCATTGGCAAGTCGAGCTTCGGAGCGCACGACACTCCGCACCTCGCCACCGGGGTCGAGGCCGAGGCGGCGTCCAAGCCGTACGAGTTCGGCGACACGATGAACCTCGATGTGCCGGAGACGCTCAAGCGGGCGGTTGGCCGGTCGGGCGGTCAGGCGCTGGGGAACGTCAAACCGCCTAACCGCCCAACCGCCCAACCGCCTTTTCTCGATCTCGACTACCCCGATCTCATGGTGCATCAGAGCGAGTACCGGTCGAGTGCGGCCACTGTGCTCATGCTGGACTGCTCGCACTCGATGATCCTGTACGGCGAGGATCGCTTCACTCCCGCCAAGAAGGTGGCGCTCGCGCTGTCGCACCTCATCCGCACGCAGTTTCCCGGCGATTCGATCCGCGTGGTGCTGTTTCACGACACCGCCGACGAGATCCCCCTCTCGCGGCTCGCCGAGGCGCAGGTGGGGCCCTATCACACCAATACGGCCGAAGGGCTCAAGCTCTCCCGTCGTATCCTGCTGTCGCAGAAGAAGGACATGCGGCAGATCATCATGATCACCGACGGCAAGCCGTCGGCGCTCACCATGCCGGACGGCCGGGTGTACGTGAACTCGGTCGGCCTCGACCCGCGCATCCTCCGCGAAACGTTCCGCGAAGTGTCGATCTGCAAGCGCGCCGGCATCATGATCAACACCTTCATGCTCGCGCGGGAGCGCTTGCTGGTGGAGTTCGTGAAGGAGGTGTGCGAGATCAGCCGCGGCAAGGCCTACTTCACCAACACGATGACGCTGGGTCAGTACATCCTGATGGATTTCATGAGACGGAAGACGAGGCGGGTGGGCGGTTAGGCGGTTGGGCGGTTAGGCGGTTAGATGATACGGAGGGCAAGGATCCGGTTGAGTCAGGATCGGTCGTGGCATCCATGATTCGCGCATGGCGCCCTACGAACGGTTCGAGGCATTTCGTCTCTGCCACGAGCTCGCACTCATCGTCTACCGCGAGACCACGTTCTTTCCGAAGGCCGAGCAGTACGGGCTGACCTCACAAGCCCGCCGCGCTGCTTTCTCGGCCGCCGCCAACATCGTGGAGGGCTCTGTCAAGCGAGGCGCAGCGGAGTTCCGCCGCTATCTCGATATCTCGCTGGCATCGCTCGCCGAGCTGGGATACGCCATCCGGCTCGCTCATGAACTGAGTTTGCTGGATGATGGGCAATTCGCCCAGATCAGCGCCGCCCATACGGAAGCGAGTAAGGCAACGTGGGGCCTCTACGCCTCCATGCGCCGACAATCAACCGCCTAACCGCTCAACCGCCCAACCCTTTAAGCTCCAACAACGCCTCCAGCTCCGGCAGCTGCTCGCGGTCTTTCTGCCGACGGGTTGCCCCCTTGGCCTTGATCAACGCGGGCAGGTCCAGGATCCGAAAGCGGGTCTCGCCCACGACGGTCTCCACTGAATTTGCGAGCACGGCCGGGAAGTCACCGACGCCTTCCACACGATCGATAATGTCGAGATCACCCAACGACGTGGTGAGCGTCTGCACCGGTGAGATTTCCAGTTGACGCGCATCCATCACAAATGGGAGCCCTGGCTCGACTCCGCGGGGGTAGGCCTTCCACGCGGCGAGCACCCTGGCCAATCGGTCACGGTTGTCCGGTGTCGGATCGTAACAGATATCGAGGTCGAAGGTCGCACGTGCCATCCCGTGCAATCCGGCCGCGACCCCCCCAACGACCACGAACCGAACGTCCGCCTGCACCAGCATATCGATCTGGGACTGAAACAGCGTCATTGTACGATGCGCGCCTCTCGGAAGAACTCCACCGCCTCATCCAATCGCTTGAGGCGCTGCTCGGGTGTCAACCGTAATGACGCCTCGAGGAGCGAGATGTCCACGCCGTACCACCTGGCCCAGGCAATCCCGCGCCGGCGCTTCTTGGGGGGTCGCCCGCGCCGCTTCTCCGCATACCGACAGCGCGCGAGCGACAATCGCACCGCGCAGTCGGACAGGAAGCGCTCCAGATCCAGCGTCAGCCGGACCACCCCATCCGGCCCGGCAAACTCCCACGTCCGATGCTGCGGCCACTGCGCCAGCGCCTCCTCCGCGAGGGGAAAGGCCCTCCGCAGCGACATCTTGCTGGCCGCCTTCACCGTGCGGGCGAAGCTCAGGCGCCGCGCTAGCTCAGCGGTGTACCGGGGCGGCAACCCCAACGCCTGGAACGCGTTCTGGACCCAGCGCTTGGGTGCGCCGACGGCGACCGCAAACTGGCCGAGTGTCATGGAATAAAGTATATATGATTACCATATGTAATTTCAATCGGCGAACTGACGGCGCAGCCGGCCGTGTTCCCGCGGCCAATCCGCCGAACGCCGTAACACAGGGCGCTATTAGATTTCAGGTTCCTCGCTGCGACACGGTGTGGGCAGGAGGGGGGCATGGGAATCCAATCGGGGAAGGCCTCGCGTCCGACCATCGCGTTGGCCGAGCTCCGCACATGACCAGATCGTACAATTCCTTCGAAATCGCGCAGGCGCAGTTCGACGCCGTCGCCGAGCTATTGAATCTCGACCAGTCCGCACGCGACATGCTGCGGTATCCGATGCGGGAGTTCTCCTTCGCCATCCCGGCGCGGATGGACGACGGGCACATCCGGATCTTCCGCGGCTTCCGCGTGCAGCACAACGACGCCAAGGGACCGTGTAAGGGTGGGATCCGGTTTCATCCGCTCGAGACGCTCGACACGGTGCGCGCGCTCGCCATGTGGATGACGTGGAAATGCGCGGTAGTCGACATCCCGCTCGGGGGAGCCAAGGGCGGCGTCGTCTGCGACCCGCACAATCTCAGCGCCCGGGAACAGGAGACCATCTGTCGCGGCTACGTCCGCTGTATGGGCCGCAACATGGGACCCCATCTGGACGTGCCCGCCCCCGACGTGATGACCTCGGCACAACACATGCTCTGGATGCTGGACGAGTTCGAGGCCATCCACGGCGCGAAGCAGCCCGGCTTCATTACCGGCAAACCCGTCGGGGTCGGCGGGTCACACGGTCGGGCCGAAGCGACCGGCTACGGCCTGGTGTTCACGCTGCGCGAGGCCCTCAAGGAACTCGACATCCGGCCCAGCGAGACGACCGCGAGTGTGCAGGGGTTCGGTAACGTGGCCCAGCACGCCATACGGCTGTACGGCCAAATCGGGGGGCGCACGCTGTCGGTTTCGTGCTGGGATCAGAACGACCGGACCAGCCACACGTTCCGACGCAGGACCGGTATCGACCTGGACGAGCTGCTCGGCATCACCGACCGCTTCGGGGGGATCGACAAGAGCAAGGCACGGGAGCTGGGATACGAAGTCCTGCCCGGCGACGCCTGGCTCGAGCAGGACGTGGACATCCTGATCCCGGCGGCGCTCGAGAATCAGATCACTGACGACAACGTGTCGCGCATCGGGAAGCGGGTCCGGATCGTCGCCGAAGGGGCCAATGGGCCCACCACCCCCGCGGCCGACGCGGCACTCGAGCACCGCGGCAGCTTCGTGATTCCCGACCTGCTCGCCAACGCCGGCGGGGTCACCTGCAGCTACTTCGAGCAAGTACAGAGCAACACGAACTACTACTGGGACAAGGACGAAGTCCTGAGCAAGCTCGACGTCAAAATGACCGCCGCCTTCGTGGCGGTCAGCGAGCTTGCCCGCAAGCGTGGGATGTCCACGCGGACGGCGGCGTACGTCATCGCGGTCGATCGTGTCACCCGCGCTTGCCGCGATCGCGGCTGGATCTAAAACCCCCACGCACGACGTCGCCGCCGGCATGAACCGACGCGCTTGGAATCGCCACGAGCCACTTCCCTTCGACAGGGAGGCCTTCCGGTCCCATGGCACCCCAGGACGCATCGGACAGGGAGAGATCGGCGGCAAGGCTCGAGGCCTGGTGTTCGCGCGGCATGTGCTCCACGCAGAGTTCGGGCAGCGCGACGACGCCCCGATCGAAGTCGTCATCCCCCGATTCGTCGTCGTGGCAACCGACGTCTTCGACGCGTTCGTGGAGCGAAACCGGCTGGGGGCCCTCGCGAGCGCCGACCTCCCCGACGAGCGCATCGCGCACGCCTTTCAGCAGGGAGATCTCCCGGCGGAAATTCTCGGAGACCTGCGCGCACTCGTCGAGCTGATTCGCGCCCCACTGGCTGTGCGCTCGTCCAGCCGACTCGAAGATGCCCTGTTTCATCCGTTCGCCGGCGTCTACGAGACCAAGATGACCCCCAACAACCAGCCGGATGCCGCCACACGGTTCCAACGGCTCGTGGAGGCGCTGAAGTTTGTCTACGCTTCGACCTTCTTCAAATCGGCCCGCGATTACCGTCGCTCGTCGCGCACGTCGGACGGGCAGGAGAAGATGGCCGTGATCCTTCAGGAGGTGGTGGGCCAGCGCCATGGCGAGCGGTTCTACCCGGATGTTTCCGGGGTGGCACGCTCCTTCAATTTCTACCCTACCGGCGGGGCCGACCGCAACGAGGGCGTGATCGACCTGGCACTGGGGCTCGGCAAGACCATCGTGGACGGCGGGGTGTGCTACTCCTACTCGCCGGCACGACCCAAGTCACCTCCGCCGTTCGGGTCAACGAAAGAGCTCCTCGCCGCTACACAGACGCAGTTCTGGGCGGTCAATGTCGGCAAGCCACCGGCATTCAACCCGATCGCCGAAACCGAGTATCTGGTCCAGGCCGACCTGCGGGCGGCGGAGTACGACGGGACGCTCCGTCACACGGCATCCACCTATTTCGCGGGATCCGATCGCATCACGCCGAGCATCGGCTTGGCGGGACCGCGCATCCTCAACTTCGCTCCCCTCCTGGTGCTCGAGCAGTACCCACTCAATTCCCTCCTCCGATATCTGCTACGCTCCTGTGAGCATGCGGTGGGACGGGACGTCGAGATCGAGTTCGCCCTGACGTTCCCCCCGGACGGCGCCTCCAGGCCGCAGCTCGGGTTCCTCCAGGTCCGCCCCATGGTGGTGTCGGACGACGAAGTCCACGTGAGCGAGGGCGAGCTTGGCGCGCCCAACGTGGTGCTTGCGTCGCGGCACGTCATGGGCAACGGGGTGGTGGACGAGATCCGGGACGTCGTGTACGCCAGGCCGGAGACGTTCGAGGCCCGCCATACCCGGACGGTGGGCCAGCACATGGAGAAGATGAACGCGCGACTTCTGGATCAGGACCGGCCCTATCTGCTGATCGGCTTCGGCCGCTGGGGCAGCTCCGACCCGTGGCTCGGCATCCCCGTGAAGTGGGGACAGATCAGCGGGGCAAAGGCCATCGTCGAGGCCACACGGCCCGACATGATGATCGAGGCCAGTCAGGGCTCGCATTTCTTCCACAACATCTCGAGTTTCAAGGTGAGCTACTTCTCGGTGCCCCATGATGCCGACCCCGGGATCGACTGGGACTGGCTCGGCGGATGTGAGGTCGTGGCTGAAACGGAGTTCGTCCGGCACGTCAGAACGGCTGCCCCACTCCTGGTGAAGGTGGACGGCCGGTCCGGACGGGGTGGCGTCTGGTACCGCGCGTGAGCACTCAGCAACGAGGACGGTGCCCGTGACTGATCCCAATCGATCCGCGGAGCAGTTGCTGGAAGACCTCCAGGAGCGCGCCAAGGAGCTCAACTGCCTCTACCGGATCGACGAGATCCTGAGCGAGCAGACCGCGCACGACGAGACGGACGTCTTTCGTCAGATGATTGCGGTCATCCCGGCGGGATGGAAATACCCGGAAGTCTGCCGGGCCAAGATCACGATGGGTCGCAACATCCACCAGCCGGACGACTACGTGGCGACCCCGTGGACGCTGGAGGCCGACATCCGGGTGCAGGGAGAGACGGTCGGGGCGGTCACCGTGTCCTATCGAGAGGAACGTCCCACCCTCCACGAAGGGCCGTTCCTCCGTGAGGAGCGGCGGCTCATCGAGGCCATTGCGGAACGCATCGCCCTCTGGGCAATGCAACGACGTCTCCGACAGGATCGAGAGAGTTGGGAACGCGTGGTCTCGAAGCTCACCAGCCGCGATCGCCGATCCTGGCGGGTACTGGTCGAGTTCCTGACGCGGACCGATCAGCAGCTGCTGAAACGCATCACGCGCAGAATGGTTCACCACCTCTGCTGGAACGGTGTTCCCGAGGCGGGGACGCTGCTACAGGAAGGACTTCCGGACGTCTTGGGCGGCGAGGGAGGATGGGATGAAAACCGGCCTCAACTGCGCCAGGCACTGCCGTCCGCCTCCAATCTCGTCGAGCGGACGTTTGATTTGGCCGGCCGGCACCTGAGCGAGACCGAGATCGTCTCGGCCATTCAGTCGTGGATCGCCGAAGATCGGTGTGTCTTCCTGCTCCAGGCGCTCGAGAACCAGGCGACGACGATGAACGAAATCGCCGATGCGGTGCTCCGGTACCGGAACGCGGCGCTCGACGAGTCACAACTCTCCCTCGCCTTTCGCACCAGCATCAAGGTAGGACTGCTGCGGCGGATGTTCCTCGATCAGCTCGACTTCATCAATGTGGCGAAGCAGCACGTCGAAGTGCGGGATTTCTACGATCTGGTGCCGAGGATCGTCTACCCGCCCCGTAGCCAGGGCAAACTCGGCGGGAAGGCGGCCGGACTGTTCCAGGCGGAGAAGGTTCTCACGTCCGCGGCCGAATACGCCGATCTGTTTCGCAACCTCAAGTTTCCCCGCACATGGTATGTCGCGTCGGACGGCATCCTGGACTTCATCGAGTCGAACGGACTCAACGAGGTCTACGATCGGAAATACATGCCGCTCGATCGGGTACGGCGCGACTATCGCTTCGTCATCCAGCTGTTCAAGAATTCGCGGTTCACGCCGGAGATCACCAAGGGGCTGTCCGCGGTGCTCGACGACTTCGACGATCGGCCACTCATCGTGCGCAGCTCGTCCATGCTCGAGGACCGGGCCGGTGCGTCCTTCTCGGGGAAGTACAAGAGCCTGTTCCTCGCCAATCAGGGCAGCAAGCAACAGCGTCTCGAGGCGCTCCAGGATGCGATCGCCGAGATCTGGGCCTCGGTGTTCGGGCCGGACCCCATCGAGTATCGGGCCGAACGCAGGTTGTTGGACTTCCGCGAGGAGATGGGGATCCTGGTGCAGGAGGTCGTCGGGACACGGATCGGGAAGTATTTCCTCCCGGCGTTTTCGGGCGTCGCGTTCAGCAATGCGGAGCTCCGGTGGTCGCCGCGGATTCGGCGCGAGGACGGACTCGTGCGTATGGTCGCGGGGCTGGGGACGCGGGCCGTCGATCGGGTGAGCGACGACTACCCCATCCTGGTGAGCCCCGGCCAGCCTGGCCTGCGCGTCAACGCGACGACCGACGAGGCGGTGCGGTATTCGCCGAAGCGGGCCGACGTCATCAATCTGGAAGCGAACCGGTTCGAGACCATCGACCTGCACCAGCTCCTCCGCGTGCACGGCGATGCGTATCCGCAGGCCAGGAGACTGGTCTCCGTCATCCACGGCGACGAGCTGCGCGAGCCCATGGGGCTCGAGCCCGATTGGGATGCCGACCCGTTCGTGGTCACATTCGAGAGCCTGATCGCGAAGACTCCGTTCCTCCGACAGATCCAGACGGTGCTCACCCTGCTGAGTGAGCGGTTGGGCGTCCCGGTGGACGTGGAGTTCGCAAGCGACGGCTCGGACCTGTACATCCTGCAGTGCCGGGCCCAGAGCCGACCCGATGAGCAGGCCCCCGACCCGATCCCCCGGGACCTGCCCAGGAACAAGGTGCTGTTCACGGCTCACCGCTACGTTGCCAACGGCCGGGTGCCGCCCATTTCGCATATCGTGTACGTCGATCCCGACGGGTACGCCCAGCTGTCAAGCCGCAAGGACCTCCTGGACGTGGCCCGCGGCGTCGGCAAGCTCAATGCCCTGCTCCCAAGGCGGCAGTTCATTCTCATCGGTCCCGGGCGCTGGGGCAGTCGCGGCGACATCAAGCTGGGTGTGAACGTCACGTACTCGGACATCAGCAACACGGCCATGCTGATCGAGGTAGCACGCAAGAAGGGCAACTACGTCCCGGAGCTGTCGTTCGGCACCCACTTCTTCCAGGATCTGGTGGAGGCGGGCATTCGCTATCTGCCCCTCTACCCGGACGAATCCGATAGTGTTTTCCAGGAGCCGTTCTTCACCGGATCCGCCAATCTTCTCCCCCAGCTGCTCCCCGAGTTCGCACGTCTAGGAGACACACTGCGAGTGATCGACGTCGGCCGCGAAAGCGACGGCGAGGTTCTCCGAATCCTCATGAACGCCGACCTCGAGCAAGCAGTCGGGGTCCTGATGGGAGCGACACGAGACACGTTCTGACGCGGGTGGTGCCCGCGCGGGTGTGACCGGTTCCGTCCCGCGCTTTCGAGCACAGCGCGATCCCCCTATCTTCCCTCACCTCAGGCGGTACACCAGACCAGCAGGTTCACGCGTGTTCGAGAACATCTTCGAGACGGTCAATTCAGCCTTCGCGCAGGCTCTGTACGAAGACTACCTGCGGGATCCGGCATCAGTCCCCGAGGAATGGCGTCGGCTGTTCGACAACGGGATGAAGGGCGAAGAACCGACGGATCGTCGGATCGAGGGATCGCCGTCGGGTGAGGCGGGCTCGAGCGCCCCCGTGGACACCACGGCCACGCCATCGACCCCAGCGCCTCAGACAACCGCCCAACCGCCCGACCGCCTGACCGCCCCAATATCCGGCCCCGCCCTGCGTCTCCTCACGAACATGCAGGACTCGCTCGAGATCCCGACGGCCACGTCGTTCCGCGAGATCGACGTCTCGCGGCTCTGGGCCGTTCGGGCGGCGTTCAACCGCCAGCTGAAAGAACGCGGGCTCAAGCTCTCGTTCACCCACTTCATCGGTTGGGCCATCGTGGCGGCTGCCCGCCACGTTCCGTCCATGATTCACGCGGTACATCGGGACGGTGACCAGTACGTCCGCATCGACCCCAAGGGCGTGCACCTGGGCCTGGCGGTCGACACGGTGGGCAAGCAGGGCGAGCGCAAGCTGATGGTTCCCGTCATCAAGCAGGCGGACGGGCTGAGTTTCGCCGAGTTCCACACGGAGTACGAGCGCCTGGTCGCCGGAGCACGCGACGGCAAGTTGCTCCCGGATGCCTACATGGGGGCGACAATCACGCTCACGAACCCGGGCACCATCGGCACGGTTGCCTCGGTACCGCGCCTCATGAAGGGGCAGGGCTCGATCATCGCCACCGGCGCGATTCGCACGGTGGCCGGCGTTCGGCTGATGACCGTCACGAGCACCTACGACCACCGGATCATTCAGGGTGCCGAGTCCGGAATCTTTTTGCAGAAGCTCGACGAACTCCTGCAGGGCGGCGACGCCTTCTACCAGGTGATCGGCGAGGCCATGGCGATCGAGCAGATGGCGCTCGACTCCGCTATCCGCACGGCCATGGCCGCGGGCGCGGCACCGGTTGCGGCACGCCCGGCTCCCACTGCCGAGGTGATGGCCGCGAGGGAACTGCTGTACCACGTGGCAGCTGGGATGGCACTCGTGGGGAACTTCCGCACGCACGGCTATCTCGTGGCCCGGCTCGATCCCCTGGGCACCCCTCCCAAAGGCGACCCCGCCCTCGACCCGGACAACCTGGCGCTCACGCCGGAGATCATGCGGCAGATCCCGGCCGACGTCCTCCAAACGTATGTCGGCGGCGAAACGCTCGAGGACCAGCTCCCGCGTCTGCGTGACACGTACTGCGGCACCATCGCCTACGAGATCGAGCACATCGCCGATCACGAGGAGCGGGTGTGGCTCCGCCGCGTGATCGAATCCGGCGAGCATCGGTATCCGCTCCGCGATGACGTGAAGCGGCGGCTGCTCGCCGAGCTCACCAGCGTGGACGCTCTCGAGCGGTTTCTGCATCGGAACTACCTGGGGCACAAGCGGTTCGGGATCGAAGGACTGGACATGCTGGTGCCGATGCTCCATCAGGCCCTGGCATTGGCGGTGGCGCAGGGAGCGCGCGAGGCCGTGATGGGCATGGCCCACCGCGGTCGGCTCAACGTGTTGACCCACATCTTGGGTTTCCCCTACGAGACGCTGCTCGCCGAGTTCGAGGGCGGCCGTGCAGTGGAGGAGACGCTCACGCCCAGGGGCGGCACTGGAGACGTCAAGTACCATCACGGGTACGCCGGCAGGTTCGTTACCCATCGCGGACTCGAAATCGATGTGACCCTCCTGCCCAACCCGAGCCATCTGGAGGCCATCGATCCGGTGGTCGTCGGCAACGCCCGCGCCCGTCAGTCCGGCCGTGCCGCCCGGGAGGTGGAACACGATCCGTCGGTGGTCCTCCCCCTGCTGATCCACGGTGATGCGGCGTTTGCGGCCCAGGGGGTCGTGGCGGAGACGCTCAACCTCGCTCGGCTCGACGGCTACCGTACCGGCGGCACGCTCCACCTCATCGCGAACAACCAGATCGGGTTCACCACGCCGCAGCGCGAAGCCAGCTCGACCGATTACGCCAGCGACCTGGCCAAGGGATTCGACGTGCCGATCGTGCATGTCAACGCGGACGACCCGGAAGCGTGCCTCGCAGCGGTGCGGCTGGCGATGATGTACCGGGAGAAGTTCCAGGGGGACGTGGTGATCAACCTGGTCGGCTACCGACGGCACGGGCACAACGAGGGCGACGAGCCGCGCTACACCCAGCCCGAGATGTATCGACTGATCGACGCCCATCCCACGGTCCGGGAGTTGTACGCCAAGACGCTCATCGACCAAGGGGTGGTCGATGCCGATCAGGCCAGCGCCATGATGGACCAGGCCTATGCCGACCTCGCTGACACCCAGACTCGGCTCCGGAGCGACCTCGAGCAGCGCGCCGTGGCGGGCAAGGAGCCCGTGCGAATCTCCGGCTTGTGGACCGCCGTCGACGAACCCAAAACGGCGGTCGAGCACGCAGAGCTGCGGAAGCTGAACGAAGAGCTGTTCCGCGTCCCCGAGGGGTTCGGTATCAATCGCAAGTTGAAGCGCGTGATCGACCGGCAGCGTGCTGCGGTGGCGGACGGGACGCCGATCGACTGGGCACACGCTGAGATCTTGGCCTACGCATCTCTGGTGACGGAGGGGGTTCCCGTCAGACTGATCGGACAGGACACCGTGCGGGGAACGTTCAGTCAGCGGCATCTCACCTGGTTCGACGCCGAATCCGGAGAGCCCTACACACCGATCCAGCACCTCTCCGGCGCGAAGGCGTCGATGGAGCTGCACAACTCACCGCTCTCGGAGTACGCGGCACTCGGTTTCGAGTACGGCTACAGTGTCGCGGCCACCGAGGCCCTGGTCCTGTGGGAGGCACAGTTCGGGGACTTCGCCAACGGCGCTGAGGTCGTGATCGACCAGTTCGTCATCGCGGGACTTGCCAAGTGGGGGCAGACCACCCGGCTGACCATGCTGCTCCCGCACGGGTACGAGGGGCAGGGACCGGAACATTCGAGCGCACGACTCGAGCGCTATCTGGCGCTCGGCGCCGAGGGGAACATCCGGGTCGCCAACTGCTCGACGCCGGCGCAGTATTTCCACCTGCTGCGCCGCCAGGCCAAGCACTCGGAGATCCGACCACTCATCGTCATGACGCCCAAGAGCCTGCTGCGCCTTCCACAGGCGACGTCGCTCCCCGAGGCGCTCGTGTCGGACACGTTCCACCCCGTGCTCGACGACCCGGCGCTTCCGGGAGACCGGAATGACGTGACTCGGCTGGTCTTCTGCGCGGGCAAGGTGTACTACGACGTGGTCACGTCGGACCGTCGCCCCGAAGCCGCGCACGTCGCCGTCGCCCGGCTGGAGCTGATGTATCCGTTCCCCGCGGGACACGTCGGCGCGCTCATCACCTCGTACCCCAATCTCAAGGAAGTGGTGTGGCTGCAGGAAGAGCCCATGAACATGGGCGCCCGCAAGTGGGCCATCCCGGCCCTCACCACGGCGATGCGCACGCCGCTCGAGCTCCGTTACATCTCTCGGCCCGAGCGGTCGAGTCCGGCGGAGGGGTACCCGGCAGCACACGCCGCAGAGCAACTGCGTTTGGTGACCGAAGCGTTGGAGTGAGAGCGGGACACCTATCCCTGCAGTCTGAACGAGAAACGGGATCGAGCCCGCTCGACGGCTTCCCGGTACTGGCGGCCGGCGATCCGGGCTCGGAGCCGACCACTCACCGGCAGGACCATGGGCCGCGGTTCCCAGCGCACGATCTCTCCCGAAGCATCATCGACGATAGCGCCGTCGGTGAGCGCCTGATTTGCCCGCGCAAAACCGAGTGTCTTGAGAGTGGCATGGAGGGCCTCGAACCGACCCTGGTGAGCCGGGTCGACGAACTTCAGGTGCCGCGCTCCCACGCCGGCCATGTAATACTGTGATGGCACGAACGCGATACCGTCCAGCCGCAGTCGCTCACAGACGACGATCAGCCAGCTGACGACTTCCCGGAGCAATCCCAGCCCCGGATGTTCCTGTCCCGGCAGCTGCGGACGGTTGGCGGTGAACGACGCTCGGGGATTCTGAAGCAACAGCCACGCGATCTCGATCACCTCGGCGTCGGGCACGATGCTCCGACTTCGTGAAGCCTTCAGTTCCATGAGGAGGTCGGTGCGGTCCGGGCCACCGTAGAGTCGAAGCACCTGGTCGAGTCCTCGGGGGCGGTCGAGCACGAGCGTGGGCGAGGCGAACCCCAGCATTCGCACCGTCGCCAGGATGCCCAGCTGCTCGAGCTGAAGCTCGACGCTGTGCCTGGAGAACGTCCCGAGAAACCGCATCTCCTGGTGCGTGACGAGGCCCAGAAGATCCTCCTCCGTGAGGCCCCAATCGTCGTCGTCCGGAACCTTGGGCGACTTTGCATCCCACTCCCGGGAAATGGCTCGGAATCGCTTCAGCACCAGCTCGGCATCATCCGGCGGCTCGATGACCTCTCCGCCAACAAGCCACCCGAAGAACCGAGCGGAATACCGCCAGGCCGACGAGCCGTACCCTCCGGCGAGCACGACCACGAGCGGCCTGGCCCGTGTCTCGGTTCGCAACAGGCCAACGACAAACCGATCCCGCTCGAGGATTCCCTCGGCCGTCAGCCGCCAGTCACCCAGCGCGTCGTCAGCGGCACCATCCACCCCGGCGACGTATACCACCAATCCCGGACGGTGTGCCTCGACGATCGGCGGCAAGAGCTCGGTCAGGGTGCGGAGAAAGACCTCGTCGGTCACGTCGCTTCCCAGCGCCACACTGGTGGACGCGACCGCCTCGCGGTCGTCCCAAGGAATGTTGTGAATCGAGAAGGTGTAGACACTGGGATCAGCGGCAAACGCCGCCCTGGTGCCGTTGCCGTCGTGCAGGTCGAGATCGACGACCAGGATGGGCTCGTCGAACCCTCGGGCGCGAAGGCGAGCGATCGCAATCGCCACGTCGTTGTAGACGCAGAACCCCATTCCCTCGTCGGGGGTCGCGTGGTGGAAGCCACCGCTCATGTGAACAGCCACCTTGCCGGTGCGGAGTGCCAGGCGTGTGGCCTGGATCGTCCCGCCGACGGCGAGGCGGAACAGGTCCAGCGCCTCGTATGCCTGCGTCTCGTTAACCGGGACGCCGAGGATAGTCCCAATGGTGTTGGAGTCGGACAGGGACTCTACGTATTCGGGGCGGTGGACACGGAGAATGTTTTCGAGCGAGGAGGACCGTGGTCGGCTGATGTCCTGGCGGCGCACCAGATCCCGGTCTGTAAGAAACGCCAAAATCTTGTCAGCCCGCGCCGAGTCGAAGAGCCGGCCGAGTTTGAGCGACGAATAGCGAGGGTGGTGAACGATGACCAGCTCCGGCGGGTTGAGTCCGTAGCGAATCCATCGTCCGAGCTTGATCGGGAAATCGAGTAGGCCCACCGTATCCCCCGCCGCGCGTCGTCACACGATACCGCTGTGAGCTACAAGATGTACGACCCACCAGCGGAATCCAACCATATCCTCGCGCGCGCTCCTCACTTGACGAGGGGGCCGGGACAGCGAGACCTTGCGATGCATCACCAGGTAGCGCGGACGTCACGGGACGACGGCATTTACGGGCGAGGACGATCAGGACCGGATTCCATGGTATTCGATCTCATTTGATACGCCGTCTTCGGCGTCTTCGTCTTCAGCGGCGCCGTGGCTGCCGGGACGTGGGCGGTCCGAACCAAGCGCATCAATCCGTTCGGCCGTACCGGCCAACTGGTTCGCAAGGTGTCCGATCCCGTGCTCCAGCCGGTCGAGAGCTTCCTGCTGCGCCGAGGAGGCAACCCACAGAACGCGGGATGGTGGCTGCTGGGGATCAGCGTGGTCGGCGGGATCCTGATCATCACCGCGCTGGACTGGATCGCGATGACGGCCCGGCGTACCGCCCAGGCCGCGGAACGAGGGGTGAGTGGCCTGATCGGGCTGGTCGTCTACTACGGGTCGGGCCTGCTGTTGATCGCCCTAATCGTCCGGGTCGTCGGGTCGTGGCTGGGGCTGGGACCGTTCCACCGCTGGATGAGGCCGTTCTACGTTCTCACGGACTGGATCGTGCGGCCGCTGCAGCGGGTGATCCCGCCGCTGGGCACCATCGACATCACCCCGATCGTCGCCTGGTTTCTGATCCTCGTTCTCCGCGAGACCCTGCTCGGGATCCTGTAGCGCCGTGACGCGCAGGCGACGGGCCAGGCTCACTTCTGAAGGCATCAGGTAGGGCGTTCCCCATGCGAGACGAGGTGTCCCTCGCCTTCCACGTGCAGCCCCGGGCTCGTCGGACGGAGGTGAGTGGCTGGCACGGCGATGCCATCAAGATCAGGCTATCGGCTCCGCCGGTGGACGGTGCGGCCAACGAGGCGCTGATCGCATTCCTCGCCGAAAGGCTCGGCGTTCCATCTGCCGCGATACGGATCGTGGCCGGCCTCGGCGGCCGACGAAAACGGGTCACCATCGCGGGACTTCGACGGGCAGATGTGCTGCACCGGCTTGGGGTCGCGTGAGAGGCAAGCCGCCGGATGGCGCCGGCGACGAGGGCGTAGTACATTGGGAGCACAATCGAAGACCGTGGTGATTTGCGGCGTATTGCGGCCACGTTAAACAAGTCGCTAAAAAGCCCGCCCCCCGGCGCGTTTTGGCGACGGGGGTTTTTCATTGATGAACGGAAATCGACAGGACGATTGGACGGGGGCAGCCACCTGATGACCGACCGGACGCGCAGCGGACGCCTGAGTGAGCTCAGCCGTGAGCGCATCCTCATCCTCGATGGCGCCATGGGCACCATGATCCAG
>CAYGCN010000057.1:0-8808 GCA_964348385.1 uncultured Gemmatimonadaceae bacterium
CCGATGGTGAGCCCGCGGCTGTTGGCCAAGGCGGAGTTGACGGGTCACCACTAGCGCGTCGAGGGAGTGTGATGTCCGCAGGCGGAGGTGCCATGCGGGTCTTCGTTTGTCGCGGTGGTTTGCCTCCCGATTAGATTACCGCTTGGTGACTCGCCCGTCCGGAGTAGGCATGCCTCCCACCTCATCCCACGACGACCTCGAAGCGTTTCGGCATTTTCGTGAGAAGATGAACACGGCCATCCAGGCGGCCGGGAATCTCACGATCAACCGGTTCTTCGCGCTCGATGCGCGCACCTACGAGTCGGGTGTCCTCGACGCGAAGACCAAGGAACTGATGGGACTGACCGCATCGATGGTCCTCCGCTGTGACGACTGCATCACGTACCACTTGATTCGCTGTCGAGAGGAGGGTGCCACCAATGACGAGCTGTTCGAGGCGTTTGCGGTCGGGCTCGTGGTCGGCGGCTCGATCGTGATCCCTCACCTCCGACGCGCAGATGCGGCGCTGGAGGAGTTGCCCCGTATATGAGCGATCGCGCTGCCGTCTGGTTGGCGGCCGCCGAGCTGGCCGAGACTGGTGCGCCGGGCGCGATGGCAACGGTGTGCCGTCACCGTGGCTCACTGCCCATGGCCCGCGACGCGAAGCTGGTGGTGGCCGGCGGAGGCGGGTCCTGGGGCACGATCGGAGGTGGGTGCACGGAGGCGGACGTGATGGGGCAGGCGCTGGAAGCCGCAAAGCGCGGCACGCCAGCCGTGGTGCGTCATACCCTCAACGCGGACCTCGCGGGCGACGTGGGGTTGTCCTGCGGAGGAACGGCGGAGTTCTTCCTCGAACCCGTAATCGCCGAGCTGGCCGAGCTGTACCGCGCCGTGGCGGGGGCAATCGTCCAGCGCGCGCCCGCTGTCGTGTCGACGGCGCTCGAGTGGCCGAACGGACCCGCCAAGGAGGCTCGGATCGGCGATCGCGTGGTCGGTACAGGGCTGCCAGGGTCTGGCATGGACGGTGGGACGATCGTGGCGCTTCCCACCGTCGACGAGGAGCAGGGCCTGTTTGTCGAGCCGGTTCCGCGTCTCCCCCGTGTGCTGGTGTTCGGGGCGGGGCACGTCGGCAACGAGATCGCGCGGCTCGCGGCCCGCGCGGGGTTCTACGTGGTGGTGATCGACGACCGGCGCGAGTTTGCCGATCCGGAGCGCCTTCCGGGCGTGGACGAGGTTGTGGTAGAAGACCTCCGTGCCTTCTTGGAACGCGTGCGGCTCGACGCTGACGACTACGTGTTGGCCACGACCCGCGGCCATCGGTTCGATGCGGAGATCGTCGAAGCCACGGCCGCTTCGGAGGCTCGCTACGTCGGCATGCTTGGGAGCGCGCGCAAGAAGACCGTGATCTGGAAGGCACTGGCGGAGCGCGGTGTCCCGCGCGCGGCCCTGGAACGTGTTCGCGTGCCGATCGGCGAGCATATCGGAGCCGACACGCCCGCGGAGATCGCCGTATCCGTCGTCGCCGAGCTGATCCGGATCCGCCGTCTAGGGGATACGAGCGGCCAGTGACCTGAGTGAGTCGGGCGTGAGGCTCGCCCGCAGTGTCAGCACCACCGACCCTCGCACGATCGTGATCGTCGCCCCCGAGGCATCGACCTCACCGGGCGCGTCATCGGCCATCCTGTCTACCATCTGTCCTTCGAGCTCCGCCACGGGCCGGTGAAGGATCTCGAGCGAAACGCCGTCCACATCCTGAACGACGCGCACGGCTCGTCCATCCTTGCGTGCCTCACGATCGATCCTCACCACGGGCACGCCCGGCACGACGTGAAGTGCCTCGCCCAACCGTCCGGCCGCTTCGGCGGAGTCGGCCTCGACCCACTGTCCGGTCGTCGAAGCGGCTTCCAGCGCCGCTGCGCGAGCTTGGACCGGTTGCTCTCGTCGTTCCGCGACGGCCGCTCCGACGTCTTGGGCGAGCCTGGCCTGGGGTGCCGCCGCGGAGGGTTCCTCCTGCAAGGGAGTCTGCACGGGTTCGGCGGCGTTCCGCTGCGGAGCGTCGTGCCGACCGATCACGCCCTGTTCAGCAGCCTTGGCCTCCTCGGTCACTTCATAGGCGCTTCGCAACCGCTCTGCGGCGTCCGCGACACTTCGCCTTCCGGACGTCGTCACGGTCGTGGTCCTCACCTCCTCGGGCCGGGAGGTGTCGACCGGGGCTCCGGCCGCCGAACTCGGGATGGCCGAGTCGAGCATCACGGTCTGGGGCGTCCGCGCCGTGCGCGACTGCTCGGGACTCCGAAGCGGGTTGAGGGCCCCGCGCGCCATCCACCCGACACCCACGGCCAACGCGATGGAGGCGGCCCACCCGAGGGCACGGAGCCGACCGATGCCCAACACGCGTCGGGGCGCTTTCCCGCCTGCGCGCGCCAGCACCGTGTCGAACGGAGGCACCGGTACGGCGGCAGGCCCGGACGCTTCGAGGATCACGGCAGCGCGCTCGCGGAGCGCCCGCGCGTCGTCGAGCCGCTGGCGGCAGTCCGCACAGCTGGCCAGATGATCTTCCACCGCGCGCCACTCCCCCGACGGCCGGTCGGCGTGGTCCAGGTAGGCGTGGAGCATGCCCTCGTCAACGTGCGACATCTTTCGCCTCCAACGCGTCATGGGCCTCGACCAGGCGTCGCCGCGCCCGGGCGAGCGTCGTTCCGATGGCACCGGTGGCCAAGCCGGTCTGCGCCGCAATCTCCTCGTAGTCGAACCCAGCGTCCCACAGGAGCAGCACCTCCCGGTCGCGCTCGCTCAACTGGGCGAGTGCCCGACGCACTGCCTCGACCTGCTGTGCGCGCTCCAGCTCCTCGGCGGGATCCGGTGCGGTGACCTGCTGGGCCTCCCCCCGGATGAGGGTGAGGTGCTGGCGTCGCCGCACGGCCGTCCGGGCCTCGTCGCGCGCGAGGTTGGCCGCGACGGTGAACAACCAGGCGCGGGGGTTCTCCGGATCCTGTCCGAGTGCTCGCACGAACACCTCCTGCGCGAGGTCCTGGGCCCGGTCCGCGTCCCACACCTTGCGGTGGAGGAAGCGGACCAGGTCCGCAAAGGTCTCTCGATACACGCCCGCCCAATCGGTGCTCACAGTGAGCAGTTTAGCGGGCGCGGAACTCACGCACTAGCCGCTGGACCGCCTGGGCCGACAGCCGTTCGGTGCCCGCGTCATCGATGTGGATGGCAACGCGATCACCGGACACGATGACCGAGCCGAACTCCGTCACATACGGCTTGAGCTCCGGCAACGCGGCGAGCACCGCGAAGTACGCATCGCTGAACGCCGCGATCCGAACGACGCGCCTGGCCGAATCATGCTGAAGGTCGGTCCAGACCCCGTTCTGGTCCTTGAACAAGCGACCGGCGACGTGGCGAGCCTGGCCGACGTGGCCGCGGCCGAGCAGCACCTCGTCGGCGGCCTCGAGCTCGAGCGTCGACTTGGCCTCGCGTCGTGCCCGCGCCTGCTCCGCTGCGGCGACGGCGCGCGCGCCCACCATTGTCGACGGCATGGCGGCGGACCGACGCGGGGGCGCCCCTGCCGGAACGTTCGCCACGTCCTGCGGCTCCTGCACGAGATACGAGGTGTACTCGCTCAGCAGGCCGTACCGCAGGGCCGTGCGCCGGATCTCCTCCTCCAGCTCGGGGTTCGGTCCACCGAGCCGGATCTCACGCGCGAGCACGCCGATCTTGCGCGATGCCCAGAGCCGGGGGATGAAATCGTTGTCGAGTTGATGCACGGGAAACGTCACCTGGGTCCGATACTGCTCGTGCCGATCGTCGCGACGACCGCGGATCGCCACCGCACCCGTGCGCGCTCGATCCGTTCCGCGGTACCGCCCGAACACGATCAGCTCTTCACCGGCAAACAGGTCGGGCAGCGTCGACGGGTAGATCTCGGTCAACTCCACGGGCGCGTCCGCGATCTCCAGGTCGGTCAGCACCGGATGGCGGATCTTCGCGGCGAGCATGCCCAGGGCTACTTCCACGTCCTCGCCTGGCTGCACGTACTGGGTGCTGCCGCGTCCGGCCGCGGACAGCCGATCCAGGAGGTAGGTGTTCACGTCGTGGCCGACCCCGAAGGCGAAGACGCGGACACCACCGCGATCTGCTTCAGCTTGGGCGGCAATACGCTCGGGATTGCGTTCGCCCACCGAGGGGAGTCCGTCGGTCAGGAAGACCACGATCGGCAGCCGCCCGGCGGAGGTGCGTACGCGAAAGGCCTCCTCGAGGGCACCGGCGATGTTCGTCCCACCGTCGGCGGAGAGCCCGTCCACCCAGTGACGGGCGCTACGCAGATCGCCCGCTCCCGCGCCCGACCATGTGGCGGCATGAGTTCGCACGCTGCTGCTGAACGCGATGAGCCGGAACCGGTCGGCGCGTTCCAGCGAGCCGAGCAGCTGATGAAGTGCCGCCTTGGCCTGGTCCAGTTTGCTACCGGACATCGAGCCCGACACGTCGAGCACGATGGTCACGTCCCTCGGCACGGTGCGCCCGTCGGGCCGACCTGGTGACAGTGTGAGCATGAAGTACCCGTCCTCACCCGAGGCGCGATGCGTGGCCAGGGTGATGCCGACCACCGAGCGGGCAAACGGGAGGAACAACGAGAAGTCCCCGTTCAGCTCGCCTCGTGGCCGCACACGCAACGTGCCGTCATCCCGGGTCACGTCCACCTGATGGGTGGGGGAGAAGGGGTCACGGAACTCGTTGGCGTTGTCGATCCAGAGCGTGAAGGCAAGCGGAACCGGTGCTCCCTGCTGCGGTCGCAGGCCCGTCACGCCTTCGAGCGACGAGCGTCCCGTCCGCCCACCGGCTGCATAGCGGAACTGCAGCCCGTCCCCGCTCCGGCGCAGAACCTGGGTGTACCGCAGCGTGATCTTGCGCGTCTCGCCCGGCCCGATCGGAAACACGCGGGCCCGGATGAGGCCATGTCCAGCCAGCTCGATGAGCGCGGGGTCGCGCTTGCGACGGACGATCTCCTCGTAGATCGCGCGGGCCTGCGCGGCATCCATGGTCTCGCCGCGCAGCTCCTCGTCACCCTGGAAGAGGGAGAAGTTGGAAAACACCGCCTCTCCGGGGAGCGGGTACAGATAGTCGCCTTCGCCCAAGCCGCCGCCCTCGTTCCGAAACCACTCCTCCACCTCGATGGCGGCCACCCGACCCGTCACCCGTACCGAGACCACCGTTCGGACTTTGGTGACGCCGAATTCGGGCCGGCGGTGTGGCGGTGGCTCGATCCAGCCCTGTGCCGCAAGCGGGGCCGCGATCAGGCCCATAAGCAATGCGCTGAGAAGGACTTTCATGACTTCCTCGCTGCATGGTCTACCCAGGAGGACGAGCGAGGCCCTCTCGTTTGCACATCGGGGCCGGTGCGTGCGCGCTTGCTCGAGATCAACCGGTCGTCGATACTTCGGGTCATGAGCATGGTCCCACAGTGTTCCCAGTTGTCGAAACGAACGACGGTCATCCAGGTCGTGGCAGCGCTCGCTGTCGGGCTCACGTGGACCGTCCCTTCCCTGGACGCCCAGGTCCAGCGCCAGCCACGGCGGGGCGAGCGCACATCTGCCCCGCGGCAGCCCCACGCGGACCGCGGCGTGTGGCAACTCGAGCGAAACGCTGCGGTGGACCTCTGGTTCCACGGACTGGCGGTGATCGGTGTCGAGGGTTCCGGCTTGCTCCCGTTGTACAGTGAGGCCTACGCCAGCAGGGTTCGGGAGGAGAAAGAGCGGCTGGGGGTCTACCCGACGAAGCTCGATGACGCCGGTGCCGGTATCAAGCAGGCGATCGAGGGCGACGGGACGCTCTCGCTCCTGCACTTCGCGCCGCTCTATTTCTACCCGGCGGGTCCCCTCGACATGCTTCGCGCACTCGACGCCGTGGCGGACGGGAGAGCGCGCAATGCCCTGCGGTCGGGCCGCGACGTGCGGTTCGGAGCCCTGGTCATGGCGCAGGCGCTCCAGACGGCCAGCCAGCGTCGGGTCATGAGGAGGCTGGTGGAGGCGCTTGAGGAGGAGTACGCAGTGTTCTTCGCCGGATTCTGGGAACGCGGTGGAAATGCGGCCACCGATCAGCTGCTCGAATTGAACCGCCGCTGGACATACGGCCTGGCGTTGGATCTCGATCGGTTCCTGGCGCGCGCAGGTCTCGGCTCCGGCATTCTGATTCCGTCACCCGCGCTCGGGCCCGAAGGCCGGCTGCAGCAAGCGAATCCGGCCGGAGGTCAGCCCCAACTGATCGCGGTGTGGATGCCCGTTGATGGGGGTGCCGATGCGCCGCTGTACGGCATCGTGAAGGAGATCGCGTTCGCCGTGGTCGACCGTGTCATCGATCCCGAGCGCTACGACGCGTCCGAGCTTGAGGAGGTACGAGCGCGTGCCGCCGTGCGGTCCGGCGCGATCCTGCTGGAGTTCTATTCGCCGGCACAACTCTCCGGCTACCGCCGGGCCTTCCTCGAGGCGGCGGGCGGTGCGTGGACCGGGCGGGGGACTGCGGCGGCGTTCGAGAAACAGTATCCGCTGGATCCGGACGTGCTGGCCATGCTTCGTCGGGAAGTCCGCCGCCGCTGACGCGACGCCGTCGGGGACGTGTTCGCCCTCCGCGTCAATCCTTCAACAGCACACAGCCCGGATGACCAGTGTCGTCCGGGTCCAGATCCGGCCACTCCGAGCAGATGGCCGGCTTGGCCGGTCGGCCGTTGGGCAGGAGCCGGTCGTGCAAGGCGCAGTTGATCCCGTCATCCGCAAGATAGGCGCACGCCGAAATCACCTCGCACTCCACGAGGTTCGGACTGGTGCGTTTGAGCTTGCACACGTACGGTGACTTCCGGGACCGGAGCAGCCGTTCGAGGTCGGTTTCGGACTCGTGCACGACGACGTCGAGCGTCAGATCACGGCAACACGCGGCACCACGCCGGTTGTCGGCGGTGCGGCACGGGGCACCGACACACGGGTTGTGTTGCTTCACGACGGGGAGGGCGCGCTGGACCGCTCGTTTGAGTGGCAAAGGCAAGGCATGTTGCCGCCCCTTGAACACCACGACGTATTTCCCATTCCGAAGCTGGCGCTCCTGCGTTCCGTTCGGGTGCGGAGGAGGCGTGCGTGGCGGGAGTGCCGTGAAGCCATGTGCCCGACAGTGCGCCGAACGCTGCGAAGCACCGTCGGTTCCGTCTCTGGTCATGCCGTCTTCCTGAAGGTCGAGGTATTTGCACGGCACGCGGATGACGGCATCGACGAGCATATCGGTGCCGAGCACGTAGGGCTTCCCCATGTGAATCCGCTCGGTGTGTCCCAGGAGCCAGGTGGCGGCGGCGTCGTGGAACGTGGGATTGTCCTCTTCCAGATCGGCGATGTGAAGGGTCACCTCGAGTTCACGGCACTGAGGGCCGATGCCGCTGCATTGGGGAGGCGTCGGCATGGTGGCTTACCCGTTGACGAGTCGGCGACACCGTCGGAGACCGCGAGCCGGCATCATGCGTTCACCCCCCTTCCCTTCCTGGCGGGGCGTGTCCTGGGCGTGTCCGATGGTGGGGAGCGATCTCAGCATGGTGTGTGACAAGTTCGGCGATCGCACTCAAAAGGCAAGGCGCGGGGCCGTATCCGTCGAGTCGCGTCCGACGAGGTGACCGGCGATCATTGCTGCCACGGCGACGGCGATCCCGGCGAGGGCGTCGATGCCGTAGTGCATCTGGCAGTAGACGGTGGACACGACGAGCAGGCCCACGGGGATCGCCAGCGCCCACGCGAGCGGCTTCCATTCCGACCACAGCCCGAGCATCGCCGCCACGGCGGCTGCAACGTGCGATGAAGGAAACGCCGTACCCACTGACGACCCGCTGCCAAGCACGGCGTAGACCGCTTCGGCGCTCCACGTATCTCGCACAGGGCCGGTGGGGTGCGGGAACGCGTAGTTCGGTCCCGCGACGGGGAACAACAGGAAGACCACGTAGCACGCCACGTAGGCAGCCATCGTGACGAACACCACCCGATGCGTCTCGGTCCGCCGACGACGCATCACCAGCAGGATGGGACCCACGACGACGATCGGGTAGTAGGTCAGATAGGAGAGGTGCAGGACGGAAGACCACCATACGGACGGCGAGCGACGTATCCATTCATAGGAGATTTGACTTCCGAACAACCATTCCTCCCACCGCTGCACCACGGCATCGTTGGTCAGAATGCGCTCCAGACCCCGATCCATGCCGATGATGCCAAGCTCCGTGTAGAACGGCATGAGGAGAATGAGCGGGTACAGATCGTGGAGCGTGCGGCCCAGGCGCCCGTACGAGCGATGCCGCCCGAACAATACCAGCAGCACGACGAAGAGGAGATGGGCCACGAGGATCCACGGTGTGGACGCACCGATGCCTCCTCGGCGCAGGACGAGACCGGTCACGAATGCCACGTACCCGGCGAGGAGCCAGTCGACGGGCCTCACAACCACCCGTGCTCGCGGTACCAGCTGGCTGTCGCCGGCAACCCCTCTTGCAAGGGGATCCGGGCCGCCCAACCGGCGTCACGCTCCAGTGCATTCGACGAGCACGTCCATGCGTCGGCCAGGAGTTCTCGGCTCTTGTCGGCCGAGAGGAGCGTCCGGCGCCGGAACAACCAGGCGCCTGCAGACAGAGTACCAACTGCGATCAGAACCATAGGCCAGACGTGCCAAAGTATGACCGAGGCAGGTGCATCTTTGAGAAAGACGCTCTTGCAGATCACAATGAAGTGGGTGATCGGATTGGTCTGGGTCAGCCACTGCAGCCAGTCAGGCATGTTCTCTACCGGCGTGGCATAGCCCGACAGA
>CAYGCN010000057.1:8818-16941 GCA_964348385.1 uncultured Gemmatimonadaceae bacterium
GGGTCCCATTGGCAGTGAGCACGCGCCTGGCCATCCAGATCGGAATGCGCAGGCGGCGAGGAGTGCGACGGTCACGGCGGTCCGCGGACACGACCTGCTGCACCGCGTCGTGCACCAGGTCCACGAACTCCCGCATCGTCACGATCTCGTGGTGGCAGGCAAAGTACACCCTGCCGGGATCGGTTTCCGTAGCCCCGACGATCAGCGCGTTCACCAGGTCGGCGACGTGGACGAACGAGAGTTCCTGCCTGCCGTCGCCGAACACGGGCGCGAGACCGAAACGGGCCAGCTTGTACACTCGCAGGAGTTCGAGGTCCCGAGGTCCGTAGACCGCGGGCGGTCGAATGATGGTCCACGGCAGTGGACTCACGCGCGTTGCCGCCTCTCCCGCCAGCTTGCTCATGCCGTAGTTGCTCACGGGACGCGGTCCGGTGTCTTCGGTTGCGGGCGACCCGCGGTGCGTCGGGCCTACGGCGGCCAGCGACGAGACATACACGAAGCGCCTGAGCCGCGGAGCCGCCTCGGCGGTGGCGTTCAGCACCCGCTCGGTCCCGGCGCCGTTCACCGTCAGGAACTCGTCCAGGTCCCGGGCCGCCGTGAGTCCCGCGACGTGGAACACCAGGTCGGCGTTTGTCGCGCCGGCCGCGAGGGCAGCTGAATCGTCCAGGTCGCCCCGAACGATGTCCAACGAGCCGGGGCTGAAGAGACGGCCCGCCTTCGCCGGGTTGCGTGCCAGGCCAGAGACGCGATGTCCCTGGCGAAGGAGGGCGTTGACGAGGTGAGAACCGACGAAACCGGTCGCGCCGGTGACGAAGACCTTCACAACGGTCGGTCGTACATCCTGAGTCGCTTGTACTTCTCGAATCCCATGAACTCCAATCCCTTGTTCATGGGCACGTTGTCCTCGAGAACCCAACCGGCTTCGCCCCAGGTGTACCCTCGCCCCACGCCGGTCGTCCAGATGTGGTGATACATCAACTCGGCTGCCCCGGTGCCGCGGAACTCCTTGATCACCCCGAGGAGCAGGATGCGGAGCCGCGAGATGCCGCGAGCCCGCCACAACACCTTGAGGATGCCCGGGAACAGCCGGCCGGAGGGATTGGCCTTGAGTGCAACGTTCATATCTGGGATGGCCGCCGCGAAACCGATCGGCTGGCCCTCGCGCTCCGCAAACACCACGAGGTTCGGATCCACGATCGGCTTCAACTGCTTCGCCAGATGGTCGATCTCGGCATCCGTCATGGGGACGAAGCCCCAATTCTTCTCCCACGCCTGATTGTAGAGCGGCTTGATGCGGTCCACTTCCTCATAGAACCGCTTCATGTCCAGACACCGTAGGGTGAGGTGCATGCGCTTGGCGACCTTCTCGGCCGCGCGACCGAGCCGCTCCGGAAGCTCCGTCCCCGCGCTCTGGTACAGGAGGAGATCCTTCACCCCTTGAAACCCTGCCTGCTCGATCAGCGCCTGATAATGAGGAGGATTGTGCGGGTTCAGCACCGTCGGCGGGTGCTCGTACCCGCCCACCAGCAGACCGCACTCGTCGTTGGTCGAAAACGACGCCGGTCCGCGCATGGTGTCGAGCCCCCGCTCACCGAGCCACGCTGCCGCGCGCTTGAACAGTGCGTCGGCGACCGCCTGGTCATTGATGCATTCGAAGAATCCGAAGAACCCGACCTTGTCGTCGTGGAACTCGTTGTGCGCGCGGTTGTGAATGGCGGCGATCCGCCCCACGACGGCACCGTTCCGCTCGGCGAGGAAGTAGACGGCATCGGCCCGCTGGAAGAACGGGTTCTTCGTGCGGGAGAGGAGGGTGCGGACGTCCATTCGCAACGGGGCGACCCAGATCGGGTCGCCCCGGTGCAGGCGGTAGGGAAGATCGATGAAACGGCTGAGGTCGGCGGCGCCCTCGACGCGCCGCACGACCACGGGCTCACTCAAATGACCCCCGATGCCTTGCCCAAGCGTCCGAACACCTCCAGCACGGCGTCGATCTGATCGGTGGAGTGGGTCGCCATGAGGCTCACACGGAGCCGACACTCGTCCGGCGGCACGGCGGGCGGCACGACCGGATTGGTGAACACGCCCCCATCGTACAGCTGGCGCCAGAACATGAACGTGTGCTCGAGCGAGCCGATCAGCACGGGAATGATGGGTGTCTGGGTGTTCCCGATGTCGAAGCCCAGGCTCCGACACCCTTCCTGGAATTGCCGCGTGTTGTCCCACAGCCGGGCACGACGCTCCGGCTCGGCGATCAGGATGTCCAGCGCCGCCAAGACGCCTGCGGTGTTGGCCGGCGGCAGGGCTGCCGTGAAGATCAACGGCCGGCTGTGGTGCTTCAGGAAGTGAATCACGGACTCGGAGCCGGCCACGAAACCGCCGATCGACGCCAGCGACTTCGAAAACGTCCCTACCACGAGCTCAACGTCGTTCGCGAGCCCGAAGTGTGCCGCCGTCCCGTCGCCTTTCGGGCCCAGCACGCCCACCGAATGGGCGTCGTCCACCGCCAGAGCCGCCCCGTACCGCTGCGTCAGCTTCAGCAGCGACGGGACGTCGGCGATGTCCCCCTCCATGGAATACACACCGTCGACAATGACCAGCGTCCCCCGATCCTGATACCGCTGGAGCAACAGCTCGAGCTGCTTGAGGTTCCCGTGCCCGAACCGCTGCGTCTCGCCGAACGACATCTTGGCGCCGTCGACGATCGAGGCATGATCGAGCTTGTCGATCAGCACCACGTCACCGCGACCCACCAAGCCCGAGATCAAGCCGAGATTGGCCTGGTACCCGGTCGAGAAGACGAGCGCCGCCTCCTTGCCGAAGAACTCTGCCAGGCGGGCCTCGAGCAGTTCGTGCAGGTCGAGCGTCCCGTTGAGGAATCGGCTCCCCGTGCAGCCAGAGCCGTAGCGCTCGAGCGCGTTCCTGGCGGCCTCCAACACCTTGGGATGCTGTGTAAGTCCCAGGTAGTTGTTGGAGCCCATCATCACCCGCTCCTTGCCTTCGATGACGACGACCGTGTCTTCCGCCTTCGAGATCGGCTTGAAGTAGGGATACAGGCCGGCGGCCTGGGCCTCACGCGCCCGAGTAAAATTCTTGCACTTCTCGAAAAGCGCGACCTGTTGTAACGTCTGCGTGTCCACGAGCCCTCGACTCGGTGAAGAAGACGGTTGGAGGAACCCCATGCGCCTGGAGCGGGCGATTTGAATCCTACCATACTATCGAGCGTCACGGTGTCGCACAAGTGCGCCTCCCTATTGCTGTTAGCCACTCTCGTGGCGGGCGGTGCACAATCGGCTGTCTCGCAAGAGCTTGCTGCGGATCCGTGGGTCCACGCCGACCAGGCCGTGTCCTTCGGCGGCGCTGGGGCGGTCTTCGGGTTTTCGCTGCTGCTGGACACGGGGGAGGGACCGGCGCCGTGCGCGCCGTGCGACCCCCGGTCGGTGCCGGCCTTCGACCGGTGGATCATCCGGCCGCCGGTTCGGAGCTACGCCACCGCGAGCGACCTGCTCATGCTGGGTTTGGCGAGCGGCACACTGGCGCACACCCTGTTCGGCCCGGAGGGCCAGCGGCGGGTGCTGGCCGAACTCGAGACCATGGCGTGGACCATGGGGGTGATCGGTGTGAGCAAGTCGCTGATCGCTCGGGAGCGGCCCGTGCTCTACACTGAGGTCGCGCCCGAGGCGGCGAACGAGGTCATCAACCAGCGTTCGATGCCGTCGGGTCACGCGGCGCTGGCGTTCTCGATCGCTACGAGCTATTGGCTCAACAATCCCGAGCGGGGGCTCGCGCCGAAGCTGGCAGCCATGGCCACGGCGGCGGGGATCGCGGTGCTGCGTGTTGCGTCTGCGAAGCACTTCCCGTCCGATGTCGTTGTGGGAGCCCTGGTGGGGAGCGGCGTCGCTATTCTAGTCCACACCCTTAGGTTCTGAGAGCCCGCAACCGAAGAGGGCACGGATTTGGCGGATCTGGGTACTACAGCGGCACCAGGAGTGACACTGTGGAACTTGTGCTGAGTGCCCTTCGAAACTGGCACGCCGGCCGCCCGCCGACGTGGTGGCGTGCCGCCGCTGCCCTCGGGGGCGTCTCAGCCCTGCTCATGGCGGACCCGGCGGCTGCCCAGACCGACGTCGAGGAGTTGGGAAGGGTGCTGGGCGGAGCGCGTCCGCCGCCCGAGTACTACGAGGTGCTGCGCCGCGATCCCTCGGCATTCCAGTTCTCGCAGGACAACGGGTGGATCCGGCGGGGACGCGACGTGGTGGCACGTCGGAACGCGTTGCGGGCCCAGGTGGCCCTGGCGGGGGTGAGCTTTGCCCCGCTGGCGCATTACGCCCCCGGCGGGGAGCTCAGCGGCGACCTGAATGTGCCTGTGTTCCTCGTCGCCTACGCCAACACCAACCTGGCCACGCTCGTTCAGAACGTGCCCAGGACGGCGCTCGAAGCCCGGCTGTACGGGACCAGCCCGGCTCCACCGTACTCGATCCATACCTACTACCGCGAACTGTCCGGCGACCGTCTCATCGTCAACGGGACGGTGTTCGATTGGACACAGGTCTCGCAGAACGACACCTACTACGAGGCAGGCTGCAACGGTCTGTGCGCACGAACGCAGCTGCGGGCGATGATCCAGGACCTGGTCGTCGCTCACGACGACACCGTCGACTTCGGGACCTTCGACAACGACGGCCCCGACGGCGTCCCCAACTCGGGTGACGATGATGGCTTCGTGGACGCCATCGTGCTCATGCATCCCGAGGTCGATGGCGCGTGCAGGAACATTAACCCGCTGTCGGAGACCAACATCTGGGCGCACCGGTACTTCGTGAGCGCCGTGTCGACGGGTGATCCGTCGAATGCCGCCAGTGGTGGGATGGTCAAGATCCGGGACTACATCATCCAGGGTGGCCAGGGCGGCGACGGGGGGTGTGCCAGCAACGAGCCGCAGGCCATGGGGGTGGTCGCCCACGAGACGGGGCACATCTTCGGCCTGCCCGACCTCTACGACGTGAGCGGGAACTCTGCCGGGATCGGCCACTGGGGTCTCATGGGATCCGGCAACTGGAACCGACCGAACCGGCCCGCCCACATGGAAGCGTGGTCGCGGTCCCAACTCGGTTGGATCACGGAGGTCGTGCTCAGTGCCGACACGACCTTACGGTTCAGCCCGATCGCAACGGCAGACACGGCCTTCGTGCTGCCGATCAGCAATTCGAACGAGTACTTCCTGGTGGAGAACCGCCAGGCGCTGGGGTCGGACTCCGCCCTCCACGGAACGGGATTGCTCATCTGGCATGTCGATTCCGTCTTGATGCGCACGCGAGGGAACCAGGTCAACGCCACGCTGCCGCACGCGCTGGCGCTGGAGCAGGCAGATGGTCGGAACGATCTGCAGAACAACTCCAGTCACCGTGGAGATATTGGCGACCCGTATCCCGGCAACACCCTGAACCGCGTGTTCGGCTTGAACACAAATCCATCGAGCGCCCGCAACGACGGGACGCCGACCCACATCGTAGTGGACTCGATCTACCAGCTGCTGGGATCGCCGGACGTGGTGGCCCGGTTCTGCCTCCACCGACCCTCGGTGGTTCAAGCCACGGACACGGGTGCCGTGGTCCGCGTCAACGGCGCTTCGTACGCCAGTTTCAAGGCCTGCCTTCCGGCCGGGTCCCAGCACATGGTGGACATGGACGCCGTCCAGCTCGCCGGCTCCGGGCAGAGTCGCTATGTCTGGCAATCGTGGTCCAACGGGCAGCCGCGATCACACACGTTCACGGCCTCGGCAACCGGTGACTCGATCATCGCCACTGTGCAGGTCGAGCATCGCGTGGCGGTGGCGACGGGCGGGACGGGGACCGGTGTGGTGACGGCCCAACCCACCCTGGACCTCGCGGCCGGCGAGTTCGTGCATCACGGTACCGCCGTCACGTTGATGGCCGAGGCCACGGGGCCGGGGCACGTGTTCGAAGAGTGGTCGGGCGACACCACGGCCACGGGCGACACGCTGGATCTCGACGTCACCCGGCCCTTCCAGCTGACCGCGACGTTCGCCGCACCACTCGCCCTCACGTCATCCAGCCTGGCCGACGCCGTGATGGGCTCGCTGTATCGTGTGCAGCTCGAGGCCGCGGGCGGGACCGGGGTCTACTCCTGGAGCGTGAGTGCCGGGACGCTGCCACAGGGTCTCGCGCTGAACCCGAGCGGTGAGATAGCGGGACGGCCGGCGGAGACGGGGACGTTCCCGCTCACGATGACGGTCGTGTCCGGATCGCAGACGGAGTCCCGTGACATCCAATTCGAGGTGATCGCGCCGTTCCTGGCGATGGAGACCGTACTGTCACAGGTCGTCGGAGCCGCTCGGCCCCTCTCCGACGACGAGATCACGTATCTCGACCTGCTCGGCAACGGGAACGGACGGGTTGACGTCGGGGACTTCCTGGCGTGGGTGAAGGCCACGGGGCAGCAGATCTCCCCGGAACTCGCCGCCCGGTTGCAGCGCCGGGGAGGGGGACGGCCATGACGCGACACGCCATGCTCCGCCTGATTGCCGCGACCGTCGCCGCCTTGCTCGCCGGCTCCTGTGACTCGGGTCCGAAGTCCGGCGAGATCGTGGCCGAGCTCACCACCCCGTACACGGACCTCGCGGCAGCGTCATTCCGAGTCACCACAATCGAGCCGTATGCCGTCGAGTCCGCGACGGCGGACTGTCCCGGATGCAGCGTGTTCACCTTGCGCGTATCCGACCGCGAGCTGCGAGGTGTCGTCACTGGCACGTTCTCGGCGGGTCCGCTCTTCCGCGTCCTCGTCTCCGATCGGGACGCCGAAGGGGTCTACTCGGTATCGCTCATGGAGCTCGCAGTTCCCACTGCCGAATTGGTCGGGCTATTCGGGTCGAGCCTGTCGTTCCCGGTGAAGTAGGGCGGCCCTCAGCGGCGGACCAGCAGCCACTGTGTGTGGTTTCCGACCAAGACCCGGGGCCCGGCCACAAGGGTGTCCAGGCGGATGGTGTCCCCCGCCACTCGGCCCACGAATCGCAGTCCCAGGACGGTGGGATCGACGTGACGGATGTCGATGCGCACCGAGTCGCCCTCCCCAATGCGACCATCGAAATGTGGGAACTCCTTCGGGTCGATACCGGAGTTCCCGACGAGATAATGCTCCAAGCGTCCGTGGATCACCCCAGCGTGGACTGAGTCGATGACCAGCGTGAGCCAGGGTCGGAACGTCGGGTTGTCGACGGGCGGCTGGACATCCAGCTCCCACGATCCCGAGAGATCGATGTCCGAGCGCAGACCAGCCTGCCTTGACGCCGTCCGCTGGCCACACCCAAGCACGGTCAGCATGGTGATCCCGAGCGCTATGTCGCGCAAACACCGAATAGACGGTGGGCAAAGGGACATCGCCGTCTACAGTACACCCGTGACGCCAGGAAGGGGAAGGCGTCGATGAGCACCCGCGTGCGCTGGGTCACGGCACCGATCGGCGGGCACGCAGTAGCATGACGTGTTCGTGGCGTCGGCGTACCGCAGGGTACGCCACACAACCCCATCGCGAGGCACTCGAACCGTGATGCGTTCCTCCTTGCCGTATCGTCTCGCCGCCCTCGGCCTTGCGCTGGGGGTCGCGGTCGCACTCGCCTGCTCCGAGGGGGGCACCGGCCCGGATCCGGTCCCCGCCAGCCTCACGCTGAGCAAAACGAGCGTGTCGCTGAGTGCGCTTGGGGCGACCGACGCGCTCTCGGCCACGGTGCGAGACCAGAACGGCAATACCATCGGAGGCGCCGCGGTCACGTGGAGCTCGTCGAGCGCTGGTGTGGCCACCGTGAGCCCAACCGGTGTTGTCACGGCTGTCGCCAACGGCTCCGCCACGGTCACGGCGTCGGCGGGGGCGACCAGCGCGCAAGCGGGTGTCACAGTCGCGCAGCGGGCGGGACAACTGCAGAAGGTGTCGGGCGACGCGCAGACCGGACCGGTCACGAGCGTGCTCGCCGATTCGCTGGTGCTCGTCGTCAATGACAGCCGGGGGAACGCCATTCCCGGAGTGAACGTCGCCTTTGCCGCCTCCGCCCTGGGCGGGACGGTATCGCCGGGAAGTGCCATCACCGACTCGGCGGGACGCGTCGCGACGCA
>CAYGCN010000058.1:0-791 GCA_964348385.1 uncultured Gemmatimonadaceae bacterium
AGTTCTCCCTTGGGGTCCGGAACGTGGCAACCGGGGAACAGCGACTCCTTGCCCCGCAGCTGTACCCGGATCAGCCCAGCTGGTTTCCGGACGGACGAGCCATTCTTCTTCCCGGCTTCGAGCGGGACCGGCCGGCCGCGGGACAGGCCCTGTACCGGGTCGATGTGGCGACGGGCGAGGCGACAGCTCTCCTCGAGTTCGAGCGGGATCCCACCGAGTATGGCTTGACTCCCGTGGGCGTCGGCGGTCTGATGCGAGGTGACGGCAGGCACCTCATCTACGTGCACAATGGAACGCTGCGTCAGCGCGACCTTTTGTCGGGACACGAGGTGGAGTTGTTCAGGGATCCGGGCGTGACGACGCGGCTGCTAGCACTGTCGCCCGGCGGGACCGAACTGGTCTTCGCTGTCAACGACTCGACGGACGCCGTGCGGCCCCACCCGATGCGCATGCTCTTCAACGCCGGAAGGCTGATGCTCGCGTCCCTGGAGAGCGGCGAGGTGCGTGACCTCGTCCACGTCAGGGGACCGGGCACGATCCACCGCGTGCACTGGACAGTGGATGGGCGCCACCTGCTCTTCCTGCAAACGCGTCGTGGCGAGGGATCCGCCCTGTTTCGTGTGTCCCGGCAAGGTGGAGACGCCGAGCGTGTCTGGCAGACGAAGCGCGAGATACACGACTTCGCACTCTCCCCGGGCGGAGGGCGGGTCGCGTACGCGATCGTTGACGCGTTCTCGGAGTTCTGGGCGATGGAGAACCTCAAAGCGGTGCTGGAGCGCTGAGAGGAGGCA
>CAYGCN010000058.1:801-15517 GCA_964348385.1 uncultured Gemmatimonadaceae bacterium
CTCTGGAGCGGGCCGTACCGGGTATCGAGGTGCGGATCTGGCCCGAGGCCGGGTCGCGCGGATCCGTCGACTATGTCCTTTGCTGGAAGCCCCCGGCCGGCGTTTTCAGGGGAATGGAGAACCTCAAAGCGGTGCTGGAGCGCTGAGAGGAGGCATTCATGAACGCGATCTCGAGAGTCACAATTGCTCTTTCGCTCGCACTGCTTGGTGCAGCATCGGCGACCGCGCAGACCGGTCACGACCTGTTCCAGCAGGCGCTGGTGAAGGAACGGGCGGATGGGGATCTGCGAGGTGCAATCGCGATCTACGAACGAATCGTCGATGAGTTCACCAGCGATCGCGCTCTCACGGCGAAAAGTCTGGTGCAGATGGGACAGTGTTACGAGAAGCTGGGAAGCACGGAGGCCGAGCGGGCCTATCGACGGGTGGTACGAGAGTTCCAGGATCAGAATGATCTCGTGGTGCGGGCGCAATCACGTTTGGCGGCGTTGCAGCGCGCGGCGCGTGCGGAGGAGGACGTGCGGCTAACGACGCACCAGGTGTGGTCCGGGCCGACCGCCGGCGCCCATGATCCCACGCCTGACGGTAAGGCGCTCGTATGGGGTGACTTTCAAGGCACGATGAACTTGGCGGTTCGAGACCTCGCCACTGGCAAGAACAGGTTCCTCACGCACGATTCGAGGACGATGCCCACGTGGGCCTTGGCGTACGGTGGGAAGGTCTCTCCCGACGGCCGGTGGGTGGCACATGGTTACGGTGTGCAGGATCAGGGCGGAAGCCTGCGCATCGTGGGAATGGATGGAGAGAACCTACGAGTGCTTCTGAAGGAACGAGGGTGCTGGATTCAGCCTCACGAGTGGACATCAGACGGCAAGCAGATCCTGGGTCGGTGGGATTGCTGGTCGGAGGCCGCCCCGGAAGGGACCCACGAGATCGTGCTGATCTCGGTGGCTGACGCAACCATGCGGGTCCTACGCAGACTGCCGGGTACGGCGGACGGCGTTCGATCCTGGCTGTCTCCGGACGATCGGTACGTCGTGTATGGGAGCTCGGTGGAACGGGACGGGGGAAACGCCGACATCTGGCTGCTGCCGCTGGATGGTGGCGATGCGGTGCCGCTCATCCAGCACCCGGCGGACGACCGACTGCTGGGCTGGGTGCCGGGGACGACTCAGATCCTGTTCCTGAGCGATCGTGACGGCACGTGGGATCTGTGGGCCGCCAAGGTCGCACACCGTGCGCTCGACGGACTGCCGCGAAAGGTCCAACGCGACATGGGCGAGGTGGACCCCGTGGGGTTCAGTGCCGATGGGTCCTTCTTCTACAGTGTGTTCACGCGCTGGTTCAATACCAGCATCGCGCCGTTCGAGGTGACGACGGGGAAGGCGGATCTAGCAGCGGCGACACCACTGCTGGGCTCGAATCGCAATCCCCACTGGTCACCCGATGGCCGTCACTTCGCCTTCGTCACCGAATCGGAGCTCACGCAGGGAAAGTCGGGCAGGCTGAACGTCCGCGATCTCCAAACCGGCGAGCAGCGGGAGCTGGCTACCCACCTGCGCGTACGATTCATCGGGGACTGGTCTCCAGATGGCCGGACCATTCTGGCCACTGCTTGGGACGAGACCCTGGATGCGCCGGGTTACTCCGGCGCCATCTACGCGATCAACGCGATGACCGGGGAGGCCACGCCAATGCTGACACTCCCTGGACCGCAACGGGTGTGGGCGGAGTGGTCGCGCGATGGCAAGGCGATCATTTACTCGCTCTTGAGCAACAATGCGCGTGCGCCACACGGTCGAATCATGCGTCGGGAGCTGGAGTCCGGCGAGGAGCGGGAGCTGTACCGCGACTCGCTCCTCAGCTGGCGGACTGTGGAAGTCTCGCCCGACGGTCGGCATCTGGTGTTTGCGGTGGACGACACCGCCGGGGCGATCGGGTGGCGCGGTGGGCTTGGCGTGCTGGACATAGAAAGTGGATTCGCGCGATCCGTCGTCGTGCACGGCGACTCCGTGAACGGCGAGGAAGGAAGCGCACAGTGGACGCCCGACGGCAAGTACGTCGTGTACGGCGAGATCGTCCACGGTGCCGAATGGCGGACCCATGTCTGGCGCGTCGCGGTTGAAGGCGGAGCGCCGGAGCACCTCTGGACAACCGGTGAGGGCAAGTACGGCAGCTGGTTCGAACTGAGCCCTGACGGCCGGCAGATCGCGTTGACGACGTACACGCAGGAGAACGAGATCTGGGTGATGGAGGGACTGAAGAAGGTTCTTGCTCGGCAGTAGTTGGTGGTCAGGATCACGTGGTGAGTAGTAGGCAGTTAGAGGGCGAGACGACACAAATGGCTGGGGAAGGACGGGAACGACGGGAGTTGCGGGCGCCGAGCTGGCCTCCCGTCGCTTCCCCTCGTTCCCATCGTTCCCGTCCTTCCCGTCGCTCCCGCTTCTCTTTCTTCCCGTCGCTAGTCCCAATCCGACAATCCTCGCACACACTTCTCACCTGCCGATGACACGTCCATGACACGCAGTCGATCGTCGCGCGCTATCGTTGAGCTCGGGTGGACGCGAGGAAGACCAGGCAACCCGACAGGAGTGATCACTCATGGTGGACCTCGCAGCGGTTGACAATGCCGCGCTCATCGTGCTGCAGTGGGTCACGTGGACCACCGTCGGGGTGGCGGTGGCATTTGGTGTCGGCGTGGTCGCGATCGGCATCTGCTGCGGAATCGATTGTCTACGCGATTGGAGAGCAGCGCGGTCACACGCCGGCACGTGAGCCAAGGAGGTGGACGCCCGTCGTTCCCGTCCCTCCCGTCGCTCCCGTCCCTCCCGTCGCTCCCGTCCTTCCCGTCGCTCCCGTCCTTCCCGTACGTTTGAGCATGGCGTTTCACGTCGTCCGATGGGGCGGCAGCGGGTGATGCGACGTTCCGTCGTTCTCGCCGGCCTCCTGTTGACCACGGTCGCTGGCGCGGCCGACGCGCAGGATGCCCGTAACGTCTCGGGTACCGTGCTCGCGCTGCCCGACAGCACTGCGCTTCCCCGGGTGGTGGTTCAGATCGCCGCACTGGAGCTGATGGCGCTCTCCGATAGCGCGGGGCGATTTCTGCTCCGCGGCGTGGTACGCACTCGTGTGCAGATCGTGTTCAGTCGGCTCGGTGTGGCGGCGGACTCCGTATGGCTCGAGCCCGACCAGGACGCTGTGCGGGTCTTCCTCGACCTCGCGCCCATCGCGCTCCCTGCGATCACGGCCGAAGGCGAGCTTGCGGCGCGAACGCGCTTCGAACGCCAGGTGCAGCCCAGCGTGGTCAGCATCGACCGGCAGACCATCACGCGGCTTCCGGCGCCGTTCGAAGCGGACGTCGTGCGGGTGGTGCAGATGCTCCCTGGCGTGGTGGCGCTCAATGACTACACCGTCGGATTCAACGTGCGCGGCGGCGAGCCGGACCAGAACCTGAGCCAGCTAGATGGAGTCGTGGTGTTCAACCCGTCGCACCTAGGCGGTCTGTTCAGCACCTTCGATGCGGACGCAGTCGAGAACGTGGACTTCTTCGGCGGCGCATTCCCCGCCGGATACGGCGGAAGACTGAGCAGTGTGATGGACGTGTCGGTACGTCCGGGTCGGCGCGATCGCTTCGGTGTGCGCGGCAACATCTCCCTGCTGTCGAGCAAGGTGCTGGCCGAAGGCCCCGTCGGCGGGACGGGCGCGACTTGGCTGGTGAGCGGCCGGCGCACGTACGCCGACGTCCTGGCCGGCCTCGTGAGCAGCACGTCGTTTCCGTACTACTTCGCCGATGGACTGGCAAAATTGCGGCTGCCCCTTGGCGAGCGGGCCGCCCTCTCCGTCACCGGGTATTGGGGTCGGGATGTGCTCGACTGGACGTGGACGGAAGCGCGGCCCGGGCAGGATGCCGTGCGACTCGTGGCGGACTGGGGCAATCACCTGGCCGGCGTCCGGTACGATCAACAGCTGGGACCACACCGGCTCACGGTCGAAGGTGGTGTCACCGGGTTCAGTGCTGGCGCGGGCCTCGAGCCCGGTCTGTTCGCGGGTGAGAACACCGCACGCCTCCTGTCCGCACGTGCGCGACTGCTCGTGGTGCCGCATGCAGCCCATGAGGTTTGGCTGGGCCTGGGCGTCGAGGACTACCACCTGACCTACGGCGCGAAGTCGGAGAGTTTCGGGGCGTCGTTCCTGACGAGCGCCTTTCATCCTCGTGTCTGGTCCGCCTTCGCCGATGAGCAGTGGCGGGTGACCCCCCGGCTCCTCGTCCGTCCCGGTATTCGGGTTGAAGCGGTCGAGGGTCCGGACGTCGTCAACGTCGCCCCGCGGCTCAGCGCCAAGGTGTTCATCACCCCGGCGCTGGCCGTGACCGCCGCCGTGGGTCGGTACCATCAGGCCGTCCACTCGCTCCGGGATCAGAATCTTCCCTGGAACGTGTTCGATCTCTGGATCGGGTCGGACTCGGCAGTCGGGGTCGCACGGTCCGAGCACGCCGTGGTGGGGTTGGAGTGGTGGGTCGGCGCCGCCGAATCGGTGTCCATCGAGGCATACCGCAAGACGTTTACCGACATCATCGATGCGAACCTCGACGAAGACCCCGCTGTGGCAGGTGACGAAACCAGAGCGGTGGATGGTGACGCCTGGGGGATCGATGTGCTGCTGCGTCGTCATTGGGGCCGCATCACGGGATGGATTGCCTACAGCCTGACCAAAGCGGTGCGGCGGGCGGACGGTCCCGAGTATCCAGCGGTCCATGACCGGCGCCACACACTGAACGTCGTGCTCCAGGCACCGGGCCCGCTTGGAAGCCACGTCGGGGTGCGTTGGGGCTTCGGGTCTCCGCTGCCGTTCACGCCGTTCGTCGGGGAATGGGACCACCGCTACTACCGGGCCGCCACGCATTCCTTCGACGACTTCGAGCGGGAGCCCATCGCGAGCCCGGTGCTGAACAGCGAGCGGTATCCGTATTACGGCCGCCTCGATGTCACGTTTCGGTGGGAGAAGCGTGCATGGGGAGGCGTGCTGCGGCCGTACCTACAGATCGCGAACGTGCTGAACCGGCGCAACGTGTTTCTGTACTTCTACGACTACGACGAGGCCCCTCCCACGCGGAGCGCCATCTCGCAGCTGCCGGTGCTGCCGAGCGTGGGCGTGGAGTTTGAGTTTTGAGCGTGAGACGTGGCGCCGCGATGGCCGTGGCCGTACTGACCGCCGCGTGCGAGTTCGGCGAGGTCACGGTGCCGACCAGCGAGCCGATGGTGATCGTGCAGGCGATCATGCGCCCCGATCTCGGGCGGCAGTGGCTGATCGTGGAACAGACCTTGACCGGGTCGGCCATGATCGACCGGGGATCGATCGTCGTGCCGGGTGATGCGCTGCCGCGGCCGGTGTCCGGCGCGACCGTGACGGTCACCAACCGCAGCGACCCCGGGGACCCGTGCGGCGCGACGGTGTTCACGGAGGATCCAGCCGCGCCGGGTATCCCGACGGCGGCCGGCGTGTATTGGAGTCCGCCAGGGTGCCCGTCCATGCGTCCCCGTGACACTCTCGAGCTCCGTGTGGTGACGCCGGATGGCACCACCGTGGTCACCGGCACCAGCGAGGTCCCCGGCGTCAACGGTTTCGTGATGCGAGTTGCCGCTTCGACGATCGACGTGCCGGGTCCCATGCTCACCCTCAACCGGGACGTCGACACGTTGACGGCACGTGCCGTCGTCGTCGCCGGTCGGGCACTCCAACTGGAAGTGCGGCGGCCGACTGCGGCGGGCTCGTCGGTACCGGGATTCTGGTTCGTGGTCGATTCGACCACGATGACCGTGCCCGGCAATCTGCCGGACATCGTCACCGCCTTTCTACAGGACACGTCCGGTGTGCCGGACGAGTTCCCGCCGGTGTTCGCGGCCGGCCGCTACTACGACGTGACCGTGGCGCTCAGCGATAGTCGGTATTTCGATTTCGTGCGATCGGGCAATATCCCACCCTCGGGCCGCGGGTTCGTCAACCACCTGTCGGGTGGGATGGGCGTGTTCGGCAGCCTCGTCGCCGCGACCAACCGCATGAAGGTGGTGGGCAACCGGGACGATGGTCGCGAGGGCGTCTACCGCGTGACCGGTGATCTCCTTGGCGTCCCGGTCGACGTGGCCCTCGATCTCTATGTCGCGTCCGCCGGCACCGACTCCACGGATGTCTCGTCGTTCGTGAGCGGCGCGTGGCTGTACGGCCCCCTCGATGAGAGCGCCGACGGTGTGTTTCGCAGCGACACGTTATCACTCGTTGTCGAGCAAGTGGTGCCGAGCCAAGCCGATTCCGCGTCGGCGTACCTGCTGGTGGGTCCCACGTCGTTGAGTGCCGCGACGACGCTAAGTGTCTACGACTCGGAGCTTCGCATCGTGGATAGCCTAACGGTGGCGCGTATCCCGCGATGAGCCGCCGAGAATCAGGGGTGACAGTCCGCCGTCCCCCCATCGACGAATTGTCCGCCGGCCGCGGGAACGAACTCCCAGTCATACCCCGTGGGATGGAGGGTGAGCATCAGAACGCCGTAGGTGTCGCTGGCACGGGCTTCGCTGTTGGCTTGAAGCTCGGCGAAGGGTCGCAGCGCCTTGCCTCCGGTGCCGACGACGAACTCCCGGATGCCCCGCACAGGATCCGTGAGACCAGTCGGCGTCTGCGGCCCGAAGCGTTCGTAGTTGTGGTCGTGCCCGTTCAGGACAATGTCCACGCCCGCCTCGTAGAGGGCCTCCCAGATCGGCTGCAGCGCATCGCTGTTTCCGTGCTGACCGGAACTGAACCTCGGATGGTGCCAATACGCGACCGTGCAGAGAGCGGGATGCGCGGTGAGATCCTCACGCAGCCACTGGAGCTGCGGAGAGTCCGGACCGATATCCACGTTGCTGTTGAGTGCAATGACGTGCCAGCCGCCGACTTCGTACGAGTAGTAGCCCGCGCCGGGATTGCCGGCGTTGAGGCCGAAGTAGGCGAAGTAGGCCGACCCCCCCGACGTGTGGTAGTCGTGATTGCCGGGTGTCGGCCGGGTACGGGCTTTGTGTCGTCCCCAGGTCGGATCGTAGCAGTCGGCGAATTGCTGGGCGGTGCCGTCCGGATACGCATTGTCGCCGGTCGTGAACACGATGCCGGGGATGGTGTCGAGCGCCCGAGCCGTCGCTTCATGAGCGGTCTCGCCGCACGCCGCGATGTCACCGGCTCCAACCATGATCGCTGGCGGCGCCGGATCTCCGTCGGGTCCTTGTCCAACTTCGGCACAGGCGAGCACCAGGAGCAGCGCCGTTGCGGCTCGCAGCAAACCTGTGGGTCGAGTTCTGACCATGCTCCGTCTTCGGTTGGTCGCGTGTCCTTGGAGCGTACCACCGCCACGACTTGGCGGGTGTGGTCGCGGTCACAGGAGGCCGCACCCGACGGCGCGACGGGTGTCCAAGCGGAATCATAACTGCCCGTCCGCGATGTGGTCGCGAACACCGACACCCCACGACCGTGAGAGAAAAGTGGGCGGGACATCAGCATTAGTAGTGGGACCGTTTGAGCCAAGTCCCCGCAGGCGGACCGTGGCGACCGCGAGCGTCAATCCACAGGGCTCCCCGGCGCCAACCACGCCTCCACTTCTGCCCGGGCGGACGCATAGGCGTCCGCGTCGGCATCCAGCGCTTCCAGCAGCTCGACCAGCTCGTCATGGGCGGGATCGGCGTCGACGGTTTCGGCTCTGAGCCGGTACAGGATGCTCACCCCCTGACGAAATCGGGAGGCCAGCGCATCGTGCAGCGCCGTGACGCGGTCGATGGCCGTTGCGTCCAGCATTCCCGCCAGGCCATGGTCCAGGTCAGACAAATCGATCGCTGCGCGACAGGCGTGTGTGAGGAGCTGTTCCACGTCCTTCTTCCACGCACCTGCCTCTGGACCACGTCGAAGCCCGCGATAGACAGGCTCGGCCGCGCGCACCAGGTTCGCGAGCAGCTCGCGGGCCGTGCCTGCCGGCAGCGCCGCGAAGGTCGTGACGATGAGGCTCTCGACCGCACTTGGGAACACGGCACGGCGGCGAGGGCTGGCGATCGCCGGGTCCTGCAGCCGCACCTGTGCCGCGAGTAGAAGCAGGAGTGCCATCAGCGGACTGATCCAGAGGAGCATCGGCTCTGCCATCCGGCCGGCCCAAATCCCGACCAGCACTACGACACCGAGCAGGAAGTAGAATGAAACCGGGGCCGACGCCCATGTCTTTCCGGCCGTTCGAGCCACCGCCGGGATGTCATGCAGCGCCAGACGCCGCAATACTCCTTCCGCTGCCGCTGCCGGCACGCGAATGAGCGCCCGGTGACCCGCAGCCACGAGTTCCCGGCCCTCGCGGTGCGCGTGTCCGGCGAGGAGCGGCTCGAGCGCGTCCAGAACTCGACGGGTGTCGTGGCGGGCCTCGGTGGGCTTCACGAAGATCAGGGTATCACCGACCGCCTGCGCCGTGCCGCCGCAGGCGGGGCACACGCTCAGGCCGAAGGGCTCTGGTGCACCGCAGATCACGCAGGCGGTCACGGCCGTGTCGGTCATCGGGCGCCGATCTCTTGGAGCATGCGCCGGGCGCTTCGCGTCCAGCCGTCGTTCTGATCGTAGTAGCCCAGGAACGCCTCCAGGTGGGTCGTGGCGAGCGCATCGTCGCCGAGCGCGTAGCGCGCGGCCCCCGCGTGATAGAGCGCCTGGTAGTGGTTGGGCCAGAACTCGATTACCAGCTCCATGATCGAACCCGCCGAACGATCGTCGCCCATATCGGCGATCGGATGGCCGATGGCGAACACGATCCCTGCTGCCTTCCAGCGGTCGTCGCCTTCCAGCCGGAGGATCACCTCCCGTGCCTCCTCGAGCCGTCCGGCCAACGCCCAGCACGCCGCGCTATACCCGGCCCCGTCGCGTGAGGTTGGCGGGGGCATCTGACGGTGGAAGGTTTCCACTTCGAGCGTGTTGCAGTACGCCTTCGCGTGACTGAACCAGACCGCCCCGTCCTTTGTGGGATCGCCGGGGAGCACGGACGCCGCCGTCGGATCGCGCACCGGGAGCTGACCACCCACCACGGCGTACACGCTCACGGCGATGTAGGTGAGGCCGGCCAGGTACAGCAACCGCATATGTTCTCCCCCCGCGTCTTTGGCTCCACTACTGCTGACGCCTTGCGACGCCGGACGTGCACACCCCGGAGGACCACGAGGCCAAACGCGCAAACGATATGCCGCGTGCAGCCTTGGATAACTGGTTGTTCCGCAATCGGTTGGCTCACCAGATCCAGGGCTCGTGCGGGCCCGAGTGAGGGAACCTGCGCTAGGTTGGGCGAATCGCGATGCCCCGCAGCGCGTGACGACTTGGGCTATCTTTGGGCCGGTTCGCCACGACCTAATGGATTCTGCTGCAAGCAGTTACCGCCTGCGCGACCGCCCGCGCAGGTGGTGTGGGGCTGGCGCAGCACCGGCATTTTCCGTATATGAACGGTGATTTGTGACCGGATGGCCGGGTTCCCGGCGTCCGGTTCGGGACGGTGCACGACCTTCCGCCATCGGTTCCGCCCTTCGGCCGGCGTCCGTGCCGCCTCGGGATCGATCTTCGCGTGACACCTCGGCAGGAGCAGGACATATGAGACTTCAATCCGTTCTCCTCGCAGGGCTGGCCTGTGTGCTTGCCCCTCAGATGGCGCACGCGCAGGGGCGCACGATCTCCGGGCGCGTGGTCAGCGCCCAGACCGGAGATCCTGTGGAGAGTCCCAACGTGTCGATTGTCGGCACGACCATCGGGACGGTCGGGGATGCCGGCGGACGCTTTACGCTGCGGAACGTGGCGCTGGGCCCCGTCACGCTGCTGGTGCGCCGCATCGGGTTTCGGCGTCAGGAGGTGCAGCTCTCCGCCACGCAGAACAACATCACCATCGAATTGGATGCGGACATCCTGCTCCTCGAGCAGATTGTCGTGACGGGCCAGGCTACCGGCGTCGCGAGGCGCAACTTGGCGAATGCCGTCTCGACGGTCAGTGCCCAGGATCTCGAACGGGCACCGTCGGCGACCGTCGAGCGCGCCCTCCAGGGCAAGGTGCCAGGTGCCAACATTCAGTCCAATTCCAACGCGCCGGGCGGCGGCATTCAGGTCGAGTTGCGCGGCATCACCTCGTTCCTGGGCGGTTCACCGCTCTACGTGGTGGATGGCGTCATCGTCAGCGACGCGGCAATCACGTCCAACATCGACGCGGTGACGGCAGCCTCGACGGGGTCGAACCCGTCGACAGAGCAGGACGCCCAGGTCAACCGTATCACCGACCTCAACCCGGCCGACATCGAGAACATCGAGATCCTGAAGGGTGCGTCCGCATCGGCGATCTACGGATCCAAGGCCTCGAACGGCGTCATCATCATCACGACCAAGCGGGGTCGGGCCGGTCCGGCCCAGGTGAACGTCTCGCAGCGATTCGGGTTCTTCGATCTGGCGCGAACCATCACCAGACGGTTTGCGGATGCGGCGGAAGTGGACGCGGCCTTCGGCGCGGGAACCGCCGCCCAGTACAACTTCGATCCGAAGCGAAACTGGGAGGAGGACCTGGCCGGCCGAAATCCCCTGTCCTTCGAGACCAACGTCAGTGTCACGGGCGGTGACCAGGACACCCGGTTCTTCGTCTCCGGGCTGTGGAAGGATGACAACGGGGTCATGGAGAACAACGGGTTCGAGAAGCAAGCACTCCGCTTGAACGTCGATCGCACACTTGGAGACCGCGTGTCGCTGCAGGTGAGCACGAACCTGACCCGCACGCTGGCGCAGCGCGGCATCCAAGGGAACGACAATACCGGCACGAGTCCGTGGTTTGCCGGCCTCTCCACACCCAGCTTTCTCGATCTCACGCGCGGACCCGACGGGCTCTTTCCCGACAACCCCTTCGCGCAGAGCAACCCGCTCCAGACGGTCGCCTTGCTCGAGAACGACGAGGAGGTCTGGCGCTTCATCGGCTCCGGCCGGGTGGAGGTCGAGGCCGCCCGGACGGCTCGGCACCACGTCCGATTGATCGGCGTCGCTGGGGTCGACCGGTTCTCCCAGGACAACCAGGTCTACTCGCCGCCCGAGATGCAGTTCGAGCCGGACGACGGGCTCCTCGGTACGGCGGCGCTGAGCAGTAGCAGCAGCGAGTTCCTCAACCTGAGCGGGAACATCGTTCATGAGTACACGCCCGGCGATGGATCGATTCTGGTGCGGACGTCGGCGGGTGTGCAGTACGATACGCGCGATCTGGGCATCGCCCGCATCGTGACGAGGAACCTCCTGAGCGGGCAGCAGAATATCGATCAGGGGTCGAGCGTGCAGGTGGAAGAGACCCGGGAGCGCCGTGAAGACCTCGGGTTCTACCTTCAGGAAGAAGTGTTGCTCAACGATCGGCTGCTGCTCACTGCCGGCGTGCGCGCGGACCAGACCAGCGGCAACACCCAAGACGATAAGCTCTTCTTCTATCCGAAGGCAGCGGCGTCCTACCGCTTGCCGTTCGGCTCGGGCTTCATCGATGAGGTCAAGGTCCGCGCCGCGTACGGCGAGTCGGGCAAGCAGCCCGAGTTCGGACAGAAGTTCACGCCGCTCGACGGAAGCGAGCGGATCGAGGGACTGCTCGGTTTCCAGGTCGAGGGAAGCACCGTGGCCGAGGTGAAGCCTGAGCGGCAGCGGGAAATCGAAGGTGGGGTGGACGTCACGCTCGCCAACGGACGTGGCAGCATCGAGGCGACGGTCTATCGCCGCTCGGTCTCCGACCTCTTGTTCACGCGTAGCCTAGCGCCGTCGACCGGGTTCGCCCGGGAGGTCTTCAACGGCGGCTCGATGCGTGTGAACGGCATCGAGGCGGCGGTCACGTTCATGCCGCTCCAGGCTGTTGACTTGTCTTGGGTCTTTCGCGGGACCTTCGGCAGCAACCGCAGTAAGGTGACCGAGTTGCCGGGGCCGCCCTTCATCCCCGAGCCCGGCGAGGCCGGATTCGTTTTCGGTCCGTCGCTCGGCGCGTACTGTATCGAAGAGGGGGCCTCGGCCACCCAGATCATCGGCAACGTGCCCGGAGACACGGGCAGCTGCGGCAATCAGTTCGGCCGGGCGGGTGACTCCAATCCCGATTTCCGGATCGGGTTCTCGAACGACATCAGGTGGAAGGATGTCAACCTCTACTTCCTGTTCGACTGGCAGCAGGGGGGGCAGATCATCAACCTCACAAAACTCCTTTACGATCTGGGGAACAACTACTTCGACTGCACGGATGCCTCGGATAACCCGTGCGGGAACCGTTTGAGCACGTTCGGCTCGGACATCAAGAGCACGTACGTGGAAGACGCCACCTTCCTGAAGCTGCGGGAGGTCACAGTCTCGTGGGACCTGCCGGAGAGCATCCGTAACGGCCTGTGGGGCGGGCTGCGATACGCGCGGCTCACGGCGAGCGCGCGGAATCTTCTCACGTTCACCGGTTATACGGGCATGGATCCCGAAGTGAGCAACTTCGGAACTCAGCCCGTCGGGCGAAACGTGGATGTCGCCGCGTACCCCAGGACCCGAAGCTTCTGGTTCGGGTTCGATCTGGGGTTCTGACCATGACTTCGCAGCTGAGGATTCGAGCCATGCGTATCGATACCAGTCTCCGAGCCGGCGTGGTCGCCGCGGCACTGATCGTGGTGATCGGCGGCTGTGAGTCACTCACGGTTCCTGATTTCAACAATCCGGGGTTGGATGAGCTGACCCAGAACCCGTCGCGCAGTGCGGTGGTCAACGCCTCACAGGGTCTGATGGTCGGTGCCCGACGAGGGATCGGCGAATTCAACCGCTACGTCTCCGCCCTCGGGGTGTTGGGCCGCGAATCGTACATCTTCGATCCGTCGGACCCACGGTTCGTCACCGAGCTGCTCCAAGGGCCCCTCGATCCGGGTGGTGCCTCGTTCGGTGGGGGCGGCCACTGGGCCGATCGGTACAAGAACATCCGCAGCGCCAATATCCTGTTGGACGCGCTGCCGAACGCGACGGACTTCACCACACAGGAACTCGAAGCGATCCGCGGGTACGTCAAAACCCTCGTGGCGCCCGATTTCCTGCTGGTGGTCAATACTCGGGATGATTTTGGAGCACCGATCGACGTGAATCGGGACCCGACCGGCGATCCGGCACCGATTGCGACGAAGGACGAAGTCTTCAATCGGATCGTGACCCTCCTCGAAGAGGCGAAGGTGCACCTGAATGCCGGGGGCTCCTCGTTTCCGTTTCAGTTGAGTAGCGGCTTCAGCGGGTTCGACACGCCAGCGACGTTTCTCGGGTTCAATCGCGCCCTCCTGGCTCGGGTGCACGTCTATCGTCAGGACTGGGCGGCGGCTCGCACTGCGTTGGGTGAGTCGTTCCTCAACGCCAGCGCAGGCCAGGGCATCGCCGGGCTCCACGTCGGCGTCTATCACGCATACAGCTCGGGTTCGGGCGACCGCGTGAATGGCCTCTTTGGAAGGCGTGACGTCTTGCCGGCGCATCCCTCGATCGTGACGGACGCGCAGGCCGGTGATGCACGCGTGGATCGGAAGACCGTCGTGGTGTCGCCCCCTGTGGGTGATCCGGGCGGGACGTTCGGTGTATCCTCGGACCGCCTGTTCACCATCTACGACGGGCTCAGCGCTCCGATCCCCTTCATTCGCAACGAGGAGCTCCTGTTACTTCGCGCTGAGGTAAACCTCCAGGAAGGGAACCTCGACGCGGCCCGCACCGACATCAATCTCGTTCGCTCGATCTCCGGCGGACTTGCGCCGATTGCCGCAGCGACCTGGAACGCGCTTACGCCGGCACAACGAGTGGACGAGCTGCTGTACAACCGGCGTTACTCGCTGTTGTGGGAGGGGCATCGCTGGATCGACATGCGCCGTTACGATCGGCTCGCTGATCTTCCTGTGGACCATCCAACGTTCGTCCGGTTCAGGCAGTTTCCGATTCCGGCGGGAGAATGTGTCGGCCGGTCGCCGGCTCCAGCGGGATGCAGCGTGGTGCAGGGGTTCTAGCCCGAGCATGAAAAGGCCCGGCCGCTCAGGCGGCCGGGCCTCACAGTCGTCAGCCTCACTTCACCGCTCAGCGCACCCAGTGGAAGTAGCTCGACTGGCTGAGCACATTCTCGAGGCGCCACTCGATCACCAGCCCCGGCCGTGTCTGAATCCACGGCGTAGCGAGGCGCTCAGGCGAGCCGATGACCTCGGCGACGAGCCGCATTCGACTGCCGATGGCCAGGTCCACTTCCGAGAGATCCATACGGATTTCGTTCATGCTGGTCACCGTGCCCAATCGGCTCCGCTGCGTGGCCTGCACAAGATAGACGCGCACGTCCCGCCAGTTACGGTTCTCGACACGGATCGTGACCCCTAGCCAGCCATGATCGACCGATATGATGTCCGCCCCGGCCAACCCCACCTGCCTCACCAGGCTGTCGACGCTCGGGGACTGGCGGGCGAGCCCCAGGTGCAAGGCGGCGGTATCGGTGACCAGGACCCGGTCGCCGGTGGCCAGGATCCCAGGCACGGAGGCTGCTCCAGTCATCAGCTGTGCCGCCTGGAGGGGATCGACGCCCCGGCGCTCCATGGCGTCACGCAGCTGGCGGTGAAGTTGCTCACCTCGGTCTCCCGGAGGCCCATGAGTTGCCCGATCCCAAGCGAGCTGCCCGCGGGGTGCGAGGAACACGCTGTCGGCGGCCAGCACGATGAGC
>CAYGCN010000058.1:15527-16646 GCA_964348385.1 uncultured Gemmatimonadaceae bacterium
ACTGCTCGCCGGTCCTGTTTCACACCATTCCAAGCGACGCCATGATGATGGACGGTCTGGCGCAATTCCTGTTCAAGAAGAACTGGACCGACGTCCTGGTCCTCGAAGGCCACCAACGCCTGCTCCGGACTGGACGAGATGCCCGCGGGCTGCGAGGAACACGATGTAGGCGGCCAGCACGATGAGCAGCGCGCCATTGAGCACCTCCCCCTCCACGAAGGCAAATACCGGTATGGCTGCGTCGTCGAGAAGGGTGGCTATGGCGCGAGCGGCGTCCAGGTCCTTGCCGGGCGATTCGATCTCGAGTACGAGCGCGGAACCGTTGACCGCGGCCGCCATCAGCGCCCGCGCAACGAGCGCTGTAGACCGCATGTCGAGCGGGCCGTGGAGCTCCACGTGGTAGACCGTGAGTTCCTGAGCGGTACTGCTGCCGGGTCCGCCGAGCGCGGCGGTGAGAAGGAGCCAAAGCGGTGAACGCATGATGTACTGTAATCTAGCCCTCCAGTGGGACGGCGGTGCCGTTCGCAGCCATGGAACCACGCCGCCCCACGACCGCGATCGCGACCGTGGGGCGGGTGACAGCCCGAACCCTTCCCTGTGTTACGCGGCCTTGAGCTCCGATGTGCAGCTCGGGCAGCGCGTGGCCTTGATCGCCACCGTCGTATAGCAGTACGGGCAATCCTTCTTGTCCGGCGGCGGCGGAGCGGCCTCTTCCTTTCGCTGCATCTTCATGAGGCTCCGCACGAGAAGGAACACGGCGAACGCCACGATCAGGAAGCTCACGACGCTGTTGATGAACACGCCGTAGTTGACGGTGACCGCCCCGGCCTCCTTCGCCTGGGCCAGCGTGGCGTACGGACCGGCGGGATCGCCGGCCTGGACGGCCACGAACAGGTTGGTGAAGTCCACGTTGCCGAGCAACATGCCGATCGGGGGCATGATCACGTCGTCCACGAGCGACTTCACGATGGTGCCGAACGCGCCGCCGATGATGATACCCACCGCCATGTCGACGACGTTTCCGCGCATGGCAAACGCCTTGAAGTCCTTGAGCACGCTTCCTCTCCTACGATGAGATGATGAATGAGGCGCGGTGGGTGCCGCGGGGACATGAGCACC
>CAYGCN010000059.1:0-16509 GCA_964348385.1 uncultured Gemmatimonadaceae bacterium
CCGGCGACCGCGAGTATCTGCGGCTCGGCTACCACCTGTGGGTCGCGTCGTTCGCACTGCTGGCGCTGGCGGCGTGGTTCCCACCGGCACGCGACGAATCGACGCCCGCCGCTGCCGCGGCGGCGTGAACCGATATCATCCATCACGCGCAGGCATCCCCGGACTCAGAGGGCTACCATGACCATTCTCCCGATCGCCAGACTCGGCCTCGGCCTCCTCGGCGTGTTCGCGGCGGTGCTGGGCGTGGCCACGTTCCCCAACGCCGTGCTTGCGGCGAACATCCTGAGCGCTGAGCACGGCACCGCCTACGCGACGCTCGGCGTGCTGCTGCCGTTCGCGCTCATTTGGGTGATGTCCTATTACCTCGTGTTTCGGAACCTCACGCTGGCGCGGTATCTGAGCGTGCCGGAAGAGGAGACCCCGACTGACACATCGCTGCTGCCGCGTGTCGTGGTGGGGCTCGTTGGGATCCTCGTGGTGGCGTGGGCGCTGCCCTCGCTCGTTACCGCCTTCTACCTGTGGGCGACCAGCCAGGGCGGCAGGCCGGAGGCCCTGCGCAACATGCTCCCCCCGGTGGCGCAGGCGGTGCTGGGCTTGATGGTGGCGGCGCGGCCGGACGCGGTGGTGCGGTGGTGGAAGGCGGACGTGCGCGCGTCCTCATGAGCGCCGCGTCGACGTTGCTGGTGGCGGCGTCGAGCATGCGGGATGATGATTGGATAGGCTGGCCCCGTCACCCGCAGCACAGGCGCTGACCGTTAGGGGAGCTTCACCGCTCGGTACCGGAGGCCGAAGGACGGCCAGGCGTTGCGCGTCGGGTCACAACATGAAGCGGTGGTATGGACCGATCACTCGCATCGACCATCCACTCGGCCAACCTGGCGCTCATCGCGGAAGACAGGATCATCACGGATCTCGCGGAACGTCTTCTGCTGGCGCGGAAGCGGTGATTGGTGGCATGCGCAGATACCCTCCCCCACCTTTGAAGGGCGGTTCCGCGGAGGGTGCGTAGCATGGTTCCCGAACTGGTCCACACGTTCCAAGCCACGATCACGTTCATCGAAGCGTCGGTCAGCGATCTGTCGGAGCAGCAGATGGTCGAGCAACCGCCGGGCGTGCCGAACCATGCCGCCTGGACGCTGGGCCATGTCATCCACGGCTGCCAGGCGATCGCGGTGGAGCTGGGCGCCGCGGCGTGGTTGCCGGACGACTGGGAATCGCGCTTCGGATACGGCAGCACGCCGCGCTCGAGTGTCGAGCACTATCCGCCGAAAACGGAATTGCTGACGCTCCTTGCCTGTGCCGCGACTCTTCTTCGCGACGCGCTCCTCGGCACGAGTGACGCCGTCCTGAGACAGGCGTTGCCGGACGAGACCCTGCCCACCATGGCGCACCTCCTGTGGCAGGTCGTCGTAGCGCACACCGCGTATCACGCGGGTCAGTTGGCCGTGTGGCGCCGGGCAATCGGCATGCCGTCGGCGGCCGTGTTCATCTAGCCGGCGTTTCCACTTCGCGGTCGGGCGCGACGCCGTGCGCCCGTGCTTGCGGCGCCGACCACCGGCCCGTACGCTTGCAGCGGGGCAACACCCGGAGCGCGGACCGAACCGGGAGGTCACCATGTCCAAGAAGATCCTGATGCTGGTGGGCGACTACGCCGAGGACTACGAGGTGATGGTTCCGTTCCAGGCCCTCCTCGCCGTCGGGCACACGGTCCACGCCGTGTGTCCGGGGAAGAAGGCCGGCGAGAAGATCCGGACCGCGATTCACGACTTCGAGGGCGATCAAACGTATTCGGAGAAACGCGGCCACGATTTCGCGCTCAATGCAACGTTTGCGGACGTGAAGCCCGAGTCGTACGACGCGCTCGTGATCTCGGGTGGCCGGGCGCCCGAGTACCTGCGACTCGATGCGAAGGTCCTGGATACGGTTCGCCACTTCTTCGCGGCGGACAAGCCGGTCGCCGCGATCTGCCACGGTGCCCAGATCCTGACCGCGGCCGGAGTGCTGAAGGGCCGCCGGGTGTCGGCCTACCCCGCCGTCGCGCCCGAGGTGCGGCTCGCCGGTGCGGAGTACGCGGAGATCCGCATCGACCAGGCGGTGACGGACGGTCATCTGGTCACGGCTCCCGCCTGGCCGGCGCATCCCGCCTGGATCGCCCAGTTCCTCGAGGTCCTCGGCACGAGGGTGGTGGACGCGGAGCCTGCAGCCGCTACACGCTGACGCGGGCTGGTGACGGGGCGGCAGCAGCTTGCGGTGGGGAGGTGACCACATGGCAACGAGCGCGTTTGGCGACAAGTCCAGCCCACCCGGGACCGATCAACTGGTCACGGCGCTTGGCCGTGCGGCTCGGCACTGGGAGGCTCTCGTGGAACGGCTGGGCTCGCAGTACCCACCGCTCACCGAGACGTGGAAGTACGGTGGCCAGACGTGGGGCTGGGCGCTCCGGCTGCAACAACGGAAGCGGACGGTGGTATGGCTCACGCCGAGCCGCGGGCACTTCATTGCCGGGTTCGCCCTGGGAGAAAAGGCCGTGCGGGCCGCCCATCACAGCGGGCTTCCCGCGGCCGTGCTCACGCTGATCGACGGCGCCAAGAAGTATGCCGAGGGCCGCGCGGTACGCCTCGAGGTGCGGACGCAAAAGGACGCGCGGATCGTGGAGCAGGTAGCGGCGGCCAAGATGGCGAACTAGATCGTCAGGAGCGAACTCGATGGAGGCAGGGTGACCATGCGGACACTGCGCGCATGCGGCGTTCTCCTGATCATCGCGCCACTCGCCTGCGGCGAGGCCGGCCAAGAGGTCGCCCTGATGAGCCGTCAGACCGACGCCGCGGTCGCGGCGTCGGAAGCCCTCGCGCCGACCGCGCTCCCCGCGGCGGATGCCGCCGCCCAATCGATGTGGGCGGAGCAGAAGCTGATCCGCACCGCCGATCTCGAGGTCGAGGTCGACAGCGCGCGGGCCGCGATGGAGGAGGCCGAGCGGATCGCGACCGCCAGCGATGGGCTCGTGGCGGACAGCCGGATCACACAGGATTCCAGGGGGAAGGAGCATGCGACGGTGTCGCTCCGCGTCCCGACGCAACGCTTCGAGGAAACGCTCGGACAGTTGCGGCAACTCGGCACCGTGGAGCGCGAGGCCGTGCACACGGAAGACGTCACCAAGGCATACGCCGATCTGGAAACCCGCCTGGCGGTCAAGGATGAAACGGCCGCCCGGCTCCGACGCCTGCTGTCGTCCCAGACGGGGAGCCTTTCGGACGTGCTGGAGGTCGAGCGCGAGCTGGGGCGGGTGACCGCGGAGATCGAGCTGCTCAAGGGTGAGCGCCGCTACTACGATGAGCGCATCGCCTACTCGACCGTCAATCTCACCCTCATGGAGCCCGGCGCGCTGGCGTCCTCCGGCATCGGCACGCCCATCGCCGAAGCCTTTCGCCGGGCGGCCGAGGTGCTCTCCATCTCCGTGGCGTGGTTGATCTATCTGGTCGTGTTCCTCGCCCCGTGGCTGGCGGTGGCCGGCCTCGGCTGGTGGGGCGTGCGGCAGGTGCGGAAGGCGCGCCGTGCTGGCTAGCACGACGATCCGCGGTATTGCCTGCGCGCTGCTGGGGCAGCTCGTCGCGTGCGGCCTCGGCGTCGAGCCCGTGCCGGATCAGCCCGACCAAGTCCTCTTCATCAGCCTGCGTGACCCTGCGGCCGACCCCCAGGCCACCCACAACATGAACATCTATATCGTGAACGTGGACGGGACGGGCACGACGAATCTCACGAACGCTCCTGCCTTCTACGATCAGATCCGCGTGTCGCCCGATGCCTCGCAAGTGCTGTTCACGAGCAACCGGGGGGGGTGCGACAACGTCTGGGTCATGCATGCCGATGGCGCCGGCCTGACGGCGCTCACGGGCCAGGTGCTTGAAGACCGGTGCAACCGGAACGCCACGTGGTCGCCGGACGGCACCAGGATCGCCTTCATGAGTTCCCGAGACGGGGAGTGGGACGTCTACATCATGAACGCGGATGGCACGGGAGTGGTGAACCTCACGAACAACGACGCCGCGTACGACGCGGACCCCGTGTGGTCGCCGGACGGCACCAGGATTGCATTCGTGAGCGACCGGTCCGGTGACGACGACGTGTACGTCATGAACGCCGACGGGAGTGGCGTGCGGAACGTCACGGACGCACCGGGCGGGGATTTGAAACCGGAGTGGTTTCCCGATGGCTCGCGGCTCGTCTTCACCAGCGATCGGAACGGGGACTTCAACTACAAGGTCTTCACCGTCAACGCCGACGGCACCGGGCTCCAGAGCCTCCACGATTCGCCGGCGTCCGGCTGGCTGCCGGTCGTGTCACCCGACGGCACGCGGATCGCCTTCGACGGCCAGCAGGACGGGATCACGGACGTGTACGTTATGAATGCCGACGGCACTGGGATCGTGAACCTCACCACCAGCCCGGATCCGTCGGTCGCGAGCTTCTCACCGGCGTGGTCGCCGGACGGTTCCCGGATCGCGTTCGCCAGCAACCGGTCCGGCAACGCGGACGTGTACATCATGAACGCCGACGGCAGCGACGTGGTGAGGGTGACCGATCACCCGGCCTTCGATGGCAGCCCGGTGTGGCTGGCGCGCGGGCATGCCGGCGCGCTGGCGGGCAGGGCCCGGTACGAGCGCTGACGGCGGTCCGTCGCCCCCGGGAGAGTCGTGAGCAGCGCACCCTGACCGTTGCGTCGGTCATCGCCTTCGCGGCTGGTGGCGTGCGGCGTGTGCGGAAGGCGCGCCGTGCCGGTTAGCAGCCGAACACCGCACACCAACTCGCTTCACGCCACCTGCATGGTGGACATTCGTCCGAAGGGAGGTAACCCATGACGACCTTGCACCTCCTGGCGCTCATGGTGTGCGCGACCATGGCGCCCCAGATTCAGGACCAAGGGCTGGTCGTCGTGGGGACGGTGCTGGGCGCGGACAGCACGCCGATGACGGCCGCGAACGTGACGCTCTATCCGATCCGCTCGCCGATGATCCCGCTGCTGGAGATGCCTTCCCTCGTCATCGCGACGGCCGAAGCCGGGGCCGACGGATCGTACCGTCTCGAAGCCGATACCTCGGGCGTCTTCCAGCTGTGGTCCAGCGGCGTCGACCACGCGACGGCGAAGACCGTGCTGCTCGCCGAACCCGGCGGCCGGTATCGTGTCGACGTCACGTTGTCCGCGATCGAGATCGCGGCCGACGCCAAGCTCGCCGTCATCGGTCCCTTCAACGAGTTCTCGCCGTACCGGGGATACGTCGAGATGGACACGACGGCGAACGGCACCTATGCCGCTCGTGTCGCGACCGATGGAGACACGCTTGCGTACGAGATCGTGGACCGCGGAACGAACCCGGCGAACCCTCTGGTGACGAACGGCACCGGAAGCACCGCCTACGAGTTTGACGGTCGCGGATCGTACCGGTCGCTCGTCCTTGCGGTCGGGGACTCAAATCTCATCGAGTACGACCCGCGGCAGCTTCCCGAGACCCGGTCTCCGGAGACCGTGACGTTCCGCCCCGATTCGACGAGCCCGGCCCGGTTCGCACGCTTCTGGTCGGAGCTGCGCGAGAATCGGGACGCGTACTACGCCCGCCTGCAGGCCATGGTGGATGACGGCGCAGACGAGGCGGAGATTGCCGGGTTTCGGAACGAGTACGACTGGTCCGTGAACCGCCTCGTGCTGGCGGGGGCCCTGCGCGAGATTCCGGACCCGCGGCACCGGGGAACGCTCTTGACGACCTACCTGGACTGGGCCGGCGGCATCGACTCCACGGTAGCGATGACGGCGCTCGCCGAGCTCGAGCCCGATGCCCCCGAGTGGGCGCACGGCTACTACACGATGTCCAATGCGGGTATCGCGTCCGGCCGTGAGCAGGCCTACGAGAACTACTACCTCACCGCCCTGCGCACGCATGCCGACAGGGGACTCAAGCCGCCGGTCCTGATGCGTCTCATCACGCTCGCCGAGGAGCGCGGGGCCGCCGACCGGTCACGGATCCTCTACGAATGGCTGGTGGCGGAGTACCCGAGGTCGTTCGAGGCCCGACGGGCCAGGGCGCGGTTCGGACTCAGGGTCGGCGCCAAGGCGCCGGCGTTCGCCGTGCGGGGGTTGTCGGACTCGAGCGTGACGTACACCAACGACACATTCGCGGGTCAGGTCGTGCTGATCGATTTCTGGGCCGTGTGGTGTACGCCGTGCGTGGCGGAGATGCCCGTGCTGCACTCGGCGTACGAGAAGTACGGCCCGGCCGGTTTCACGATCCTGAGCGTGTCGTTCGATGACACGCCGCAGGACGTCGCCCGCTTCCGGTCGGAGTCGGCGTGGAGCATGCCGTGGATGCACGCCTTCGTGGGTGACGACTGGACGGCGGACATCGTGACGGCGTTTCAGATCCCGGGCCTGCCGAGGACGGTGTTGGTGGATGGCGACGGGGTCATCGTGGCCGTCGACTCGGATCTGCGCGGAGCGCGGCTGGACCAGACGCTGTCCCGCGTCATGTCCGAGCGGTGAGCATGCCGACCGTGCGTTGGACGCGTCTTCAGCCCGACAGACGCTCCGCGCCGAGCGGTGCGCGGTCGGTCAGGCATCGGGGCGGCATCGTGTCCGCCGTCCTGATCGCTGTGGGTGGAGTGAGCCCCGCGGTGGCACAGAACCCACCGCGTGGCGCGGTGACGGTGGATGCCCGTGTTTCCCAGACCGCGGTGCGTCCGGGGGACCTCGTCACGATCGCGGTGAGGCTCACGCATGCGTCCGGGTTCCACACGTGGCCGCACGAGCCCGTGGTCCCAGAGGCGTTCGAGGGTGTCAATCCGATCCCGACCGAGATCGCGCTTGCCGACGCCCCTCCGGGCACGGAGCTGGTGGAGGTGGTGTGGCCGCAGCCGCAGCCGGTGACCGTGCACTACGGGGGTGCACCCACGGCGCTGCTGTCCTACACGGGATCGGCGTTGATCGGCGTTCGGCTGCGCCTGCCGCGCGATATGCCTGAGGGACGCGCGACGGTCGTGCTCACGGTGCGGTTCCAGGCGTGCGACGCCCGGCTGTGCTATCGGCCGCAGCGGGTCGAAACGGCCGTGCGGTTCCGGGTCGGGAGCGGGTTCGACGCGGCCGGCCGCGCTGACTTTCGGCTGCCACGGAGGAGTCACTTCACTGAGGGAGGATCAGATGACCTTGGGTTCGCCAGGTGATGAGCACTACCGAGCACTCAGGCGTGAGTTGAGGCGTACGCGCATTGTCGCAGTTCTTGCGCTCATCATCGCTATGGTGCCGCTGCTTGGGGCGTGGCATGAGTCGAGCCAGGACGACGTTCTCCGCGCTCGCGGCGTCATCATTGAGGACGAGACCGGCCGCGCCCGTGTGTTACTGGGTGCGCCAATTGAAGGCCGCCGCGGACCTGGCGATGCTGGGATGATCATCGTCGATAGTACTGGACTCGAGCGCTTTGGGCTCACTCTTCGCCGAAACGGCACAATGGGGATGGGATTCGATGCCCCGCTCGGTGCAGGGGACGATCGTAATCGGGAGCGCATCAACATTACTGCGACGCCAAACGGTGGGGCGAGCATCCGCTTTCTAAATCGGGAAACCTGGGTGGCTGGATATCTGCAGCTCGGCCAGGACGACCACATGTGGCTCGATTTCTACGAGCACTCGACCGACTCAGTTATCCATCGCCGGATCGGTCTGATGAGTGACACGCTCACGCGCCGGGCCCGATAGGACCCACACCCTCCCTTGGAGCGATCGCCGCAGGCGACCGGTGAGGAACTCCCGCGTGCAGAGCCCCTCGTCGATCTCCGCCAGCAGATCGTCCCTCCCTGCTCGGCGCCGTCACGGACGAGACGGAGGTGGAGCGGGTCGTCATGCACGGGTTGAACAAGCCGTGAGCGACACGCGGTGTCGCGGACGCCTGCGAACCGCCGGCCTGGCGACCCTCGCAGCCGTGGCGGCCTGCACCGGTCCGCCGCCCGACGCGACCGCGCACGACGCATGGTCCGGCAGCATGACCACCGACAGCGGCGGGATCATCCAAGTGCGCAACAACGGAGGGGGACGGTGGCGGGACGATACGGTCGTTGCCCGCGTCGCAGCCGTGATCGGCCAGGTCGAGGGCGATCCGGAGTACCTGTTCGGCAATGTCACGGCGGTGCACGCGGACCACGGCGGGCGCGTCTACGTGGCCGATCGGATCGGTTCCTCGGTTCGCACCTACGCGCCGGACGGGACGTTTCTGGCCTGGCTCGGCCGCGAGGGGGAGGGTCCCGGCGAGTACACGTGGCCTACGGCGCTGTTGGCTGACCGGGCCGACGATCTGTGGGTCAGGGACATCAACCGGTTCACGCACCTCTCCCGGGACAACCCCAATGCGCTGCCTGATAGAGTGATCGGCACCATCCGGCTCCCGGGATACGGGAACACGAAGTCGCGACGGAGTCGGATCGACACCGCGGGTGTGCTCCTGTACCCGGCGTCTCTGTTCCGGCTGGACGCGCCACCCCAGTTCTTCTACCTCAGGAACCTGGCCGGCGCGTGGTTGGACGATACGCTCCACGTGCCGCGCTTCGCCCATCTCGACGGCCACGAGAGCGCGTGGGTTCGAACCTCCGAGCACGGGGGGAGGATGTTCGCCGGCTTGAGCGTCGCGCCGTTCGAGCCGCTCGCCTCGTGGGACGTGACCGCTCGCGGCACGGTCATGGGGTCCGACGGCGAGACCTACTCGATCGTCGAGGTCGACCTCCGCGGAGACACCATCCGCGTCGTGCACCGCACCGATTACGCGATTCCTGTGCCGGAGGGCGAATACCAGGACAGCCTGGCGGCGCTGCGGGCGCTTATCGACTCCCTTCCCGTTCCGGTCTCACGGGTCCTCCGCGCATCGCCGCTGGTGCTCAGCATGCAACCCCCGCGCGTCTATCCGGCCGTGCTCGATCTGACCGTGGGAACCGGCGACTGGATCTGGGTGCGGCGCTGGCCCACCTCGGCGAGCACGCAGTTCGACGTGTTCGACGCTGAGGGATTCTATCTGGGACACGTGCTGGTGCCGGTCGCGCTGCTTCCCGATCCCCCGCCGTTCTACGGCGAGGGCACGATCGTGGGTGTGATCCGTGACGCCGACACCGACGTGGAGCGCGTGGTCACGCTGGTGTTCGAGATTCCACCGCTCGAGGAGGTCGGACGGTGAGCCGCCCCGGCTCAGGTGACACCATGAACGCGAGAGCGAAAGCCATCATTCCGTTTTTCATTCTAGCTGTTGTCGGTTGCAGTGAGCGCACGGCATTTACGCCCGGATTCGCCATCCGGAACAGCGCAGGCATCCGCATCGTCGAGAACCTGGACACGTCGCTCGCGGCCGTGCCGCACTGGCACCTCGGCGAGACCCCGCTGGTCGATATCGGCGTCGTGGAGGGACCGCGGCTACCCGTGCACAGAATCAGAGTACGGATCCTCTCCTGTTGTTCCTGCTGACGGTGATTGCACAGAGGGAGAAGAACGAGGCCGATGCCAAACGGCTGCTGGCGCAAGCAGAACGCGCGCTCCGAGGGATGCCCCCAGCGACAAGGGATACTCTCGCCACGTTACCTCTCGTCGAGGAAGCGCGACGCAGCTCGTAGTCCGCTCGCGCCAAACGTTGGCCAGACGCAGCCACCATCCGAGCGTAACGGTTGACGTTATTACCGTGACGCGTTATTATTCCTTATGATCAAGAGCTTCCGCGATCACGACACGGAAGCCCTCTTTCAGCGCCGCGCGGTGCGGAAGTTCGGGCCTGCCGTGCAGCGCGTCGCGCTGCGGAAGCTGTTGATCCTTGATGCGGCCGAGCAGATCGGGGACCTGCGCGTGCCCCCGGGGAATCGCCTAGAGAGACTCCGGGGTGACCGCGCAGGCCAGTACAGCATTCGGGTCAACGACCAGTGGCGGATCTGCTTTCGGTGGCACACCGGCGATGCGTACGATGTGGAGATTGTGGATTATCACTAGGAGGCGCTCATGACGGGAAAGCTGGCCCCAATTCATCCGGGGGAGATGCTGTTTGAGGAGTTTCTGCAGCCGCTCGAGATCAGCCAGTACCGGCTTGCCAAGGATATCAGCGTGCCTCCCCGCCGGATCAACGAGATCGTGCATGGGCAGCGGGCCATCACCGCCGACACGGCGTTGCGGCTTGCCCGGTATTTCGGGACGTCGGAGCGGTTCTGGCTGAACCTGCAGACCCGGTACGACCTCGAAGTGGAGAAAGACCGCCTCGGAAAGCGTCTCGAGCGCGAAGTGCTGGAACGCACTGGCTAACCCGCGCATGGACCTGGCGAGCGCGTACGTTCTAAGGGAACTTGAATGGTGATGCGCCTGGCGTTGAGCCGACTACGGTCAGCTATCGGCATGGCCCGCGAGCCGGTCGCTCGCAGGTCATGCGCGGACCGTTAGGCGGACCGCTCGTCATGTATAAGCTCACGCTGAAGGCTCCGCGTCCCTACTTCGCGGAGGTGCCATACTACCTCTGGGGTCAGGTCAACTACGACTCATTCGGCAACTGTCAGCGCCCGACGGACCGCGATTGGACGTCTCTCGAGCTGACCAATCGTGAAACGGGTGAGCACATCGAGGTTGATCGTAACAACGGCGAGTGGATTGTGGAGGCCGATGACCCCCTGGCCGCTCGCGCAGCCCTGTTCCTTTGCCATCGTTCCGATGGGAGTGGCGAGGTGGAGTTACGGTCGAGGGTTGGGGACTGGGACCACGAGACTGCCATAGCCCGTACCACGGCCGTCGCTGAGGAGTTCGGTCGTCCCGAGCTTAAGCCATTCGACTCACACCTGTTCTGGGGAAGTTGGAAATGGATCGGCTGGTTCGCGACCGAGTTCACATGGGTTGGTCGAATGATCATGCACTCGGTGGTACGTCACGACACGAGGGGTGTCTTCCTATGCATCGACTGGCTCAAGCACGGGACCTACTCGCCTGAACAGAGTGCAGTGCTCCGCTACGCTCTGCACCACTTGACCGGCGAGTCGTTCGATACCGACAAGCAGTGGATTCGCTGGTACGCAGGGTCATTGTTGTCGCGTGGACATAAGGTGAAGTACCCCGAACCCGATATTGAAGCCTGGGTTGCCGAGTTGAAGGCCGAGTTTGGCGGCTGACTCGCACGGCCGGCTAACACAGCACTGCAGTTGCCAGGGGAACCTCCCTCACTTTAGTGGACACTTTCACCTGACCAGGGGGAGGTGTCGATGGCACGCGCTGGGCCGCGGAAGGTCCGGGAGTACAGCCTCGAGTTCAAGCTGACGGCGGTGAGGCTGAGTCAGCAGCCGGGGATGCAGGTGCAGGCGGTGGCCGCGGTGAGGGCCGGGAGATCGACGCCCAGGTGGGTGTCCGCGAGCAGGAGGATGCGGACGGCCACCCCCTACGCACCCCAGTACAGCCGATCCGCGTTCCCGCCCAGGATCATCCGCCGCTCGGCGTCCGTGAGGAACGCGCAGCGGTCCACGAACTCGAGGTACGGGCCGATGGCCATGAGCGGCCAGTCGCTGCCGAACATCAGCTTGTCACACCCCACGCCCCAGTAGATCAGCGACTGGAACTGGTGCAGCAGGAAGTCCACGTGCGGCGGCAGGTCGGTGCGGCCCACCATCCAGCCGGAGATGTCGCCCCACACGTTGGGGTTCTTGCCGATCACCTCGCCCGCGTCGGGCATCCAGTGCTGGCCGCAGTGGGCGAGCACGATGGTGAGGTCGGGATGCCGCACGGCGACCTCGTCGGCGGGCATCGGGTGCGCATAGGTCACGTGCCCCGACGGGAGCAGCGTGTCCCCCGTGTGGAACATCACCACCCCGCGATGCCGCTCCACCAGCTCGAACACGGGCTCCAGGCGGGGGTCGTCCGCGTGGTACGTCTCGTAGCCGGTGAAGCACTTGACCCCGACGATCCCGGGATGCGCCAGGTGCTCGTCCAGTAGCTCGAGGTCCACCGGCCCGGCCGGCGCCAGGTTTACGCCCAGCAGACCCCGGAGGCGGGCGTCGCCGCGCTCGATATAGTGGAGCAGGTCGTTGTTGCTGCGATTCTGGAAGGGGGCGGTCCGGTCGCCTTCCTCCATCACCCAGTGTCCGATCACCACCGCGCGCTCGACGCCGTTGGCATCCATGGCACGGAGCAGTCCCTCGTACGAGTTTTCGGCGGCGCACTTCGCCGCCCACTCGGTGAAGACGGGACTGCGAGGCGCCAGGTGCGTGTGCGCGTCGATGACGAGACCGCCGGGCATGCCGTGAATGTAGGGTTCCGCCCGGAGGCGAGCGAGCGGCATCCTTCACCCCCACCGGTGGTGGCATCGCACCGCCATCGTCAGTGCCGGTTTCCTCACTCGCCGCTCCACGGGAGGTACTGGGGACGTCGGCCGTACGCCGGCAGTGGCCGAGTTGCTGATGGCGGACCGCGACGCCATGATGGCAAAGGGCCATCCTAGGTGCTGCGGGAGCTGATCCCCGTGCACCGCCAGGCAGTGAAGCGGCTCGTGAGACGCGCGGGTCGCGTGGGAGGTACGGAACACAAGGAGCGTCACAGCATGGTCATTCGACTGACACTCGCGTTCGCGCTGATAGCGATCAGCGTTGTCCCACCGATGGGTGCCCAGGAGCGCTCACCGGCCGACTACATGGCCGCGATCGAAGGGGTCCAGCCGGACGTCGGCGAGGACAGCCTCGGCGCGAGGACGATCGCCGAGTTGATGGAGCAGTTCGGCGTTCCCGGGGTCAGCATCGCCGTGATCTGGAACTTCGAGGTGCACTGGGCCAAGGGCTACGGGGTGGCGGACGTCGAGACCGGCGCACCGGTGGACACGGCAACCGTCTTCCAGGCCGCGTCCATCAGTAAACCCGTCACCGCCATGGCCGTGCTGAAGGCGGTCCAGGACGGGCTGTTCACGCTCGATGACGACATCAACGACATCCTCACGTCATGGCGGTTGAACGGCGGGGAGTTCACCCGCGATCGGCCCGTGACCCCGCGCACGCTCACCAGTCACATCTCGGGACTGGGCGATGCGTTCGGCTTCCCAGGCTACGATCCGGGTGACCCGCTTCCCACCGTCGTGCAGATCCTCGACGGACACGACCTCTCCAACGTGGGGCCCGTGTTCATGGAGCGGGCCCCGTGGACCGCGTTCGAGTACTCGGGTGGCGGCGTGACCGTGATGCAGCTCGCGCTGAGCGATGCGCGCGGCCGTCCGTTCGAGGACATCATGCGAGCGGACGTGCTGGAGCCGATCGGGATGACGCACAGCGCGTTCGAGCAACCCCTGTCGCCGGCACGGGATCGCAATGCGGCTTGGGCGCACGACCGCAACGGCCAAGCGATGGGCCCGAAGTGGCACGTCTATCCCGAGCTCGCGGCCGCGGGACTGTGGACCACGCCCACCGACCTCGCACGCTTCGCCATTGAAGTACAGAAGTCGGCGAGAGGCGACGCGAACCGCGTCCTGTCGCGGACGATGGTGCAGGAGATGCTGTCGCCGGTCGGGGTCGGAGGGTACGCCGTGGGATTCTCACTCTCCAAGGAGGGTGAGGGGTGGTACTTCAGCCACGGCGGCGGGAACTGGGGCTTCCGGTGCACCCTGCTCGCCCACAAGGTGAAGGGGTACGGCCTGGTCATCATGACGAACGCGGATCGGGGCGGTCCGGTGATGGCCGAGCTGAGTCGTCGCATCCAGCGCGCGTACGGGTGGGACAGTCAGGCGGAGCCGGTGCCACGCGGGTACGACCCGCCAGTCACCCTGACCCCGATCACGGTGGCGCCCGAGATTCTCGAAGCCTATGTCGGCGTGTACGAGATCTCGCCGGACCTGTCCCTCGGCATCACCCTGGAGAACGGGGGGCTGTTCGTCGAGCCGACCGGTCAACGCAAGTATCCGATGTTCGCGGAGTCGGAGACGAAGTTCTTTCTGCGTGTCGGGGGCGTCCGGATGACCTTCACGACGAACGAGGCCGGGCTCGTGACCGGTCTGACGCTGCACCAGGGAGGGCGGGACCGGCCGGCGGTGAAGGTCCGGTAATGGGGCCCAGCACTCACCGTTGAACAGCGTCCCTGTCGAGGAACATCCCCATGAGCTGTTGCTCCCACTGCCAAGCCGCCGCGACCCAGTTCGGTCCCAAGGTGGCGCGCCGGGACCTCAAGCGCTATCGGCGGCGCGGTCCCGACCCGACCACGCGGCTCCTGCTCGAGCGCATCCGCGCCACGGACCTCCAGAATGCCCGCCTGCTCGACATCGGCGCCGGGATCGGCGTCCTGCATCACGAGCTGCTCGGCCCGACCGTGCGCGAGGCGGTCCATGTCGAAGCGGCGCCCGCCTACGTCACGGTCGCCCGGGAGGAAGACGCGCGCCGCGGGCAGGCGGACCGGGTGCGCTACCTGGTGGGCAACGCCGTGGCGCTGGAAGGCGACCTCCCATCGGCCGAGTTGGTGACGCTCGATCGTGTGATCTGCTGCTATCCCGATTGGGAGGAGCTGGTCCGCTGTTCGGCGGCAAAGGCCGAGCGGGTGCTGGCCATCAGCGTGCCGCATGACCGCTGGTACGTGCGGATGATCGTCGCCCTGGAGAACCTGGGCCGGCGGCTTTCGGGCAACCGGTTCCGCACGTTCGTCCATCCGATCGCCGCGATCGATCGCGCCCTGGTTACGGCAGGGTTGCGCCGGAGCCACGCGGCCGGGACGCTGGCATGGCACGTGGCGCTCTACCGCCGAGATGACGCCGCCGGCCTAGAGCACGCGAGCGCCTACGCTCTGGCGGAAGCAGAGTGACTGCGCGACCGGCACTGATACGAGTACGTTCACCGAGACCTGTTTGGGAGAGGACGGTGAGTAGCGTCGCCATGCTTCGTGTGTTTCGTGCAATCCTTGGCATCACGCTCATGTGGGCCCTCGCATGGCTTCCGATCGGGGGCGCCGTCGCGTTGTACGCCGCGTCGTCTCCACCCCAGCCTTCGGATGTCATCAGCCGGCCGGTATCGGTCCCGCTGTTCTTGACGGTGTGGACGGTGTGGGGCGGGATGAGTGGCGCCGCGTTTGCCCTCATTCTGAAATTCACCGAGCGCCGCCGCAGTCTCGGCGGGCGCCTTGGGGGCGATGACGGTCCCAACCGCGCTCACGCTCATTGACGTGCTCCGCATGCCAGTCAGTCTGCAGCTCTACGATTGGCGAGTGCCGCTGGTGGCCCTCGTCGTCAGTGGCTGTCTCGGCGGTGTCTGTGGCTGGGCGACACTGACACTGGCGCGACACCCGACGGGGTGCGGAGGATGACGGAATGACGGTCAAGGAAGAACTCGACGATCTCTTCGAAGACATGCTGGCGGAACGAAGCGAAAACGCAAGGCACTCGCGCAGCGCATCACGGATCGTGATATCACAACTCTCCTCGACAAGATTGTGGCGATTGGAGACCCGGCGGATTACTGCAACGACCAGGAAACGTATGTGCCGGTCAAGCCGTTCTTCGATTTCGTTGACTACGTTGCCGGCCTCATCATCTCCATGGGAGCGAGCGGCCAGGAGAAAGTAGCGGCGTATCCGGATGGGGGCTCACAATACATCCCGTGGGTGAAGAAGTACGTACTCGATGAGCGGTTCCACCCCGAACTTCTTGCGAAGCTACCATGAGCGGACGGAAGCCGCTGCTGGACGAGTTCGACTCCGGCGGACGAGAGATAATCCGAAGAGGTGTTGTTGCAGTCGCGAGACATTTGTCCGGTCGTTAGGGGGACACGATGAGAGACTCCCGTTTTCTCGTGTCATTCTTCCGGCACCATGTGGTACCCGACCGGCGGTTCCTCATGACTCCGCTCGCGGCCACGTGATGACAAGACAGGGGGCCAAGCAGAACATGCCTGGCCCCCGTGTGCGGCGTGGTCCTTCGGACCCTGGGGCCCCTACCGGACCCTCACTTCTCTGGACAGCGTCTCGACATCATCGTCCGGGTCTACGTCATCTGTCAGGTCGACTCGTACGATGTAGGTACCCGGCCCTGGGAACGTCACCGACAGCGCAGAGCTCCTTCCAGGACCGTTACCGGGCTCGTCCGTCACTGTGACGGGGAGCCCATGCTGGACGCCATTCAGGAACAGGGTAAGCGTCGCGGAGCCAGAAACCGTCCCCACGTTCTTGAATCGGGCGTGTACCGGCACGGTGAGTCCGTCCGGAGAACGAGCATGCTCCACCCGAATCCCTCGTAGCTCATAGTCCACCTGGGGCGCCGCGCCGATCGTGGCCGTGGTGGCGTCAGAGTCGGTCAAGCCCCCGTCATCCGTCACTGTCAGCTGCACCGTGAACGTCCCCGCCGCCGCATACGTGTGCGTCGGGTTCACCCCCATCCCCGTGTTCCCATCCCCAAAGTCCCACGCGTAGCTGACAATCGTCCCATCGATGTCGCTCGACGCCGAGCCGTCAAACGTCACCGGCACCCCCACCGTGCCCGTGTACGGCCCGTTGGCATCCGCCACCGGCGCGTCGTT
>CAYGCN010000060.1:0-8265 GCA_964348385.1 uncultured Gemmatimonadaceae bacterium
ATCGCCCGCCATGAGCCACGAGACGACTGGGTCATCGGCGCGGCCGCCCATCACGGCGTCAGGTGTGTGCGCGTCGACCACCGGTGACCGCTGGAAGCGGTTGGCCTCGCGTGAGAAGCCACCCCACCAGGACGCCGAACAGGAAGGTCGATGACGCCGTCTCCACGAGGTGGGTCATGCGCACGGCGTCGGGCATGTACGGATTCGGGAGGAGCAGTTGGGCGGTCATCAGGACGGCGAACACCAATCCAACCGCCACCGCCGTCTCCTGCCACCCACCCCGCAGCATGCGAACGAGCGGCAAGGCGATGGCGATCCAGAACAGCCCCCGCAGTACTTGGAAGGGGATCATCCATGGTGTGTCACGCACGACCGTCCCCATGTGAACCAGGAAGCTGCCCTCATCCACGCCCCCGTAGTACTCCCGCAGCGCAGGATTTCGCCAGGCGATGAAATAGCCGAACGTGAAATACAGCACTACGTAGGCGGCGCCGAGTACCGCGAGCTTCCAGGCCCAGGCGCCAGGGGGCATGACCAGGCGCGTGTTGGGCTCGGCGCTCGCGACGTCCTGCCTCCTTTTCCCCAGGATCAGCACGGCCAACACCGCGAACGGGGCGGCGATCAGGACACCCATGAGGAAGATCCGCGGCAGCATTCCCGGCGGCAGCGTGGTGATGAAGACGGCAGACTCGATCTGCGACATGAAGGTCATCGCGCCATAGAAGACGAAGAACACCGCTGCGATGAGTTTCCAACCACTCCACCGGGAGCGCAGAATGACGTGTGTCAGGACGATGGTGTTGAGCAGGCACACCGTCAGGAGAGGCAACGCGACCGCGCCGGACTGCTCAGACGGTTCCGCGCCGCTCGGTTGACCAAGGACGAGGCTCCCGACGGCAAAGCAGATGAACATCACGATCGTCAGCGCGAGCACACGGAGGACGATAGATGAGGCGCTGGTCACGGTCGCTCCGGGCACAGGCTACACGCCAAACTGTCTCAGGTGGTGATCCGTGTGGCGGTACGCCCAGCGGTACCAGTCCTCCGCACTCATCGCGCCGAACGCGAAATGCGCGGCCGGGAGCGCCTTGGGCGGCGAGGCGGCCACCGCGCGGAGTCCTGCGATTGCCCGCGCGCGGTCTTGATCGAAGTCCGTGGGCTTGGTGCCGTCCCGCCGCGGGTCGACCTGCGGCAACGTCGTGAGGCCGCGCGGCACGGGCAGCGGGGAATACAGCGCGATCCACCTGACCAGGGAGCGCCGCGGACCCGGCTTGCCGCCGGGCCGAGCGAGCACGCTCGCGCAGGCGTCACCCAGATGGCACAGCATCTCTCCGGGCTCGAGCGTCCCCCAACGCCGGATGGCGTCGGGACGGAGCGCCATGAGCCGCCGCTCGAGGTCGGCGAGCACGGCGGGGTCGGCAACGGACTTTACCGGCATGGCAGTCCCCCCGAAAGGTTCTTCGGAAGAGGTTACTCCGGGTCCGGAAAGAACGCGAACCCGGGTTGCGGGTCGGGGAGCGCCGAGGCGGGCGTCACGCGGTCAACGGCCAGAATCGGCGGCGGGTACCCACGCAGGGGTCGCGCTCGGCGATCGGCGCGGATCAACTCGAGCGCCTGTTCAGCGGCCTGGTCGGCGTCGGCCGCGTCGACGACCCGGGCGACGCGGAACTCGACCCGTTGCATCTCGTCATCCACGGAAATCCAGTGGCCGCGGCCGGTGACCACGACGGTGAACAGAGACATCGGTCCCCCACCCGCGCACGGGCCGTATTGGGACTAGCGGTAAGATAGGGGTGGGCACGTCCGGACGCCGATCCCCCGGTCGGCACCGAAGCGGGCGCGGGCGATCGCACCGGCCTTGCCCTGCATCCGGGGCGGCTCGTACGATCCGTATGGACATGTTGGGTGCCTGCTCACACGCCCTCGGGCGGTTGGCCATGACTATGCCACGTGCGGCTTTGCTGATCCTGCTGCTCGCCGTCGCCAGCAACGAGCCCACTTGGGCCCAAGCGGTTCGCGGTACCGTCCTCGACGCCGAGTCGGGCACCTTCATCGAGATGGTCCACGTCGCGCTCCTGCTCGACATCGACAGCGTGGTCAGCCGGTCCGTCACCGACGACGTGGGGGAGTTTGTCGTTCGCGCGTCGAACGCCGGCGTGTACCGACTGCGGGCGACACGCCTTGGCTATGCCACCACCACGACGGATGCGTTCACGCTCGAAAGGGACCGAGACACGGTCATCGTGCTCCGCGTGCCCGCTCGACCCATTCCGCTCGAGCCTATGGAAGCCGCTGTCGAACACCGGGTGGTGCCACGACTCGCCCGCGTGGGCTTCTACCGGCGTCAGGCCGGGGGGTTCGGGTACTTCCTGACGCCGGAGGACCTGGAGGCGCTGCATCCGGTCTTTCTCGAGGACCTGTTCTGGAACATGGCTGGGGTGCGGATGCGCCGCGATGGGCGGGTGGAGTCGCAACGGTTCTATCGTCCATGCAGTCTCGGTGTTGCCGTCGATGCCCTGGTCGTCTCGGATTGGACTGCCGTGGTGCACGTCGGTGACATCGAGGCGATCGAGGTCTACCCCAGCTCGGCGGGCGTGCCCGCGTGGCTGTTCGGACCGGTGAGTCCGTGTGGCGCGGTCGTCATCTGGACCAAGGGCCACCTGCCCTGAGACAGGATCGGGCAGGACAGGGCAGAATGAGGACTGACGAGCGGTGAGCGTCCGTGGTTATCGATCCGACCACACCGCCAGTTCGTTCCCGTTGGGATCCGCGAAGTGGAACCGCCGTCCACCCGGAAAGTCGAAGATCTCCCGCACGATGCGGCCGCCGTGCTCCGTGACCATGGCTTGCATCGCCTCCAGGTCGGTGGCGTAGAGCACCACCAGCGAACCACCCGCCGTCACCTGGGGCGCGAGCGCGAACCCGCCCGCCAGTCTCCCGTCCTGGAAGCTCGTGTATTCCGGGCCGTAGTCCGTGAACGTCCACCCAAAGACCGCCGAATAGAAGGCCTTGGTCGCCTCGATGTTCGTGGCCGGAAACTCGATGTAGTCGATCCGTCGGTCGTGCTGGGCCTGGCTCATGCGCGCGTCCTCCGTTTCGGGTGCGGCGGTCTCGCCCGTGGCGGCCTCCGGGGCATCACCCACGCGCCCACAGGCCAAGACGGTGAGCAGGAGGCAGGCAACCGTCAACGCTTTCGTCACGTCACACCGTGCCAGTCAATTCGTCATCGGGGAGCGGATGTGGGCCCTCGATTACCGGGCGCCGCCCTCCCCATACCCGCTGCGGGCGAGGATGTCCGCCGGGTCGCTCACCTGGAGCAAATCGGACACCGCCTGCCGCTCGTCCCTCGCGCGATCGAAGTAGGCCTCGGCGATCTGGAATCCCATCCAATAGCCAAGATTCGCGGGCCGGTCGGTGCTGGTCATGGCATTGTAGAACCAGCGTCCCAGGTCGGTGCCGTGGGTGTGCAGCCGATCGCCTTCATCGTGAGGAAATCGGCGACACCTTCCCGGAGCGCCTGGGCGAGGAGGGAACGAGGCGCGGTGTAGGACTGCTGATAGTGCACCACCTCGTGCACCACGATGCACGGAATGACCGCGGGCGTGCCGCCGGCGCGCCAGAATCACGCCCACACCGATCGGCCCCAGCACGGCACCGAGCAGGAACCCGGTGCCGGCCCTGTCGTCGCGGCTCAACAGCCCCGCGCCCACGATGCCGCTTGCGACGAGGGCGCCGAGCAGGATCGCAAGCTGCAGTGACATGCCACGCCCGTCAGCCGGCCGCGCGAGCACGTCGCAGCAGCAGGCTTTGGACGGTTCCCACCAGCGACGACGCCGCCCAGTACAGCCCGAATCCGGCGCTCAGTTTCAGCAGCACCACGAACGTGACGACCGCGGGTAGCAGCATCAGGAAACGGGAACCCTGCTGCGGCTGGGGCCCAAGCGCCATCATCCCGTACGTGAGCGCCGCCACCAGCACGGCCAGCACCGCGTCGGGACGCGTGATGGTGCGGATCCACAGGAAGCGACCGCCCGTGACGCCTGCAATCGCCTGCCTGACGGCCGAGTACATGCCAAGCGCGAACGGCAATTGCACCAGGCCACCGAGCAGGCTGCGGGTATCCACCGGGCGCAGCCCGTGGCGACGGAACAGCGCGGCCTGCGCGGTCACCAGACGACTCGGGTCGTTCCCGTACCGTTCCCGAAGGCGGGTCAGCTCCGGTTGCACCTTCTTGAGCAGCGCGGAGCGACGGTGAGACTCGCGCGCCATGGTGTAGGTGAGTGGCAAGAGTGCGAGCCGCAGCGTGAGTGACACGGCGATGATGCCTGCCGCCAGATTGCCGCCGAATGCCTGGGTCGCGACCGCAAGCGCCGCCTGCAACAGATCGACGAACACACTCCACATGGGCATGATTCCGCACCTCCTCCCACGGCCAACGTGCAGCAGCGGCCCGTCCGCCGCAACGGCGGGCGCGGCGTCACCCGGCGCGAGGCTGGTCGGCCGGCGCCTTCGCGCCTTTGATGAGCAGCCAGAAGATGATGGGCACCTCGCCGAAATAGAGCGGCATCATGATCCGGGACAGGATCTCCCGGTGCTCAGGCAGCACGATGGACGTCACGCTGCTCGTGAGATACGCGACGCCAGCCACCAGGAGCAGGATCCCCAGCAGCCGAGGAAGGAAACCCGACTTGATCACCAGGATGCCGAACGGGAACAGCCACAATCCCCAAAACGCCGTGACCACCGCTGCTCCGGCGCTGTGCAGCGTGAGGACGCCCAGCGCCAGCGCCTCGAGTTGTGGCCTGTCGAACACCGACAGGTACTCGGCGCCGGTGATGTTGCTCGCCGTGCCCGCGAGCGACCCGGCGACGGCCGTTGGATGATAGGCCGAGCGCTCAGAGCGTGACAACGATGCGCCCGCGTCGGTCCGGGCGCTCCACCAACTCGTGTGCCTTTACGATATCCGCCAGGGGAATTCGCTCGGCGATCTCACACGGCGTGTCGGAGGATGCGCGTGCCCTCTTCTCGTCATCAGTCCGACCATGGCAGTGCCTACCAGAATCGGTTGTATTCCTGGTCCGTGACGGGTTGCAGCCACACCGTGTTCCCCTCGAGCGCGTTCGTGACCACTCCCACATGCGTCAACTCACTGGACGGCGTGGCGCCATGCCAATGCACCACACCCGGGCGGATCTCGACGACGTCTCCCCTCCTGATGAGTTGGATGGGCCCACCTTGCTCCTGGTAGTATCCGGCGCCGTCGGTCACCAGCAGGATCTGGCCACCTGGATGCGAATGCCAGTTGGTTCTCGCACCCGGTTCGAACGTAACGTTGCCCATTCGAGCGCCGAAGACCTCGTCATCAGTCACCAACCAGCTCACCCACACCGATCCGGTGAAGTTGTCGCTGGCGATCCTCCGTCCCCGTGGAAAGACGGTGGAGGGCAACGGACCGCTTTCGCTGGTCGCACCCCGCTCAACACGACTCGGGGCGGCTTCACCACCCACGACGTCATCCTCGGTATTTCGCTGCCAGGCCAATGCCTGGGACAGCAGCTCGCGGCCGCCTTCGGCTTCCGCCCTGCCCACGTTCGCCTCGACGACGGCGAGGAGGTGCTCGAGCTGTGATCTCGTGATGCCGACATGCAGCGCCAACCCCATGTGGGCGCGCGCCATGGGCTCGACCCCACCCATGCTGACCAGGGCGGCGACGGTCGTGATTTCCCTGTCTTGATAGCTGAGAACACCTCGGCCGAAGACGTCGGCAAACAGGTGTTCTTTCAGAAACAGCTCGATGGTGGGAAAGAACGCCGCGTAACCGCTCCTCGGTCGGTTCTGTGGCCGCCCCGTGAGCCCTTCCAGTACCTGTGCACCCTTTTCATATCTATTCTCGTGGCCGACCTCCGAAGCCGTCGTGCCAACCTCATCCTGGTGACCTCGAGCCTCTCTATCTTCCAACACGGCCATGAAGGTGTTGATCCCCTGCAGGCTGCGGGGAAAACCGCAATAGGCATACAACTGCAGCAACACTTCCTTGATCTCGTTGATCGTGAGCCCGGAGTCCAATCCGACATTCAAAGCATGCGCCAATCGATCCAGGTCACCACTCGCGGTGTGTGACGCAATGAGGACGATGCTCTGCTGACGTGCGCTCAAGGCCTGGGTGTCGCTTGCTCGATCCTGCGCGCTCAGCGTACTGGAAACGGCAAGGAGCAGGACAGTGAAGGCAATCAGGATGCGGGCCTTTGCGTTCTTCATCGTCTCTTCCTTTGCAGCGGGGCTCCCTAATTGGAGCAGCTGAAGCTTTCAAGTTTGGCGCGATGGGTGGTCGAGCAGATCGCCCAGGCTCTCCCGGTATCGAGATACGATACTTGCATCACAGCGGTGGCCTCCGATTCCTCGATCTGCCCAACCTGCCCGTCCGGGCGACAGCGGCCGAGTTCAGCGGGGCGACGGCGGGGGCAGCGACCCGGATCTGGATCATCAGTCTTCCTGAAGTACCTCCCGGCCCCATCCGTGCCCTCGATGCCATGTCTGCGAGCGAAGGTTGTTCCGAGTCAAATACCACCACGTGATTGTATCGCAACCCTCAACCTGATCACGTTGAAGGCCTTTTCAATCACATCCAGTCTCGCTTTCCTGGGATCCGCTTTGCCGACCGGTTTGCCATCGGACTCGATATCGAGGATCTCTTCACGTTGAGTCTTGTAAGCGGGCCAAAGCGGCAGTCCCTCACCATTGGGATCACCGGTTTTGGCGAAGTTCGCCCAATAGGTGTTCATCGTCTGCGCTAACTCTTGATCTTCAGGTGTTGCCTCAGGGGCACCCCAGCGGGCATTCAGCGTGCTAAATACGTACGGGACTTCAGATCCGTGTCCAGCGCCATATTGCATTCGCTCCTGCATTGGTGCGGGGACGTAACCGAAATGGTAGATGTAGGCCGGTTCTCCCTCAGCGACAATAGCCCTTGCGGCGAAACGGCCCGGCTCAGCCCATACCCAGTCTGTGTTGAACTTTGTGACTACCTCAGCGAATTCTCTGTGACCGTCAGGATCATAGGCAGCTCTTGTCTCATCTTCCAGTTCACCGAACAGTGAAAACAGTTCCTCCTTTGAACTGCTGGCACTGACAAAGGCTCCACCTATTTCCCCACTGCAATTCCCGATGATGAGGGGAATGCGTGCCTGCCTGCCAGCCTCATATGCACTCTCAGCAGTTTCTACAACCAGCTTGCCATCGAGAATCGGGCCCGAATAGATCCGCGGACCTCCCTCGCCATCGCTTTCCTCACCTCCATCCACAATCTCCTCCACGCTCAAGGAGCGGAGGTTGGCCAGGGCCGCCGCATCCGTGCCCTCGATGCCATGTCTGCGGGCAAAGTTCATTCCGATCGTTTCAGCTGAAACGGCGTAGAGGGGATCGGCATTGTCTCGACTAATCGGCCTACCGGTAAGAACACCGTCTCTGCCGCCGCCGGATTCACTGATTGCTTTGTGGAAAAGGCCTTTTGCATCCGGTATGGTCATGAGCGAGTGTACCGATACGCCACCGGCAGAGAAGCCAAAGATGGTGACATTGTTCGGGTCGCCTCCGAATGCAGCAATGTTTTCCTGTACCCACCTAAGGGCGGCGATCTGATCCATGTAGGCGTAACTACCCTTGGGCTCTTCCGGATGCTCAGCACTCAACGCCGGGAATGCAAAATGACCGAGGCGCCCAAGCCGGTAGTTGAAGGTCATCAGGATGACACCTTGCTTGGCAAATGCATTTCCTGCAGTACCGGGACTGGAGCCGCTTCCACCCACAAAAGCGCCACCGTGGATCCACACCATCACCGGCAGCGCCGCCGCCGCCGCGGCCCCAGTAGGCCGCCACACATTGACAAACAGGCAATCTTCCGAGGAACCCTCTGCAATTGATCCAGAACCGCGGGGCCATCCTGCCTGCGCACAGTCTGCGCCAAACTCGCTTGCATTACGCACGCCCTCCCATGCGGGTACGGGCTGTGGGGGGCGCCAGCGATTGGCGCCGACCGGCGCAGCGGCATAGGGAATTCCCTTGAAGCTGTCGACATCCTCTTCCGCAACGCCGCGCACGATTCCGGACGTGGTACGAACCGTAGGTGCCGTGGCCTGGGCGGCCTGCTGTGCGTTGGCCCATGGCACGCCGGTTGCCAAAACAAACAGTCCGAGGATTAAGGCTCTCATATCAGTGCAACCCTTTCTCCTCTAAGAACTCGGATAGGAGATCCGCGACCTCGAGGTG
>CAYGCN010000060.1:8275-9275 GCA_964348385.1 uncultured Gemmatimonadaceae bacterium
CTTGAAGAGGATCGACCCATTCTCCTGCAGACTGAAGATCTGCGATTTGAACATTGTTCAGGTCCGAGAACGGAAAGTGTGTGTTGCCGCGGATACCCTGCTCCGGCAGGTGCACCAACGTCACATCACCACCATGTCGATTCACGGCGTCCCTCCATAGCCGTGCCATGGCCAGACGCACCCGCCATCCATCCTGACCCGGGTTGGCGGTTGGCTCATCGGGGATGTTGTCACCGTAGTAGATCACGATCGGGACCTCGGTGAGCCGAATGAATTCCGACATGGACACGGCAAGGGCTTCCAGTGTGCCACCCGAGCTTGGCATTGGCGGTGGCACTTCTCCCTCCGGAAACAGGAATCCGCTTCCCGGCTCGTAGGAGACGATGGCTTTCACGTTTCGATTGCTGACCGCGGTACGCCAGCCCATACCGCCGGAATGGGAATGCGTGACCAGAATTGCCGGGCCGATCTTGTCGAAGAGTGCCGAAACCGCGTCGGCCATGACGTGGATGTCGATCGGCCCCGTGCTGGGCGTCATGGAGCGGAAATACTGATTCAGCGCAGCGGTATCACGCGAGAACTGGACTCCCTCGAAGTAGTCCGGCCAGATGCCGATACGAAAAGTGCCAAACCACTGCTGCTCGTCGGGGGTGGGTGTAATGGTGGCGGCTACCGTGCTGCGGCCGGCATCACCTCTTCGTGGCTGGTCGATGAGATAGACAGGATAGCGCCTGCGCAGGAAGATGTTCTGAAATCCTTCCCGCCCGTCCGGTGTCGTTTCCCAGGTCTTGGAAAACTGCCCGAACCCATGCCACATGACCAATGGAAACGCCCGCGCGTTATCGGGAATCTGATAGAAGACGTATGCGTGATCACCGCGAAACGTCTGTCCTGCGGGGGTCGGGTTGTACGGATCGAACGTGCCGGGATTGGCAATCACCGTTCCACCGACGAGGAAGCTGCCTTGCTCCGCGATGGCAAGCAGATGACCGGCGGCGGT
>CAYGCN010000060.1:9285-16436 GCA_964348385.1 uncultured Gemmatimonadaceae bacterium
ATCGGTCCACCTGTCTCTGCAAATGCACCGGATACCGGGCCCCCAGGATCTCGACCTTCGAGACCGCTTCGTCGATCGCGCGCGCGTCCTTTGGGGTGAGCGCGAGGGCCGCCGCCCCCAGGTTCTCTTCCAGCCGGTGCAGCTTGGTGGTGCCCGGGATAGGCACGATCCACGGCTTCTGGGCCAGCAGCCAGGCGAGCGCAATCTGCGCGGGGGTCGCCTGCTTCCGCTTGGCGATCGTGCCGAGCAGCTCGACCAGGGCCTGATTCTCCTTCAGCGCCTCGGGCGTGAAGCGCGGGAGCTGGATCCGGAAGTCCGAGGGGTCGAACGTCGTCGTGTCGTCCATCTTCCCGGTGAGGAAGCCCCGACCGAGGGGGCTGAAGGGCACGAAGCCGATGCCCAATTCCTCGAGCGTCGGGAACACCTTGCCTTCGGGCTCCCGCCACCACAGCGAATACTCGCTCTGGAGTGCGGTGACCGGCTGCACCGCGTGTGCGCGGCGGATCGTGTCCGCGCCGGCCTCCGACAGCCCGAAGTGCTTGACCTTGCCCTCCTGGACCAGGTCGCGCACGGTGCCGGCCACGTCTTCGATCGGGACGTTCGGGTCCGGTCGGTGCTGGTAGAACAGATCGATGCGATCCGTCTTGAGCCGCGTGAGCGAAGCGTCGGCCACGGCGCGAATCCGCTCCGGTCGGCTGTCCAACCCCTTCTTGGGCAGCCCCTCGGCGAAGCCGAACTTGGTGGCGATCACCACGTCGTCCCGGAACGGGGCAAGCGCTTCCCCCACCAGCTCTTCGTTGACGAACGGACCGTAGGCCTCGGCGGTGTCGAAGAAGGTGACACCGTGGTCCACCGCGGCCCGAATCAGCCGGATGCCGTCCTGCTTGCTCACGGCAGGACCATACCCGAAGCTCAGTCCCATGCAGCCGAGGCCGATGGCCGAGACTTCCAGATTGCTCCTCCCCAACGTGCGCTTCTGCATGATATCTCCTTGGAGGTGCCGTCCAGTGGCCCGGGCGCGGTCCGTATGGGACCAGCAACCCTAGCGGCTACTGCTCCCTCTGGCCATAGTCGTCGTCGCGCGCCGAGCCGAGCATGATCATACCGTTGCCGAAGGTGAGCTGGGCATGCGCAATCGTGCCGTCCTCACTCGGCACCACCAGATGCCGCTCGAATCCGAACGCACGGCACAGCGACTCAATCGCCGTGGCCGCGTCGGCGTACCGCAGTCCGGGGATCACCGTCGCCGTCGTTGCCTTCGCACCACCAGGCATGTCCATATCCTCCGTGTTCTCGCGTCCTTCTTCACTCAACCATCGTGACGACCAGTTTGCCCTTGTGGCGCCCGGACTCGTAGTAGCGAAACGCCTCCGCCAGCTCGGTGAGTCGGTACGATCGATCGATGATCGGAACCACCTTGCCTTCCTCATATAGGGCATTCATGTGCGCCAGGTCGCCCACGTCCGGCTTGTGCAGCAACAGCGTGACCTTCTTCGCGCCGAGTGATCCGAAGATCATGGTTCGCAAGATGACGGACGTCGATCCTCCGACCAGGATGCACACGCCCCCCGGCGTCAAGGCACGGCGATACTTGGCGAGCGACCGCCGCGCCATGACTTCCAGGATGAGATCGTACGTTTCTCCGCGCCGCGTGAAGTCCTCCTTCTCATAGTCAACGACGTAGTCCGCGCCGACGCGCCGCATGACGTCCAGCTTCTCGCCACTATCCACTGCTGTCACCTCGGCGCCCAGCGACTTGGCGATCTGGATCGCGAACGTCCCGGCACCTCCACCGGCCCCGTTGATGAGCACGCGCTGCCCCCGCGTGATCCCACCCTTGCGGAGACCTTGGAGCGCCAGGAGGCCCGCTTGCGGCACGGCTGCCGCTTCCGCGAAGCTCATCGCGGGCGATTTCATTGCGAGCGCGTCTTCCTGTGCGCACACGTACTCCGCAAACCCGCCCCACCCCGAGTGCGACAGGTCCCCGAAGACGTCGTCACCGGACTTGAACCGCTGAGCATTCGCGCCGACCGACTCGACCCGCCCGCTGATGTCACAGCCGATGATGCGATGCCTGGCACGTGGACTGAAGAACCCGAACATCGCGCGGTTCACGAGCATCTTGCCGCGCAGGCGACCCCAATCCCACTCGTTGATCGACGCCGCGTGGACTTTGACGAGCACTTCATCCTCACGTGGGGTGGGTCGCTCCAACTCCTTCAGTTCGAGCACGTCGGGCGGCCCGTAACGCGTCTGCACCATCGCCTTCATGATGGCTCGCTTCCTGTGGCCCCACGTCGGGTCCTGCTGGATTCGGCCAGGCGCTTGATGGTGCGGAGCATCCGCTGCTCCATGATGAAATCGATCGCCTCCTCGATCAGGATCGCCAGCCGCTTGGCGAGCGTGGGTTCTCGGAGCGGATCGAGGCACGCGCGAAGCAGCAATCGGCATGAGGCCGGGGATCGGGGCTGCAGGTACATCGACCACGAACGATCGGGATCCGGCCGATCCGCCGGCCGGTCCGGCGTATCGCGCTCGCCGAAGCAGATGTGCCGGGCCGTTTCCAGTGCGGCGACCGGAATGCCTGGTGCCTTTGGATGAAGGAGGATCTCGTCTCCGACGGAAAGGCGCTGCAGGGTCGGAATGATGCTCTCCACGTTCCGTACCGGGATGCCCACCACGCGCTCGAACAGCTCGTACGAATAGAACCCGGCACGCCCCAGGCCGAACTGCATCAGCCACGGCCACACCTCCGAGCACGACGCAGCGATGTCGATGGCACGCGTGGAGGTATGGTGATTGGGCCCCACCAGCCCGTCGCCGGGCCAGGTGCGCTCGCGCTCCTCCGCGAGTGAGCCCCAATTCCTGAGCCAGCGCCGCGAGATGGGCCAGGTCACCAGGACCGCCAGGCTCACGCCGATTCCCTCGATGCTCTCGAGCATGAATCGAAGCGGACTACGGTATGTCATCGCTTCACGGTCCGTTCCCGATCCTTATTGCCGATGAAGCCGCTCCCGAGATGATCTCCCGCAACCCCGGCGCCGTCAAACCCGCATCTGCTGGACGCCGCGGCGCGCCGATGGTTGAAGCGGTGTGGTACACGGACCAGATTCGTGGGTAGCGGGCAGAACGGCTCGGCGCGACCGAGCCAAGGCATGATGTCTTCTTCCCCCGAGGTCGCCATGTTTCGAACCTCCCTCCGCGCCGTGGTCGCACTGGCGTTCACGCTTGGCCTGATCCTCCCCTCAGCGGCGTCAGCGCAATCCAGCGCGTTCGTCGACGTCACGGTCATCCCGATGGACCGTGAGCGCGTGGTGCCCGGCCAGACGGTTGTGGTCCGGGATGGACGCATCGCAGCCGTCGGCCCCGTCGGGGCGGTCCAGGTGCCGGACGACGCCGTCCGGATCGACGGCACCGGGAGGTTCCTCATTCCGGGCATCGCGGAGATGCATGGCCACGTGTTCTTCACCGAGACCATGCCTGAGGAAGTCGCGCTGACCTTTCCGGAACTGTACGTGCTGAGCGGCGTGACGATGCTCAGGGTGATGTCCGGGACACCGTGGCAGTTCCGCCTCAGAGAGATGATTGCGCGCGGGGAGCTGATCGGTCCGACGATCTATACGGCGAGCCCGTCTCTCAACGGCAATTCGGTGAACGGCGCCGACCACGCTGCCTCGCTGGTGAGGGAGCACCACGCGGCGGGATACGACCTGCTCAAGATCCATCCCGGGCTCACCCGAGCGGAGTACGACGCCGTTGTCACCACGGCTGCCGAACTCGGCATGCGGGTCGCGGGGCACGTGACCGAGGCGGTGGGCGTGCGACGCGCATTGGAAGTTCGTCAGGGCATCGATCACCTCGACGGCTACTACCGTGAGGCGGGCACCGACGACGCGGTGATGGCGGAACTCGCCGAGATCACGCGCCGGCAGGGCGTCTACAATGCGCCGACCATGGATCTCTGGAAGACCCTGCTTGGCGGGCGAGCGGCCGACGTGCTGCGTCAGCGCGAGGAGCTGCGGTACATGCCGCCGGCCCTGGTGGAGCAGTGGACGCGACAGGTCGAGAGCCGCCGCGGGCAGGCCACCCCTGAACAACGTGCCGAGGCGGAACGGGAGATCGCGGCCCGGAATCGGATGCTCAAGGCACTCTACGATGCCGGCGCCAAACTGATCCTGGGATCGGACTCGCCGCAGATCTTCAGCGTCCCGGGGTTCTCCCTCGTCCATGAGCTACCGGCCATGGTCGAGGCGGGTATTCCCGAGTACGGCATCCTGGAAGCGGCCACCCGGAACGCGGCAGAGTACTTCGACGATCTGGACGAGTTCGGGACCATCGAGGTGGGGAAGCGGGCCGATCTGCTGCTGCTCGAAGGCAATCCGCTCACGGACATCGGGAACGTGCATCGGCAGGCGGGCGTGATGGTCCGTGGCCGCTGGCTCGACGCCCGGGAGATCGACCGCCGCCTCGACGCGATCGCGACCAAGAACGGCGGCTGAGCCCACGATTCCTCCTACGCACACGGGCCGGTGGATCTTCACCGGCCCGTGGCACGTCGTGCTGCTTCGCTGACTGCCGGCTCACATGCTCCCGCCGAGCGGGAACGCGTAGCCCACCGAGAGTCCGAACACCCGGTTCTTGGGCTTGGGGTCACCCGAGACCGCATCGTCATCGATGTTGGTCAGCCCGAGGTTGTACCAGCCGTTCAACGTTACCATCCCCGTCCCGGCCTGGATCCCGATCCCGCCGCCGAAGAGCGCGCCGAAATCGATGCTCCTCACGGAGAGATCGACCGCATCGCAATCGATCGACACTCCCCCCCGAGACTTTGCATGCCGCCTTGAATCCGACCATGGGGCCGGCGAAGACAAACGGCGTGACGCCCCCTCCGCTCGGAAACGCCGCGCTGAGCGTGAGCGGAACCTTCACGTAGTCCAGTTTCAGGGTGACGTCCGGTTCGCCAGTCGCAGTAAGCTTCAATCCCTGCTGGGAGTAGTATCCTCCCGTGCCGATCGACAACTGCTCGGACAGGCCGAACAGGATGCCCACCCCGCCGTGGAAGGCGATGCGCATCTTTGTATCGATGCCGAACCCTGCGGCGAGTTCGGATACTTCGCTGACGTTGGCGAAGTTGACCCCGACCTGCGGCTGGACCCTGATCTGCTGAGCGGCGGCCGGTGCGGCCTGCAAGCCGACCGAGGCCGCCGCGGCAAGGGCGACGAGCGTTCTCATGGCAAGACCCTCCCTCCCAGTTGACGCCGTCCGGGAAGCCCCCCGGCTGACCGAATCCGTGAGGTCATGGATCTCGGTGCAAGCGGTCCGGGGTGACCGGCTACCCAGTGGTCAGTGCCAGAACCAGGCACCCACCGGGCAGCGTACCACCTTGACGCGGTAACAGAGCGTCGCAAGGTTGTCGGAGCGCCGTCGGAGCGCGCCCGGTCCGCGGAAAGGGACGGTCCCATCCGACGTAGTGGCCGCAAGTCATCGATTCCATCACCCTCTTTTCGGGCCCACCAGGCGGACGCGGGCCGTTGCGAAAGGAGGCGTCATGTCCGCATTCCGTCCGCTGCCGGCCAAGCCCAACCTCGCGTTCGAGCGCAAGGAAGCCAAAGCGCTCCTTCGACGGCTCCGCGCTGGTGAGCCCGATGCGCTCGCGCGGGCCCGCGAGCGCCACCCGGAGATCGATGTGTCCGAGCCGGCGCGCATCCGCTTGGCCGACGCCCAGCTCGTCATCGCGCGCGAGTACGGATTCACGAGCTGGCCGCGGCTCGTGCGCTACTTCGGCGACGTCGAGCGCCAGCGTTCCGGCTGGCGGTCCGTCCATGGACGCGACTTCTATGAGGCGAGTGTCCGCGGACTGTTGAGGGCGCATCGCGACCGGCGTGCCTCGGCGGGGCGTGCGCTCGCGGCGTACGTGCCGCGATTCTACGGCATGCGTCTGGACGACATCTTTGCCGTACCCGTAACCCAGGATGACGCGCGGCTGGCCGTGGCGCGCACCCACGGTTTCCCGAGCTGGAACGTGCTGCTTGAACGCACCGCGGCGGAACGCGAGCGGTGTGGTAGCGGATGGGACGTGGATCCGATGCGGTATGCCGCCAGGGCGATGGAGACCGGCGATCCGAAAGAGCTCGCGCGTGTCGTTCGGGCGCACCCCGATCTGCTTCACCCATCCGACCACGACGCTGCGAGCGGACGCAGGCTGCTCGCCGTCGCCCTCGCTCAGGAGCGGCGGCAGGGCAAGGCGGCGATGCGCCCGATCATCGAGTGGCTCGGCACACAAGGACTCGATCTCCAGCTCGAACTCAACCGGCAGCTGTGCGGGCACCTACAGATGAAGACCGACGAGGTGCGCTGGCTCCTCGACCGCGGCGCCGATCCCAACTGGGTGGCGCCCAACGGCATTCCGGTGCTGGAGCACGCGCTCATCCGCTACTGGAACGGCGCGGCGGTGGATCTCGTCGCCGCGCGTACCACGCCACGCCGGGCACTGTGGATCGCCGCGGGGCTCGGCGACGTGGACGGCGTGCGCCGCTCGCTCGACGCCCAGGGGAAGCCCACGCCTCAGGCCCGCCGCCTCCGCCCGGATTTCGACGCCGTGGGCCCCTTCGGGATGCTGTCGCATCCCGATCCGGACGACGAAGAACTCCTCATGGAGGCCATCGTGATCGCGATGTTCAACGGCCGCACCGCGGTGCTGGAGTACATGGTGTCCCGAGGGTTTCCGATCGACAGTCTGATCTATGGATCGCCGGTGATCAACGTCGCGGTTGGGAACCACATGACCGCGGTCGTGGAGTGCCTCGTACGGAGCGGCGCCAAACTGGATCTCCGTGGCCGGCAGCCCGATATGACGGCGCGCGAGATCGCGCGCGAGCTGTTCGAGGAGCGACCGGAGGAACTCGACCGCCGACGCATCGTCGAGCTGTTGGGCATGGATCCCGACGCCATCCTGGCCGACTGGGACGCACGGCACGTGAACCCGCCCGGCATCGATCCAAAGCTCCAGGAGGCCCTGGACTTCGCGGCCGACGACGCGGTCCGTCAGGGGCAATCCGACATTCGGCCCGAAAACCTGCTCTTCGGTCTGCTCCGGAGCGGCGGGCCACCGCTCATGTTCGTCACCCAGGTGTCAGGGATGGACCTCGACC
>CAYGCN010000061.1:0-16401 GCA_964348385.1 uncultured Gemmatimonadaceae bacterium
TCGCCGGGCTCGTCGAACAGCTTCACGTAGTAGATGTAGCTGATCAGGTCGGCTAGCTCCGCTTCCGTGAACCTCGGCCATTCGAAGCCACGATCACGCACAGTCTCGATCATCTGCGGGGTGTGGTTCCAGAACATGCCGGCGAGCTGCGGGAGGCTGCGGCCAGCTCCAACCATCGCGAAATCCGGTCCCAGTGTCCCGCCGTTGCCCCAAATGGCGTGGCAGCGGACGCAACGCCGCTCAATGAACAGCCGCCGGCCAGCAACAGGATCGCCAGGGTAGATCTCGGTGGACTGGGCCTCGAGCGCCGGAACCAAGACGAGCCCTAGCCACACAAACGCTGCGCCAGCCGTCAATCGGAGGAACAGCTTGCATCGAGAGCGAGTCATGTGTGGCTCCTGGAGTATTTCGCCACCCGTTCGGCAACTTGCTGTACCACTGCGCGGCCCTCCTTGATCTCCCAGATCGAGACGATGGGCACGATCTTCGTGGCGATCATGTACAAGAGAATGAACCCTGAGAACGTTCCAGCCATGATCGCCAGCTCGATCCACGAGGGCAGGTAGTGTCCGATGGACTCGATCTCCCAGCGGGGGTTGACGGAGGTCGGCACCACGATGTTGTACCGCTCCAGCCACATCCCAATGACTACTGCAATACCGGCGATCGTGGTACCCCGCGGGGTCCGCGTGGCCTGTCGCGCCATGAGTGCGAGCGGGATGATGAAGCAGCCGGCGACCATCGCCCAGAAGGGCACGGCGAACGTCCCCGTCAGCTTCGACCAGAACGTCCGCATCTCGCCGGGCTCCCCACCATAGAATGCGGTGAGGTATTCCGCGAATGTGAAGTAGAACCACAAAAGACTGAGGATGAGCAGCAGGCGACCCAAGTAATCGAAGTGCACATCCTTGAAGTAGTTTTCGAGATGATACACGCGGCGCAGCACCGCCATCGCCACGAGGATCGCGGCGATGCCGGAATAGATGGCTCCCATGACGAAATAGGGTCCAAAGATGGTGCTGTGCCACATGGGCCGCAGCGTCATCGCAAAGATCCAGCCGATTACCGTGTGCACCGAGACCGCAATCGGGATCACGACGATGGACAGGACCCCAATGGCGCGCTCCAGGCGATGTCGCTGCGCCGGAGTGTCGTTGTAGCCGGCCGCCAGGAACCGATACAGGCGCGGCGCCTTAATGCCGGAGTCGCGTATGATCGCGAGGTCCGGGAGCAGCGGGAGATAGAGATAGATCGTGCAGGACATGAAGTAGAGGCCGATACTGATCACGTCCCACAGGAGCGGCGAGCGCCACTGGGCATGGAGAATCACGTTGAGCACGCGATCGGGGCGGCCGAGGTCGATGACCGGCTGAATCGCACCGAACCCGATCACGAGCACCGTGATGAGCTCGGCCGACCGCGTGATGGAGCGGCGCCACTCCGCTTTGCTCACCCTCAGAATAGCGGAGATGAGGGTACCGGCGTGGCTGATGCCGATGAAGAAGACAAAACAGATGATGTAGATGCCCCAATACTCGGGCCGGTTGAGTCCGGTGCGTCCCAGACCGTAGCGCACCTGAAGGATGTATGCGACGATTCCCAGCAGCGTGATCCCGCCGAACACGCCCGCCATCAGGTAGAACCATCGAGACGTGTCGACGAGCGGCCTGAGCAGGACCCGCTCATCCGCAGGAAGGCTCGCCAGCTTCTCCGCTACCTCACGGCGCATCTCACCTCCTCGCTCTGAGGTAGTAGACTTTGGGCTGGGTTCCGAGATCCTCCATGATGCGCATCGCCCGCGGATTCTCTTTCAACTCGGCCACGTGGTGCGTCGGATTGTCGAGGTCGCCGAACACGATCGCCTCGGTGGGACAGATCTCCGCGCACGCCGGCTGATAATCTTCCTCGCGCAGGTCGCGATTCTCGGCCCGGGCGTCCTCCCGGGCGCGCTGCAGCCGGTGGTGGCAAAACGAGCACTTCTCGATCACGCCCTTGTTCCGGACGGAGACGTCCGGGTTGAGGTGCTGGCGCTCTGAGTCCGACCACTCCGGGCCGTACCAGTTGAAATACTTCACGGTGTAGGGGCAGGCGTTGGCGCAATAGCGGCAGCCGATGCACCGCGGGTAGATCTGTCCCACGATGCCATCGGGGTCGATGTACGTGGCGCGCACTGGACACACCTTGATGCACGGGGGGTTGTCGCAATGCATGCAGGGGCGCGGATAGAAGTCGAGGTGGGTGTGGGGGAAGTCCCCGACGGCATGTGCCATGACGCGCATCCAGCTCACCACACGGCCCATCTCGGCCTGATCGGGAGGAACGGTGGCGATGTTGTTCTCGCTCTTGCACGCGACTTCGCACGCGCCACAGCCTGTGCACCGGTCCAGGTCGATCACCATGCCCCAACGCGTCATCGCTCTCGCTTCCTCACGCCCGCTCGAGGCGTACGAAGGTGGTGAACCAGTTCGGCAAGTCGGTCAGCGCGTCGCTCGACCCGTCCAGCAGCTGGAGGGGATTGGCCAACTCGCCGTCCGGATGTCGGACGCCGTAAGGGGCACAGACATTTTCGGGGGCGGTGCCCGGGAACACCTTGAGGCGCGCGCGGTACCGGCCCTGGGCGCCGACGACCCACACCGCCGTGTCGTCGGCCAGTCCCAGCGCCTCCGCTGTCGTCGGCGCCACCTCGACCCACGGGTCCCAGTGCACTTCCGGAAACAGCCCGGGGGTCTCGCCCAGCCAGCGCTCGAGGGCCAGGGTGCCCGATGACAGCGTCGAGACGCGGTAGGGGATCAGCCGCAGCGGAAACTCGTCTGTCGCCGTCGGGTGGACCGCCTCCACGTCCATGTACAACGCCGATGCCCGTCCGGCGCTGGCAAGGGCGGCAAGCAGCTGGGTCGGCATCAGGTCGATGCGACCGCTCCGCGTGCGCGCCACCCCAGCGGGGTCGGTCTCGTCCACGAACAGGTCGGTCCAGCCGGCTCGTTCGACCACCTCGTCCCAGAAGCCCTCGAACTCGGTGTGTTCGGGGAGCCACCAGCCGCGTTCTTGCATTTGTCGATGGTGCTCCCGTTCGAACGAGTCTCCCAACGTCATGCCGCGCTGCACTCGGAACAGACCGCGGGCTCGCTCCTTGAGCAGCAGCTCGATGCGTTCGTAGGGAAGGCTGGCGGCCACGCTACCGCCCAGCTGACGAGCGACGGCCAGGACCACGTCCCCCGTCGACATACCGTGCGGAGGAGGCGCGACCAGCGGCCGCGCCACACCCCACACTGGATAGGGATGCGATAACGGCGCAGGTGCATCCTGCCACCGCTCGAAGGCGAGTAGATCGGGCAGGATCAAGTCGGCGTAGGCCGTCGTTTCGTCGAGGAACGGCGAGAAGCTCGCGACGAACGGGATACGGTCGAGGGCGTCGCGCCATGCGTCCGGACGTGGCGATGACGCGAGCGGATTGGCGTAGTAGAGGAGCAGGGTGTCGATCGTGTCACTCGGGCTGGCGCCGACCGCCGTCGCGAACCGTGACGTTGGGTCACCATCGCCGAAGGGCGCCGCTGTCCGAGCCAGGGATCCGCGGCCGAGTCCGGCGCGGGCTGCTGCGTCGAGGCGCGGTTGGGGGAGCGGATCCAGCGGTGCGTCCTGCCCGAAAATCACACCACCGGCACGGCCAATGCTCCCCATCAGTACGTTGAGACTGTGCACGGCCATTCCAGTGAGCAGCCCGTCCCGGGCGTGCGTCACCTCGTGGCCGAATACGGCCACAGGGCGTTCTGCCTGTGCGAACGCGCGTGCGATCGCGGTAATCCGCTCGACCGGCACCCCCGTGATCGCCGAGACCTCCTCGGAGCGGTAGTGGCGCAGGATGAGCGACCGATACCCCTGCCGGGGTGCGCCGCCCGGGCTGCTGGAATCCTGGAATCCCACGACGTGCCGTTCCATAAAGTCGGCGTCGTACAGCTCGTCCCTAATCAGGATGTACGCTATTCCCAGCGCGAGCACCCCGAACGTGCCCGGGCGAACTCCGACCCACTCGTTGGCATAGGCGGCGGTCCGTGAGAAGCGGGTATCGATTTGCACGAAGTGGGTGCGGCCGTCCTCGGATCCGTCGGGGCCCGCGAACGCCGCGAATGCCTGCAGCGGTGACCACCAAGATTCGAACATGGGCGAGCCGAACGACAGCACGAATCCCGATCGGCTCAGGTCAAAGCCAGGCCGCCGTGGAATTCCGTGCATCACATCCATCACCGTGGCGGTGCCGTCGTCGTAATCGTCGGCCACGTAGTTTGGTGACCCATAGCTCCGCAGGAACTGGTGCCACAGATCGTGCATCGTCCCCGCGCAGTAGCCCGCCAGGAGGGCCAGGGCCTCCGGGCGCCCGCTGGCGCGGAGCGAGGCGAGGCGCTCACCCAACTGCCTCAGCGCCTCGTCCCATCCGATCTCTTCCCAGGCATCGCTGCCGCGGTCACCCACGCGCCGCATGGGCGACACCAGACGATCGGGATGGTAGAGCATCTGGACGCCGGCAATGCCGCGAGGGCAGAGGCCGCCGGCGTTGACAGGATGGAAGGGATTGCCCCCGAGGTGCACCAGACGGCCGTCGACCACCCGGCCGCGGACGCCGCAGCGAGCGGGGCAGATCAGACACGCCGAGTTGATGAACTGCTCGGTACCGGGAGCCCATCCGACGTCGTCAGGCACCTGCGGTGCCCACACGATATCGGACGACCAGCTGAGCCCGACCGAGGCGGCGGTCGCTCCCATCGCCCAGAGGAATTCACGTCGCGTGGGTTTCATCCGCGCACTCCCCCCCTACCGATGACAGGCGTTGCAGTCCAGCGTCGCACCCTGCTCCCTGTGACAATCCATGCAGAAATCCATGTCGATCTTGACCAGGGCACGCTCGGGTGGGCGCTCCGTCTGGGCGATAGCCCCATGGCAGGCTTCGCAGCCAAGTCCCGCGATCGCGACGTGACGGCGGTGCGTGTAGAACACGTGGTCGGGCATCCGGAACAGCTTGTTGAACTGCAGGGGATCACCGGCTGTGATCAGCTCGGTGACACGCGCGGCCTCGGCCGACGTGCCCTGCGGGCTGGCGTGACACGCTGAGCAGGTCGTCGCGTCGGGCAGGCCGGAATGTGCGCGTGTCTGGGAGTACGGGTGACAGAACTCGCACCCGAGCCCCAGCTCCTGCGTGTGCTTCAAGTGATTGAACGCCACCGGCTGAGGAACGCGTGGACCACCACGCGCGAGCACCGGGACCACGACCGCCAGGACAAGGACGATGCCCAGCGCGAGGGGCAGGAACGACCGTGGCAGACGTCCGCCGAGATTCGCGAGGTGTTGCGCCATCCCCACCCGCCCCGGCACCGACTACGAGCCTTCCGACTTGCCCAGGGTGCGAACGTACGCGACGAGCGCTTTGATCTCGTCCGCCGACAGTTGGCTCTTGTACGACGGCATCATCGGGCTCTTGCCGTCGGTGATGACCGCGACGAGCTCCTCGTCTGTTCTGGCGTCCTGAAACTCGGCTGTCGTGAAGTTGGGAGGCTTGGGGTTGAGAGCCGCGGCGGCGGCGCCGTCTCCAGCACCGGCCTTCCCGTGGCACATGGCGCACTTCTGGGCGTACGTCGTCGCGGCATCCGCCTGGGCTCGTGCCGTGGCCGATCCCACGAGGGTGAGGACCGCTGCCACCGCGACGATTCGAACCATGACCTGCATGCACACCTCCTCATCGCCTGGAGTTCGCACGCGCCGGCACGCGGTGCAGCCTCCGCCGCTGCCGACCCACCCCCTGCCGAGAGGCAGAGGGTGTGCCACGCACTGATCCAATTGCGTAACTGATTGGCGTGAAACGACTTAGCTCTTACAGACGCCCTCGCGTACGACAGCGATTGGGGGATATGACCCGGGTTGTTTGCTGATTTGACCCAAGTGCGGTTGACAACTGATTGGCATAGTTGCCAAGATTGGTGGTAAATGCTGCCTTTTTGAGAGGGGTATCGATCTTGCGTGGCGGCCGGTTGAGCAAATGCCCCACCGATTGGTGTCGGTGTTGCCGGTCCTGCGACAGCCCCGGCCCCAACAGGATCAGCCGAAAGGCCGGGAGGCGAGATCGATGCCTGCTCGAGCCAAGATCTTGGTGGTAGACGACGATTGCCTTGTGCTGGGCAGCGTCGCCGCCGCACTCCGGGATGCCCGCTACCTGGTGTGGACTGCGGAGCGCGGTGACGAGGCTATGCGCCTCGTGGTAGACGTCAAGCCCGATGTGGTCGTCACAGACTACCGGATGCCGGGCATGGACGGGGTGTCTCTCTTGGAGCAAGTCGAGCGTGCTGCCGACCGAACGCCGCGCATGGTGATCTACAGCGCGACACTTCCATCGGACACCGCGCGTCCGGTGCCGCGAGACGTGCAGTGGATCGTCAAGGTGGCCGGGCACGAGCCACTGCTGGACGCGTTGCGGCAAGGAGAGCGTTCTGCGGATCGGACGCCGTAGGCGCGGGCGGCTGGGACGCTCGTGCCCCTGACGGGTGGGCTCAGCAGGCGCATCCTCGCCTGGTTTCTCGTTCTCTCATTGGTGCCCCTGTTCTTGTCGAACACGGTCGGCTACCTAGTCACGCGCCGTATCCTCGAGAACCAAGTGAAGCGGTATCTCACCGCGATCACCGAAGTGGAGGCCCGGTTCGTGGCGTCCGAGGTGGAACGCCACCAAGGCAACCTGGACGCGGCCGCCGCGCGGAACCTCGTGCTCGCCCAGGCGGTCGTTCGGTTGGCCGCCGAACGCCTGGGCAGCCAGCTCCACCTGCGGGAACGGGACACCGTGCAGCAGCATCTCACGCAGGTGCTTGCCGGACTCCCGCCGGTCACCGAACTCTTCGTCTTGGATCAACGAGGCGTTGTGCTCGCCGCCACCCAACCCAGTCGCGTTGGCTCCGATTGGTCTGGAACGCAGCTTCACGAGGTGGGTCGGCAAGAGCGGTTTTTCGGCGAGGATCTCGAGGCCGTCGCGGGTCTGGTGAGTCCGGTGTACCGCCTCGCGACCCCCCTCCGTGACGTCAGCGGTACCGCCGTCGGAGTGCTGGCGGCGAGTATCGGCTTCGAAGGGCTGAAGGGATTTCTCCGGATCTCGCCGCAGTTGGCCGGGGATATCCACACTTTCGTCGTCGACCGCGCAGGCCGGCCGCTGTTCGCGTCACACGCGCACCCGGGGTTGGAGTACGGAGCGACGCTGCCCTCGCCGCTCGCCGCGACGGGGAGCGGACCCACCGAGCGCTACGTCAACTACGAAGGCGTCGAAGTGCTCGCGGCGGCGGTGCCGGTACCCGGACAACCCTGGCGGTACATCGCCGAGGCACCCATCTCCAGTGTGATGGGGCAACTGCAGAGCCTCGCGCTGCTCGCCGCGGTCCTCGAGGCGAGCTTTGCCCTGCTCCTCGTGGCGGTGGTGTGGCTGGTGGCCCGGTCGATCGTGGCGCCGCTGCGTGGCCTCGTCCACGCGGCGGAGCGTCTCCGGGGAGGGGAGCTGGGTGTGGAGGTGCGGATCGATCGGCCGGATGAGCTGGGCGAGTTGGGGAGCACGTTCAATCAGATGTCCCGCGAGCTCCACGCCTCGACTCAGCAGATCCAGGAGTTACATGATCAGGAGATGCGCCGTGCCGCGCAGCTCGCGTCCGTGGGGGAGCTGGCCTCCGGCATCGCCCACGAGATCAAGAACCCGCTGATCGGGGTGACGAGTGGGTTGGGTCTTCTGGCGAAACGAGTGGGAGAGGATCCCGCGATCCGCAACATCATCGGACAGATGCATGCGCAGCTTCACCGGATCGAGGCAGCCATTCGGGACTTGTTGTCCTACGCGCGACCGAAGGATCCCCGCACGATGCTCACCGATCCGGGTCGGCTGGTCGACCGGGTCGTCGGGCTCATTCGAGCGCAGGCCGAAGCGGCGGGGGTACGTGTGGAGACGCGGCTCGCGCCGGATGTGCCCAAGATCGAGATCGACCCGGATCTCATGACGCAGACCCTCGTCAACCTCGCGTTGAACGGCATTCAAGCAATGAGCCCAGGGGGCGTGCTTACTCTCACGGTGGCCCGGGACGGCGAGCACGTCCGCATTGGAATCGCCGACACGGGAACGGGCATCGCCGAGCAGGACCTCGAACACATCTTCCGTCCTTTCTACACGACCAAGCATGAGGGGACCGGCCTCGGGTTGGCGATCTCCCGCGGTATCGTCGATCGCCATGGTGGGCTCATCGAGGTCACGAGCGAGCCCGGGCGCGGGTCCACGTTCACGCTCGCATTCGGCATCCCCCGGGCGAGCGGAGGTTCAGGATGACGACTCGCCCCGTCCTGGCGGTCGTGGACGACGACGAGCTCACGCGTACCTGGCTGATCGAGCACCTCGGCGCAGCCGGCTACACGGTGCATGGTGCCGGCAGTGGTCGGGAGGCGCTCGCCTTGATGGAGCGTGCGTCGCCCGCCCTCATGCTGCTCGATCTGCGCCTCCCCGACGGGGACGGTCTCGAACTCCTGAGCCGATTCCGCGAACTCGATCAAGAGTTGGTGGTGGTCATCGTGACGGCTTACGGTGAAATCGAGACCGCTGTGCAGGCCGTCAAGGCAGGGGCATATCACTTCCTGCAAAAACCCCCGGACCTCGACGATCTGCTCATCACCATCGACAAGGGCCTCGAGACGCGCCGTCTGCGGCAGCGAGTCACGGTGCTCAGCGAGCAACAGAGCTGGCAGTTCGCCGACATTCGGGTGGTGGGGCGTTCAGCAGTTCTTCGGAGCCTGGTCGAGGCCGTGGGGAAGGTCGCGCGGGCCGGACGCGCGACGGTCCTCCTCCGCGGTGAGAGCGGGACAGGCAAGGACCTCCTGGCGCGCGTGATTCATGCCCAAAGCGACCGTCGTGATCAACCGTTCCTGCAGGTCAACTGCACCGCGCTGCCCGAGCATCTGGTCGAATCGGAGCTGTTCGGGCATGAGCGGGGCGCGTTCACCGACGCGCGCGAGCGGAAGAAGGGGCTGGCGGAACTCGCCGACGGGGGGACGCTGCTGCTGGATGAGATTGGCGACATGCCGCTGGCGGCACAGGCCAAGCTGCTGCAGTTCCTCGAGGACTCGCGATTCAAGCGAGTGGGGGGAACCACTGACGTCACGGTGGATGTCCGGGTGATCGCCGCCACGAACCGGGCTCTCGAGACGGCAATCGCCGACGGGAGCTTCCGCGGAGACCTGTTCTATCGTCTCAACGTCGTGCCCATCACGATTCCGCCGCTCCGGGAGCACCCGGACGACATCGCGCCGCTCGCCGAGTACTTCGTGCAGCAGCTCGCCCGGGATCTCAAGCGCGATCCGCCCCGACTCACGCACGAGGCGTTGCGCGTCCTCGAGGGGTACACCTGGCCGGGCAACGTCAGGGAACTACGGAACGTGCTCGAGCGGGCGCTCATTCTGGAAGAGACGGCGGAGATTCGCCCCGAGCATCTCCCGGCCGAGCTCTCCATCACCGAGGCGGCAGCAACTGACGCGGCCGCACTGATCCCGCTTCCACCGGACGGGGTGGAGCTCGCGAATGTGGAACTCGGGCTGATTCGCCAGGCCCTGGACCGGACGAACGGTAACGTGACGCGGGCCGCCAAGCTGCTCGGCGTGACGCGCGACACCCTGCGGTATCGGATGGAGAAGCACGGCCTGTAGGTGAGTGCCACGGCTTGACGGAGTGCCATCCCTAATTCATCCTTCGCCACGCGTGGCACGGCGGATCCATGCGAGCCGTCGAGCATCGATCCCACGAGAGGGAGCATCCATGAGGCTGGTCAGTGTGCGGGGTTCCTGGTGCCTTCCGCCGTTGGCGCTGCTCTGGCTGCTCGCCTGCGGTGAGCGGCAGTCTCCGGACGCGCCTCTGGGCGGGCCGGCCGCCTCGACCAATCAGGACGCCCTCCTCCTGGCCTCGGCGAAGGTGGCGCTTCCTCCGCCCGGTGTCGCTCGGGTCGATCTGCCGGATCCCGATTCCGAGGGCGCACACCTCCACGAGCGCTACTGCACCGCATGCCATGCCCTCGCGACACCGCAGATTCACTCGGCGGCCGACTGGCCGCGGGTGTTTCGCCGTATGTGGCTCAGGATGGAGGGACTCGCGGGTCCCGATCGGGTGCCGATTCCCTCGTCCGCCGAACGCACGGTGATGGTGCGCTACTTCATCGAGCACGCGATCAGGGTAAGTCCGGTGAGCCTACCGGACGGACCCGACCGTGCGCTCTACGTGGCGGTGTGCAGCCGCTGCCACGAGACCCCCGATCCTCGGCAGTATCCGTCCGCGGATTGGGCCGCGGTCGTGGAGCGGATGGACAAGCACTTGGCCACCATGCTGAACCAGCCCCTCACCCCAGATGAACGCGCGAAGGTGGTGACCTACCTGGAGTCGGCATCCGCCGCTCGGTCGGGGAACTGACGGCACCCACGAACCAATTCCTCAACGACGCTCGGACCGGCCCACCGGCATGATCCCCAGCGGCGCATGGTCGTGCGGCAGCCCCAGCGCCTCTGTCACGGCGGCGTCGTGGAAGGCACCGACGAAGAGCGTTCCCAAACCGAGTGCCTCGGCCTCCAAGTACACATTCTGCGCCGCCGAGCCCACTTCGATGTGCACGTACCGTTCGGCGCGGTCACCGTACTTGACTGCCGTGCGCGGGTATACCGCAGTGATGACGAGCAGCGCAGGAGCGACGCCGATCGCGCGCTGATCGAGAGCCGCGCCGGCCAGACGAGCGCGCAGGTCGCCATCGCGCACGCGGGTGAGTGCGTGTGACTGCGGCACGTAGCGGTAGAGCCCCACGGCGAGGTCGGCAACGGCGCCGGCGAGCAGGTAGAGCTCCAGGGGATAGAGCGCCCCCGCCGACGGTGCAGTACGACGCCCTCCCATCCAGGTCCAGGCCGCGTTCCAGCCCGACGGCCGATCCCCGGGCTTGGTGATGCCCTGCGCGGCCCACAGCAGCTGTGCAATCTCCTCGAGGGTCAGCCGTGCTCCGGAGAACTCGCGCACCGAGCGCCGCTCGCTGAGCGCCCGCTCGACGGACACCGTCCCGTCATGTCGCACGGGCGGCAGCGGTATCTCCCGGTTCTGAGGCGACTGCGCGTGTGACGACCCTGGGCCGGTCACGAGCGCCAGGGCGAGTAGGGCTCCAAATGACGGCATCCACAGTGGTCCGAACCCAGTGAGTTCCAACATCGTCTTCCTCCCATCAGGACCTGTGCTCCCGTGGCGTCCCCAGATCACGCGCACCCTTCAACGTGCCGGCTACGTCTCGTGACGCAAGGTGATTGCCGAAGGGGGAGATCGGTGTTGTCGCACGAGTCTCGGGTCGGCATGCGGTCGCCCGGCTTTGCTTTTGGGTGCCTCCTGATGATTATGAGCGCCGGTCGGACAGCGGTTGGCCGAGATCAAGATCCCGTGCGACACAGGTGAGTGCACCATGATTTCTCGAGTGAACCGAGCAGCGCTGCCGATCCTGGTCTTGGCCGCGGCGGCATGCGCCCCCGGGGTAGCCCCGGAGATCACGCCGGTGAGGACCGGGCCTCTCCCCGGCGACAACTACGCGATCGTGTACCACGCCGGGTCGGCGGTCCGCCATCTCGATACGCGCACGGGCCAGGACCGCGTGATCGTGAGCGGTGTGGACGAGGTGCTGCACGCCGAGCCCACGGCATCGGGAGGCGCGGTCGGGATCGCCTATCGCCAGGCCGACCGCACGCGGGTTGCCGCCGTCGACGCCGAGGCTGGCGTCGTGACGGATGTCCACACGGGCTCCGCAGCGGCCGAGTACACGATGGCATGGTCCCCGGATGGTCGTCGGCTGGGTGTGGGCGTTCGCGACGGTGGTGACGGCGGAATTCGCGAAGTCGCGTCGGGATCGGTGCGGAATATCGGCTGTCGGGCAGCGAATGGGTTCATCGCATGGCGGCCGCGTTCGCAAGCGGTCGTGAGCGATCAGTCCAATTTCTACACGGTCGCCACGGCTGACTGCACGACGCTCGCGACCGCGAGCAAGGCGGCGAAGTTTGATCCGGTGTACGCTCCGTCCGGTTCGCGCATGGCGTTCTACCAGAACCGGTCCGTGACCTTCGCCAACCGTCCGCAGCCCGAGATCATCCCCGAGTTGTGGATCGCGGATCACGACGGTGAGGCGGCGCGCGTGATTTCCGACTACCAGAGTCGACCACGCAACGGCGTGTGGTCGCCTGACGGCGAGCGGATCGCCTACGAAGTCGTGTCGCGTCGCTGGGCGAATACCACGCATCTCGTCGTCTATGCGGTGCCGTCAAACGACTACAGCTACATCGCCAAGGAGATGCCGCTCGGCGTACCGAACGACTTCAATGCATGCTGGTCACCCGACGGCCGACGCATCGCCCACGACCGCACCTATGCGCGCAGTACGGGCGCGCAGGCCTACACCACACGGCAGGTGGTGGTGCGACACGGAACCACCGAGCGGGTGGTGCTGGACGAGGTAATCGCCGAGCCGCAGTCGGCGGTCGTGGCGGCCGGCACCGAACGGTGCCGCTGGGTGGGCCCGCGCCATCTGCTCGTCTCCACCCGTGACGGCCAGCGCGTGGTGGACATGGAAGACGGGGAGGTCCACGCCGTCCCTGCCGATCGACGCGTCCTCACGGTAAGGGTGTTCGACCGGACTCCCGAGTAGCGCCGCCGGGCGCTTGACGCCGGCTTGACGCCCTTGGGCTATGGTGGTTTCGACCAGTACCTCGGAGGCCCACATGCGGCGCTTCCTGCTTTCTGGTCTCGTGCTGCTGACCTGTCCCCTGGCGTCGGTGGCGGGACAAGTCCCACGCCTTGAGCCGGGCCAACGCGTCCGGGTCACGGCTCCGAGCTACGATCTTCGTCGCACGCCGGCAACGTTCCACGCCATCCGGGCCGATACGCTGCACTTCAGCGTGGCGCGAGGACGGTCGGAGCGCTCGAGCGGTCTAGAGGACTCGCTCGTGGTCGCGGTTCCGGTCGACTTGGCACCCTCGTCGGGGCGAGTGCGGGTGTCTTCACGGCTGTGGCCTCCGGTGGGCCTTGTTCCAGTGGCGAGATCTGTCTCTTTGACGAAATACCCGTTGCACACGGCCTGGCGATCGGCGGTCTGGGAGGATGCCTGTTGGGCGCAGCGATCGGTGCGTTGTCGTCGCGGGATGTGTGGCGTGATGTGCCGCTCGGCGGCGCACACGTAGCCTTTCACCGGACACCCAATGGGGTCGGGCTCGGCGTGTCGATCAGGTTTTGACCTCGACCCGCCCGTCGGCTGCGGGCCAGCGGGCGGGGTCGCTGTTGCCGGCTACCGTGCCGCCGGGACCACGCCGAGTCGTTGCTCGATGACCGGCCGCACGCTCCGCATTCCGGCCAGTTCCGCCAGGCGCAGCGCCTCTTCGGGTTCGACGCCTCTTCGCTCGGCGAGCCACGCGCCCCAGAGGCCGGATACGCGGTTGCCGGAGCCGCAGTGCAGCACCACGGGGCCGGTCGCGCTCCCCAGCACCGAGTCGAGTCGGGTAATCTGTTCATCGGTGATGCCGGACACCGGGTTCGGCATTGGGATGCTCACGAAGCGCATCCCCAACGACTCCACCTTGGCCCGCTCGTCCCAGTCGATCTCCCCGTCGGCGCGGGTCGTGACCACGGTCGTGTAGCCCCGCGCGGCGAGCAGCTCCAGCGCGGTGTCCGAGGGCTGGCTCGCAAAGAGGACATCACCCGCCACGGCACAGTTGCGGAGGCCCTCCACGGTGCATGCCGTGGGCTCGGGGATCGCGGTATCCGCGTCACGGTCTGCGCAGGCCGCGAGGGCGGCAAGGATAAGGAGGTTCAAGAATCGCGTCATGATCGTCATCGGTTTTGTGGTGACACGTGATCGGAGTACAAGATACTCGCGTGGACGCGGATGGTGCGACAAGTTGGGACGTCGACGGCTCGTCAAGCAGTCCAGGTCCCCGTCCCGCGTTGATTCGCTGGGGGACGGCACAGCATCTTTCGCGGGCCTACCCCAAGCTGGAGTGTTTGTCATGCATCGTGCACACAGAGGTCGTGCACTGGTCGCACGGGCTGGTCACTCACAGATCGCCCCGGTGCTGAGCGAGATCCCCGACCCCGCGAATCCGATTCCGGAAGCCTTGCGCCCATGACGGCGACGCGGGCTCCGCATCGGTGGTTGCCGCTGGCGGCTTTCCTCGTGGTCCTTGCAGCGTCCCCAACCAGTGCCGCGTTTGCGCAGACGCCGTGCTGTGACCTTGCGGGCCGGACCGTAGCGGATCGCTTCACGGTGGAGACGATCACGCAACGCCGGTTCACGCACGCCGAACTGTGGGCCGCTCTGGCACCGTACCTCGATCGGGGAGGGGTGCGCGTCGCAACGGTGGGACAGTCCGTGCAGGGTCGTGCCATTCGGGCGGTCACCTTCGGCTCCGGTCCCGTCCGGGTCCTCCTGTGGTCGCAGATGCACGGTGACGAGTCGACCGCCACCATGGCGCTCGCCGACCTGATCCGGTTCTTTGCCGAGGCCGATGCCGATCCACTGCGATCGCTGATCGAGGAGCGCCTCACCGTCACGATGATCCCCATGCTGAACCCGGATGGTGCTCAGCGGTTTCAGCGCCACAATGCGGCGGGGGTGGACGTGAACCGTGACGCGCGCCGGGTGGCCACGCCGGAGGCCCGAGTCCTCAAAGCGCTGCGAGACAGCCTGGAGCCCGCGTTCGGCTTCAACCTGCACGACCAGGGCGCGCGCACGACTGCCGGCCCGGAGGGGTCCCAGGTGGCCATCGCGCTGCTCGCACCCGCCGCGGATTCGGCCCGCTCGTATGGGCCGGTCCGGAGCCGCGCCCGTCAGCTCATCGCCGTGCTTGCCGCCGAGTTGGCGCGCGTCATACCGGGTCGGATTGCGAAATACGATGACACCTTCACTCCGCGAGCGTTTGGTGACCTGATCCAGCAGTGGGGTACCAGCACGGTGTTGATCGAAAGCGGTGCTTTGCCAGACGATCCGCAGAAGCAGCGGCTCCGCGGGATCAACAGAGGCTTGCTCCTGTCGGCACTGGAAGCGATCGCCACCGAGCACTATGCGGGCGCCGACGTGGACACGTACGAGCAGCTCCCCGTCAATCACCGCGTGGCGAGCGACCTCCTGCTCATCGGCGGTCGCGTCGTGCTGCCGGACGGTGGCTCGCTCCCGCTCGATCTGGCCCTCACCTATGACGATCCTGTGGCTCGGCGGGGACTCGTGCTTGGTGACGTCGGCGACCTTGACGACACGGCGGCGATGGACACGCTCGACGTGCGCGGGCTGTATCTGCACTTGGCGACGCCGTCCACGCTCGATCCGCAGAGCTGGTGGCTGGTGCGCGGTGAGCCGATTGCGATCGTGGTTCGCCGCGGCCCGGACGCGCAATCCGAGGTCGTGCGTCGACTCCCCGAGCCCTAGCTCCGGCTCGAGTCGCTACACCGACACCGGCCCCGGGTCGAGCGCGCGCGGTTCGTTGTCGGCCGTGAACACAGTTGCCGCGGTCGGGCCGAGCAGCGTGACCGCCGAGTCCTCCACCAGCAGGGCCGTCCCCTCCGGCAGGGCTACCACGGGTACCGTGGGATTTGCCCGCACGAACTCCATCAGCCGCTCCGGTCGCGTCTCTCCGCCGTGGTTCGGCAGACGCGCCTCGGTGTAGTGCGGATTGATCTGGAACGGTACGAGCCCCAGCGCGGTGAAACTGCGGGGCTCCACGATGGGCATGTCATTTGTCGTTTTGATGGTGGGGCACGCCACGTTGGCGCCGGCGCTCCAGCCCACGTAGGGGGCGCCTTTCTGCACGCCACGGCGAATCGGCTCTAGGAGGAACTGCTCCTGGAGGCGCGCGAGGAGCTGGAACGTGTTGCCGCCACCCACGGCGATCGCTTCGGCGGCGTCCACTGCCTGTCGTGGGTCGGCCTCGCGATGGAGAGCGCGTACCGTGATGCCGAGTGGTCGGAACCGGTCGGCAACTCTGTCGGCGAAAGCGTCAAAGGAGAGCCGCGCGGCGGCGTACGGGATGAACAGCACGTCGCGGACCCCGGTCCCGAGCAGCTGCCGCAACATGTCGTGGGCATGCTCCAAGAACCCGGATCCATGATTGGTCGAGTTGCTCAGGAGGAGGAGCCGCATTGTCGACCTCCGCAGCTTGGTCCGTCGCCTGCCGATCCCGGTGGCCGGTCGGTCAGGGATCTCCGCCTATCCCGTCTACTACGGGTGGGTGGACTGTGTCAGGTGCTCCATGAGGTAGTCGATCCGCAGCTCGCTCAGGTGCCGTCCCCCTGCGTCCCGCATCCCCCCCACAGCGATCCGCAGCAACTTTGCGCTCCGTTCTCTGGTCGGAAACGGT
>CAYGCN010000062.1:0-16222 GCA_964348385.1 uncultured Gemmatimonadaceae bacterium
ACCGGGGATCGAGAAATCGGCGAGTATGAACGCCACCCCGGCGAGAACTGCGAGGCTCGATACGTAGAACAGCAGCGCGCTGCGGACCGTCAGACGCATCAGATGGTGGGGGAGCCCCCAAAGTACTGACGAAGGACTGGCTACCAGCTCGTGTTTCCGCCAGCGAGGAAGAACCTCGCGAGGGCGCTGAAGAACGCGGCTAGCCAGCCTAGTGCCATAGAGCCTCACCCCCTTTCGGCAGCCGACTTCTGACTGCGTGGGTCAGTGGCATACCCCGCTATGGTACGCCCGAGGCTCCGCTCGTTCCTGCTGACCGATCCGCTCCGCTAGATCAGCGCTGGTGCCATCCCCCTCCAGGGGGCCCCCTGCCTTCTCCTTTCGCTCTGTGCGACAGCACGCTCGATACACAATGTCATGCCGTCGCCGTCTTGTCCAGCACCGCCCACCGGCGAACCTACCGCTGGCCCGGCCCCTACGAGCCCGTCCGATACTGCGCCCAGCGATTGGTGGCATCCAACACCGCCAGCACCGCCGCCCGCTCCGGGCTCTCCCGCACCGGCGCCGTCCCCATCACCAGGTGCGGATCGCGACCCTCGATCGCCTGCACCCCCACCACCGCCAGTCGAGCCTCGAACGCGTCCACCACCTTCACGCCCTCCAGCTCGAACGCGGCGCCCGACACGAGCTGCCCCAGCACCCCCAACGCGGCCCGCGCAGCTCCCTGCATCCGCCCCCGAACCGTGTCCGCCACATCCTCCTCGGCGGCGGACTCTACACCGGCCACCAGAAACGTGACCCTGACCTGCACCCGATGCTCCCCCGACGTGGTGATCTCGAGATTGCGAAACACGACGTCGCGGCGAAGCGCCTCCGCGCGGACGGCGTCACGCTCGAGCGTCTCGATCGGCCGCACCTCCGCCGTCTGGGCCACACTGATTTTGCGGTGGTCGATCTTGAGACCCAGTTGCGCCAGGAGGGCGCTCTCGACATTGCGCACCATCTGCTTGGGCGAGGATCCGGCGCTGGTGAGGACGTGAACGGCCGTGACCTCGCCGATGGGAGACACCTCGATCCGCGCCGACAGCACCCCCTGGAGGCTGGTCAGCAGGTTCTCCGCCCGACGCACGCCCCACGGATCGGGCGACGCTCGCCCTGACTCGTTCTCGATCGGCCGTTCCTCCGCCGTCACACCGGAATCACTCGGATTCACAGGGTCTCCACTCTCTGGGTCCCGCGCCCCACGCCGCGCGTCTACTACTGCAGCGAATAGATATCCACCGGCTCGTCCCCGTCCCCCCCGGCGAAGATGACCCGGTTGCCCCCTTCTGCCTTGGCCCGGTAGAGGGCCCGATCCGCCACCTCCAGCGGATCGTCCGGCCAGCGTGTCACCGGATCGTAACTTACCGCACCAATCGATGCTGTGACGGCGCGCTCATTCAAGCCCAAAGAGCGACTCACCCGCTCCACCGAGGCCCGCACCAGCTCGCCGACGTGCAGCACCCCCTCCCGACCCGTCCCCCCGAGGACCAACACAAACTCGTCACCGCCGTAGCGCGCCGCAACGTCGGTGGCGCGTACCACCCGCCGCAACTCCCGACCGACCGCCGCCAACAGCCGGTTCCCTGCCGCATGCCCCGCTCGATCGTTCAGATCCTTGAAGCCGTCGAGATCCAGAAACAGCACCCCGCACGGCTCCTGGGACCGATGGCTCCGCGCGATCTCCTGCGAGAGCCGATCGCGAAGCACACGATACGTCGCCAGCCCCGTGAGCTCGTCCACCGCTGCCTCACGCCGCGCATCGGTGGCCCGCCGCTCCTGATACGGCGGACACTGGCGATACGTGGCCCGGCCCCGCAAGAAGGCGCGGGCAAACCGCTCGCACGTCGGGTACCCACAGGCCCCACAGTCCCAATGCGCTCCCGTCGGCGCCAACCCGATCTGCTCGATCACCGAGGCGATCTCGCCCGCTCCCAGCTCGCGACCGTCACGCACGCCCTCGAACCGCGTCCCCACCACCACCGGCACCGTGGGATCGACGACCGGCACCGGACTCCGAGGCGGCTCGTGCTCCTGCGCAATGCGCCGGCGCCGATACAACTCCTCCCTGGGGCCCAGCAAGGGGTGATCGAGACAGCCCTCGCACGGCAGCAGGTCCACGAAGCCCAGATCGACCTTGTCGACCAGGACCGCCCGCGCGATCACCTCCAGCGCCCCTATGCCGCGCACCTTCCGAAACCGCGGACTGGTCTGCGGCTCGAGATCCAACACCGGGAGCGGCAAGCCACCCGGCGTGCTCACGTGCCGCTGGCGCACTCCGGGAATGCGACTGAAATACCGAGCCTGGCTTCCGACCGACACCCCACGCCGCCGAAACAACTCCTCGACCTCGTGAAACGTCAGCACCGCGTCCACGCTCCCACCACTCTCCGCCACACAGACGCCCACGTAGACGATCGGCAGGGTCCGCCCGTGGATCGCTCGGAGATACGCGGCCTCGGCCTCCAGCGGTGTTTTGACCGGTGCGAGAAACGGCACCAACTGGGGGTAATCGTGCCGGATCTTCTCCACCACCACTGGACAGGTCGACCGGATCATCGTCCGCGACCGGGCGACCGACATCAGCCGCCGATACTCCTCCGCGACGAGCTCGTCACCGATGACGCCGCGATGCACGATCGGGAAGCCCGCCTCGTGACACGCATTGACGACCTGTTCCGGAGCATGCGGATGGAAGTACACCTCCGCTTCCACACTCAGCACCATCGCCGCATCACCGCGTTCGGCGAGCGCCAACGCTTCGAGGAGGTCACCGACAGCGTCGATCGCATCGTGCGGGCAGGCCGGCACACACGCTCCCGCCCGAATGCATGACTCGTCGACGATGCGGACGACCTCTCCCTCGACGGCGATGGCCTGTGAGGGACACACCCGCACGCAGGCGAGGCAGCCGACGCAGTTCTCGTTTACCCGAAAACGCACCGCGCCGCTACCTCATGACGGCTCCCCGGATACGGCCCGGGGTTCGGAGGGATACTATGGTCCCCAAATGTTGTTCTGTCAATACGTTGGGCCATGCCGACTACTCCAATGTCTCAGGTCGGTGACCGTACCATACAGGCACCAGGATCGCCGTTTCTCGCCAACCTGAGTGCGACCTCCCTCCCCCAGCCCCGCTGGCAAAAAAGCCGACTGGAAAAGTCCCAAAAAAGCCACGTCGGCTGCCTGTTGGGCGAACCGCCTTCGCCCGATGAGATGTGACGTTGCAACGCCGCAACAAACGAGAACGGCGATGTCGGAGTGGGTGCCATGCCCGGCACGGGGCCGTCCGTCTCCCCGTGGGAGTGTGCCAACGCCCCATCTGACGACTACTTACGGAGGGCAAGAACCGTGCTCCGAACCGGCTTCGAGGGGCGTCGGTGAGGGTCGGGGCGCGCAGCCCCGTTTTAGGGCAGGCCGTACTCCTTGATCTTGCGATACAGGGTCCGCTCGCCGATACCGAGCCGCTCGGCGGCGCGGCGTCGGTTGCCGCCGGTCTCGCCCAGGGCGGCCTCAATCGCCGCCCGCTCGACGTCCGCCATGGTCATGCCCGGGCGATACACGACCCGGGTCCCCGCGGGCCGCGCTGCGGCTTCGGCCGTCGCGTCCTCGGCGGTGGGCTCGAGCTCCCAGGCCTCACCTTCTGGGATGCCGGACGTCTCTGGAGCTGCCCACGAGGGCATGACCTCGACCCGCCCCGGCGTCTCGTCCAGGCGCCGGCGGAGCTCCTCCACCTGCACCTTCAGATCGACCAGGCTGTGCAGAATGAACTCGACCTCCTGCCCACCCAACTGTCGCAGCTGCTCCGGGACGCGCATCGGGAGGAGTCGAGCCCCGCCGTCCCGAACGTCGGCCGGGATATCGGAGGAACGGATCTCTCGTCCCGGAGCCAGCACGACCATGGATTCGATGAGGTTGCGAAGCTGTCGCACGTTGCCCGGCCAGTGCGCGTTCACCATCAGCTGCATCGCCTCGGCGCTGATGCCGCGGAACGTGCGGCCGTGCTCACGGCTCAAGTCGCGCACGAAGCGCGTCACCAAGATCGGGATGTCACTGCGTCGCTCCCGCAGCGGCGGCAGGTAGATGGAAAGCACGTTCAGCCGGTAAAAGAGATCGTCCCGGAAATCCCCCACGGCCGTTGCTTCCTTGAGCGACCGGTTGGTGGCCGCAATCACCCGCACATCCACCCGAATGGGCTGCGTGCCGCCCACTCGAAAGAAGGTGCGATTCTCGAGCACGCGGAGAAGCTTGACCTGCAGCGTGGCCGGCATCTCCCCGATCTCATCGAGAAACAGCGTACCCCCGTGAGCCAGCTCGAACCGGCCGAGGCGGCGCTCGGCGGCACCGGTGAACGCCCCCTTCTCGTGTCCGAACAGCTCCGATTCGAGCAGGGTCTCGGGAAGCGCCGCGCAGTTCACCGCGATGAACGGCCCCTCCCGCCGCGGCGACAGATGGTGGATCGCCTGGGCCACGAGCTCCTTCCCCGTGCCCGACTCGCCCTCGATCAGCACCGTGCTCGACACGGGCGCCATCTGCTCGATCTTGACCAGCACTTCCTGGATCGGTGGGCTTTCCCCGAGGATGCCCGTGTGCTCCTGCAGACGCCGTCGGGCGATCAGGCGTCCGGCCGCCGCGACCACATCGTTGGGATCGGCCGGCTTCTTCATCCAGGCCGTGAGCCCCAGCTCCCGGGCACGGTGCGCCGGATCGGCATGCGTCGGCTCGAGCAGTCCCAGCGTCGATACTGGAACGTCGCGCGCCAGGGCGACCAGCGCCTTCGATCGCGCTTCCGAGAGAGAGCCGGTGAGAATCACCACGTCGGCCTGCGCGCCGCGAAACACCTCCGCGGCGTCGTCCTGCGACGACACGAACACCGTCTCGTACCCCGCCGCCTCGAAGGCCGCGTTCACCGGCACGGCGGTCTCGAGATCGTCCATCGTCAGCAGAACGCGATCGCTCATCCGTGATCCGTGGGCTGGTTGCGAAGTAGCTGCACGGCATGCTCCACGATGGGGTCGAGCACCGAGAGGCCATCACGCACCCCACCCGGGGACCCCGGCAGGTTGACGATTAACGTCGCGGCCCGCGTACCGGCCAGTCCGCGCCCGAGTGCGCTCCGTGGCGTGGCCTCGCGCGCGGCGGCCCGGATGGCTTCGGCGACCCCCGGCACGTCACGCTCCACCACCGCGCGCGTCGCCTCGGGCGTCACGTCTCGTATGCCGAGACCCGTTCCGCCCGTGGTGAGGATCAGGTCTACCGTCCCCTCATCGGACCAACGCGCCAGGCATCCCGCAATGAGATCCGACTCGTCAGGCAGCGTGGCGCGCGTCGCGACCGTGCAGAGCGTCCTGGCGCGTATCGCGACCGTAAACCCACGCGCCTCCGCCCATGCCACGATCGCCTCGCCCGACGAGTCCATCCGCTGTCCGCGGGCCGCCGCGTCGGACACCGTGAGCACGCCGACGCGGACTGCCGTATCGCCGGGGGTCGGGTTCACCTACGCCCTCTTGACGCTCCCCTGGGTGTAGAAGGGGATCTTGGTGACCGCCGCCTCCACCCGCTTGTCACGCACACCGATCTCGATCGCTGTGCCCGGCTCCACCGAGTGGGTCGGCAGGAACGTGGTGCCGATCCCCATGCGCAGCGACGGGCTGAACCCACCGCTCCGGACGATGTCCACCTTGCGGCCCTTCAGGAACACGTCGTACCCGTGACGCGGGATGGCGCCCTTCCCCTCCACGGCGAAGCCCGCAAGCTTCCGTGACGGTCCCCCCTTGGCCTTGACGGCCTCGAGCGCCCGCTTCCCGACAAATGGCGCGCCTTTGTCGAGCTTCACGATCCAGCCGAGGCGCGCCTCGTACGGATTGACCGTATCGTCGATGTCGTTGCCGTAGAGCGGATAGCCCACTTCCAACCGCAACGTGTCGCGGGCGCCGAGGCCGCACGGCGTCGCCCCCCCGCGTGTGACCACCGCCTGCCACATCGTATCGGCGTGCTTGGGACGGAAGTAGAGCTCGAACCCGTCCTCGCCGGTGTACCCGGTGCGCGCCAGAAAACAGTCGACCCCCGCCACATGCCCGACCTCGAAATGGTAGTAGCGCAACTGGGTCAGATTGATGGATGTCAGTGACTGAAGCAGCGCCTCGCTGTGCGGTCCCTGGACAGCCAACAGCGCCACCTCGTCGGAGATGTTCTTCACGCGAGCGTTTACGCCGCTCTTGTGTGCCACGACGTGCTGCCAATCCTTGTCGATGTTCGCGGCGTTGACGACCATCATGATCCGGTCATCGAAGCGGTACACGATGCAGTCGTCGATGAAGGTCCCCTCGTCGTTGAGGAGTGCCGTGTATTGCGCCTGGCCCTCCGTGAGGGCCGCGATGTCGTTGCACGTCAGACGGTTGACCCACGCGTTGCGGTCGGGGCCGGAAAACTCGAACTCACCCATGTGGGACACGTCGAACACCCCGACCGCGGTGCGTACCGCCTCGTGTTCCTCGGTGATGCTCGCGTATTGGACCGGCATCTCGAAGCCGGCGAAGGGGACGATCTTGGCCTTGGCCGAGAGGTGCAGATCGTAGAACGGCGTCCGCTTCAACGCTGGCGCGCTCATCGGTTGCTCTTCGCACCCATGAGCGTGGCCATCAATGCCTTCTGCGCATGCAGGCGATTCTCCGCCTGATCGAAGACGCGCGACTGGGGACCCTCGATCACGTCGTCGGTCACCTCCTCACCGCGGTGGGCCGGCAAACAGTGCAGGAAGATGGCATCCGGAGCAGCCAGTTCCATGAGCTCCGCGTCCACGCTGTACCCTTTGAACGCTAACATGCGTGCGTCCGCTTCCACCTCCTGCCCCATGGACGCCCAGACATCGGTGTTCACCACGTGCGCCCCGCGGACGGCGTCCTCGGGATCCTCGTGCACCGACACCTTAGCGCTGCGCTGGGCGCGCTCGAACACCTCGCGGTCCGGCTCGTATCCCTCGGGGCATGCCAACCGCATCTCGAATCCCAAGACACCGGCGGCATGGACCCAGGAATTCGCCACGTTGTTCCCGTCACCCACCCAGGCCACCACCTTCCCCTCCCAGGTGCCGAAGGCCTCCCGCATGGTCATGACGTCCGCCAGGATCTGGCACGGGTGCAGCAGGTCTGTGAGCCCGTTGATCACCGGCACCGTGGCATGCCGGGCCAACTCCACCACGTCGGCGTGCGCGAACGTCCGGATCATGATGCCGTCCACGTAGCGTGACAGCACGCGGGCCGTGTCCTTGATCGGCTCGCCACGACCGATCTGGAGGTCGCGGCTCGACAGGAACAGCGCGTGACCCCCGAGCTGGTAGGCGCCGACCTCGAATGACACACGCGTGCGCGTGCTGCTCTTGGTGAACACCATGGCCAAGGTCTTGCCCGCCAGCGGCCGCTCTCGGTACGACCCCGTCTTCATCCTGCCCGCCAGATCGAGCAGATCACCGATCTCCTTGGCGCTCAAGTCGGGGATTTGGAGGAAGTCACGTTTCGGCATATCACACCAAGAAGTGAGTCAAAATGACAGTCGGCAAGTGAGATTGTAGCGGCCCGTTGGACGGGTGTAAAGACAGGCCCTGAAACGAGATGAATCCCGCGTCCGAGCGTCCGTACCGCGAGTGGTCGAGATGCGGCTACAGGATATACTTGCGGAGATCCTCGTCCTCGACGATCCGCATGAGCCGCTCCCGCACGAGGGCAGCATCGAACGCGATCCGCTTGTCATCGACCTCCGGCAGATCGAACAGGACGTCTTCGAGCAGCGTGGTCATCACCGTGTGGAGCCGTCGCGCACCGATGTTTTCCGTGCGCTCGTTCATGATGGTCGCGATGCGAGCGATCTCTCTGATACCGTCGTCGGTGAACTGGAGGTCTGCTCCCTCGGCCGTGCACAGCGCCTGGTACTGCTTGATCAACGAGTTCTCGGGCTCGGTGATGATGCGCACGAAGTCGTCCTCGGTGAGGGGGGACAACTCGGTACGAATCGGGAAGCGGCCTTGGAGTTCCGGGATGAGGTCGGACGGCTTGGCGACATGGAACGCCCCGGCGGCAATGAACAGGACGTGGTCGGTGCGGACGTAGCCGTACCGGGTCTGCACGGTCGAGCCCTCGACGATCGGCAGCAGATCGCGCTGGACCCCTTCGCGCGACACGTCCGGACCCATCTGCGCCCGCTCCCCGGCGATCTTGTCCAGCTCGTCGATGAAGATCACTCCGTGGTTCTCCACCCGATCCAGGGCTTCGTTGACCACGTCATCCATGTCGACGAGCTTGCGCAGCTCCTCATCCACCAGAATGCGTCGTGCCTCCGCCACCTTGACGGTGCGCCGCTTGGACCGCTTGGGCAGCATGTCCTGCAGCATCTCGGTGAAATTGATGTCGGCGCCTTCCATGCCCGGCTGGAACGGCATGAACTCGAACGTCGGGAACGCCGACTGTGACACCTCGATCTCGACCTCACGCTCCTCGAGCTTTCCGTCCTTGAGCAGCTTCTGGAGCTTGTCCCGGGTTCGCGCGCGTCGTTCCTCGGCCTGCGGTGATGTCTCATCGTCCTCGTGCGCACGCACCTCGCCGCCGGCTGACACGATGAACCTCGCCGGCGACGTGTCCGTCGTGCCGGGCTCGGCATCGGGCTTCACTTTCGGCACCCGTTCCTGCGGCTTCTTGGCAGGGGCCGGCAGCAACAAATCGAGCAGGCGTTCTTCCGCCCGCTTCTCCGCCGAGGGATACACGTCCTCCTCCCGCTCGCTCCGCACCATGTTGAGCGAGGCGTCCACCAGGTCGCGCACCATCGACTCCACGTCCCGGCCCACATATCCGACCTCGGTGAACTTCGACGCCTCGACCTTGATGAAGGGCGCACCCGCGAGTCGCGCCAGTCGGCGGGCAATCTCCGTCTTTCCCACTCCCGTGGGACCGATCATGATGATGTTGTTGGGGAGAATCTCGTCGCGAATGGACTCCGGAGCTTGCTGCCGGCGCCACCGATTGCGAATCGCGATCGCCACCGCCCGCTTTGCATCACGTTGTCCCACGATGTAGCGGTCGAGCTCGGCGACGATCTGTCGAGGGGGGAGCTCCTCGAGCCACGGCAGGGGCTCGGGGCCGGTGTCCTGGGCCTTGAGCTTCTCCTCCACCCGGACGTCGTCGGTCACGAGCGACCCGCCTTGTCGTCGTCGAGCGTGACGATGGAGATGTTCCTGTTCGTGAACACGCAGATGTCCGCGGCGATCTCGAGGCTGCGCTGGACGACGTCGCGGGCCGACAGGTCCGACCGGTCCACCAGCGCCCGCGCCGCTGCCAGCGCGTAGTTGCCACCGCTGCCGATGGCCAGCATGCCATCATCCGGCTCGATCAGCTCACCACTTCCGCTGATGACGTAGCCGTGCTGGCGATTGGCGACGGCCAAGAGGGCCTCCAGCCGCCGAAGCACCCGGTCACTGCGCCAATCTTTGGCCAGCTCGACGGCCGCGCGAGAGAGATTGCCCGGAAAGCGTTCCAGCTTCTCTTCGAACTTCTCGAACAGCGTGAAGGCGTCGGCGGCCGCGCCGGCAAACCCGGCGACCACTTTGCCACCACCTAACGTGCGCACCTTGTTGGCGTTCGCCTTCATCACCGTATCTCCCACGGTGACCTGCCCATCGCCTCCCATCGCGACACCCCCGTCCTTGCGAACGCACAGGATCGTGGTGGCATGGAGTGATCGGGTTGCGCGTGTCATGTCTGCGTCCGTTCGACGGGCCCGACGACCCGTCCTCTCGCGCTCTCGCTGCCTGGCGACGCGGATTCCGCGGCTCACGCGCCGCAGTCCGCTCCACGCCACCTACGCGCGAGGATGCGCCTGTTGATACACCTTCTTGAGCCGAGCGACACTCGTATGAGTATACACCTGCGTGGTGCTGAGTGATGCATGACCGAGCAGTTCCTGCACCGCTCGGAGATCGGCACCGGCATCGAGCAGATGGGTGGCGAACGAATGACGCAGCGTGTGCACTTTGAAGCCCACGCTCGCGTCCAGGCCGTCGAGGAATCGCTTCACGACGCGCTGTACGCCCCGCGGAGACAGGCGACGCCGACGACGCGACAGGACGAGGGCCCGTGCATCGGCCCGAGCCGTCCGCACCCCGGCCAGCAGCGTCTCTCGCTCGGCCAGGTACCGCTGCAGGGCCCGCGCGGCGTGGCCGCCGAACGGCACAATGCGTTCCTTCCGGCCCTTGCCTCTGAGCTTCACCTGCTCGGAGATCACGTCCACATCCGCCACATTGAGACCGGCCAGCTCGGACAGCCGCATCCCGGTCGCGTAGAACAGCTCCAGGATCGCGAGGTCGCGGATCGCCTGGAAGCCCCCCTGCTCCGCAAGCGATTCGGCATACGCGAACATCACGTCGACCTGGGTCCGGTCCAGCACCGCCGGCAGCCGGCGCTCGGTCTTTGGAAGCCGAACACCTTTGGCAGGATTGCCGTTCAGCCCGTAGCGGTTGCCGAGAAAGCGGTAGAACGTCCGGATGACCGACACCGCTCGGCCGATCGAACGCTTCGACAGGCCGCGGTGGTCCAGCTCTCCCATGAACGATCGCAATGCCAACCGATCCAGCGACTGCCACGACCACGAGCCGCTCCCGTGGTAGTCGTCACAGAACGCCTGGAACGTCGCCAGATCACGTCGGTAAGCCCGCACCGTATTGGGCGAGTCGTTGCGCTCCTTCTCGAGGAAGACGATGAACTCGGCGATCTCGCTCCGGAGCGGGGCAGGATCGGTCTGGTTCGTCGACATCACACACCGACCCGCGCGACGTCGGACACGAATTCGTCCATGGCGGCGAGCGCTCGTTCGGCCAACGCCTCACGCTTCTTGCGCTTGTCCCGCACGGCCGGCTCCAGCGGCGGCAGCAGTCCGAAGTTTGCATTCATCGGCTGGAAGCGCCGGGGATCGGCGTGATGCACGTAGTGCAGCAGCGCACCGAGCAGGGTGTCGCGTGGAGGGATCACCGGCTCCTCCTCGCGCAGGAGGCGCGACAGGTTGATCCCCGCCAAGAGGCCCGTTCCCAGGGACTCGGTGTACCCCTCCACCCCCACGAGCTGGCCGGCAAACAGGGTCAGCGGATCGTCACGCAGCGCCAGGTGCGCCGAAAGCGCCGCCGGCGAGTTGAGGTACGTGTTGCGGTGGATGCTGCCGAAGCGGTAGAACTCCGCGGCCTCGAGGCCAGGGAGCAAGCGGAACACCCGCCGCTGCTCGGGAATCCGCAGTCGGGTCTGAAATCCTACCAGGTTCCACATCTGGCCATCACGGTCCTCGCGACGCAGCTGTACCACGGCGTGGGGCTCGCGACCGGTGCGGGGGTCCGGCAGGCCCACCGGCTTCAGCGGGCCGAACCGGAGCGTCTCGCGCCCGCGTCGCGCCATCTCCTCCACCGGCAGACAGCCCTCGAAGTACGGGACCTGGTCGAATGCACGCCCGACGTGCTGATCGGCGGCAAGGAGGGCGTCGATGAAGCCGTCGTATTGCTCCCGGGTAAGTGGCACGTTGAGGAAGTCGTCGCCGTCCCCCTTGCCGTAGCGGGAGGCCCGGAACAGCCGGTCGTGCTCGAGCGACTCGTCGCTCACAATGGGGGCAATGGCGTCGTAGAAGGCCAGACCTTCCGTGCCCAATCTGTTCCCAATGGCTGCGGCCAGCGTGTCCGACGTGAGTGGCCCGGTGGCGATGATCGCCGGCGACGGGAGGGTCCGGATCTCCTCCCGCCGGATCTCGATGTCGGGATGCGCGTCGATCCGGGCCGTGACCTCTCGGCTGAAAACGTCGCGATCCACCGTGAGGGCCGTCCCACCGGGAATGCGCGCGACGTCGGCGACCTCGAGCAGCAGCGACCCCAACAACCGGAGCTCCGCCTTGAGCAGCCCGTGCGCGTTGGTGCGATCCAGAGACTTGAAAGTATTGCTGCAGACGATCTCGGCGAGGCGGTCCGTCTGGTGGGCCGGCGTGGTCCGTTCGGGGCGCATCTCGACGAGCGTCACCGGTACCCCTCGCTCGGCGAGCGCCCACGCGGCCTCGCACCCGGCGAGTCCGCCACCGACGACGGTTGCCGTCACTCTGCGGTCGATTCGGCTACCTGACCCTCGACCTCGAACTCGTCCTCGCACTTGAGGCACCGACGGTATTCCCCTCGCGCCTTGGAAACCCGTTGCTCCGCGCCGACGTTACCGCACGACGGGCACACGTCCGGAACCGGACGGTACCACGTCGAGAAATCACAGTCGGGATAGCGCGAGCATCCGAAGAACGACCGACCGCGACGCGTTCGCCGCTCGATGAGGTCCCCCTTGTCGCACTTCGGACACGCGACACCCAACGGGATGGGCCGAGTGTGCTTGCACTTGGGATAGCGGGTGCAGGCGAGAAACTCGCCGTACCGGCCCGTCTTGATCACCATCGGCGCCCCACACTCGGCGCAGACCTCGTCGGTGGGCTTGTCCGGGACCTTGTCGCGCTTGAGCGGTTTGGTGTAGCGGCATTCCGGGTACTTCGTACACGCGATGAACGGTCCGAACCGGCCACTCTTCACCGTGAGCCGTCCGCCGCACTCCGGGCAGGGTTCCTTCTCGAGGTCACCGACATCGTGTGCCTCACGGATGAGCGCGGTCGTATCGATCGACTCCAGCGCCTTGGCGAACGGCTGGTAGAAGTTGTCGAGCACCGTTTGCCACGACAGCTCGCCCTCTTCGACCTTGTCGAGTTCCGTTTCCATCTCGGACGTGAACTCGACGTTGAAGATGTCCGGGAACTGGCCCACCATGACGCGCGCCACGGTCTCGCCCAGCTCCGTGGTGTAGAACCGGCGCCGCTCCACGCGCACGTATCCACGCTCCCGCAGCGTGGAGATGATGGCGGCGTACGTGCTGGGCCGTCCGATCCCATCCCCTTCCAATTCCTTCACGAGACTCGCCTCGCTGAACCGCGGCGGCGGTTCCGTGAAGTGCTGGTTGGGCGTGATGGCATGTACTTTTGCCTCGTCGCCCTTGGCGAGCGCCGGGACCGGCGAGAGGTCCTCGAAGGTCTGCTCCTCGCCTTCCTCCTTGGTATCCGTGTACAGCACGTGGAACCCGTCGAACACGGGGACGGACCCGGTCGCTCGGAACACGTAGTGGCCGATCGCGAAGTCGATGGACGACGTGTCGTAGATCGCCGGTGTCATCTGCGACGCCACGAACCGCAGCCAGATGAGCTGGTACAGCCGGTACTGATCCGACGAGAGGAACGCCTTGAGGTCGGCGGGCTTGCGCAGGACGTCCGTGGGCCGAATGGCTTCGTGGGCCTCCTGGGCCCGCGCCGCCTTCTTGCTGGCGTAGTGGTTCGGCTTGGCCGGCAGGTACGGATCGGGGTAGGCACCGGCAATGAAGTCGCGAACCGCCGAAATCGCAACGTCGGACACCCGCGGCGAGTCGGTCCGCATGTAGGTGATGAGACCCACCGCACCTTCCTTGCCCAACTCCACACCCTCGTACAGGTCCTGGGCGGCGCGCATGGTGCGCTTGGCGGAAAAGCCCAACCGTTTGGCCGCCTCCTGCTGCAGTGTGCTGGTGATGAACGGCGGACCAGGGCGCTTCTTGCGCTGTTTGCGCTCGACCTGCGAGACGACGAACGGCTTCCCCCGCACGGCATCGACGACCGCTCGTGCGTCCTTCTCGGTATGCAGGACGGGCTTCTTGCCGCGGACCTTGTGGAGCTTGGCCGTGAACCGCTTCTTCTTCGCCTCGAGATCGGCCTCGATGGACCAGTATTCCTGCGGCTTGCAGTCGCGGATCGCCTGCTCCCGCTCGACGATCAGCCGCAGGGCCACCGTCTGTACGCGACCCGCCGACAACCCGCGCTTGACCGACTTCCACAACAGGGGGCTCGCCTTGTAGCCCACGAGCCGGTCCAAGATGCGACGCGCCTGCTGGGCTTCCACCTTCTGGCGATCGATGTGCTCCGGATGGTCGATCGCCTCACGGATCGCCGACTTGGTGATCTCGTGAAACCGCACGCGATGCACGTTTGCGCCGTCGTCGATCTGCTCCGCCACGTGCCAGGCGATCGCCTCGCCCTCCCGGTCCGGGTCGGTGGCCAGCAGCACCGCGTCGGCGTCCTTCGCCGCTCGCTTGATCGCAGCGAGCTGCTTCGCCTTCCCGCGGATCGTCACGTACTTGGGGCGGAATCCCTTGTCCACGTCCACCCCGAGCTCTCGCTGCGGCAGGTCGCGAATATGGCCCACCGTGGCCTTCACCGCGAACCCACGATCCAGGTACTTCGCAATGGTGCGTGCCTTGGCCGGCGACTCCACCACCACGAGCGTGCTCCCCTTCGCCGCCGCTGCACGTGCCGGCTTCTTCCGAGCATTCGCTCGGCGCTTCGCGGGCGTCGCACGCCTCGTGGTCTTCTTGCGCTTCGCCTTCTTGGTGGTCTTCGCCATACGCTCCTTCACCGGTTCCCGCTGGTCCGGCCACAGACTGCCGTCGGCGGCTCAACACCGCGTCAACGCCTGGAGTTCCGGGACCGACCGCACCGTACAGAGGCTCGCAGGGCCCAGGCGGCATGTCCGAACCGCCTAGGCCACTTCCGTAACACGGCGCTGAACAACCGCTTACGCGAACGCCGATCGCCTCGCCATGGACCGGGCGCGGGGCGCATAGTTACTGCCCCGCTCTTGATCGCGCAAGCGGAGTACCGGCAGGCGCCTCTCCACTAAACACCGAGCCCGGCTCGCGAGGAGCCGGGCTCGAGGAGAACCTGCTGGACGCCGAGCGTCCGGGCGCCCGACCCTGGTGATCGCTACTGGCCCGTCGCCACCGTGTCCAACACGTGCGGCGTCACGAGGATCAAGAGATCCTGACGGACTTCGCGGCGACGCGTCACGCCGAACAGGTTGCCGATAATCGGCAGGTCCACCAAGTAGGGGATACCGCTCTTCGACTGCGTGACAGACGTCTGTGTGAGGCCACCGATCACGGCCGTCTGCCCGTCGTTCACCAGAATCTGGCTCGTCGCCTCGCGCGTCCCGAACGCCACACCGAGATCGGTCTCGGCGACGTTCACCGACGAGTTCTCCGCCCGGATGTCGAGCAGGACCTGTCGGTTGGCGGTGACGTGCGGGGTGACCTCCAGCCGGATACCCGTCTCCACCAGCTGAATGCTGGCCGCCGACGCCGCCTGCGCGCCCACGTCCACCACGCGAATGGGGGTCCGATCACCGACGAGGATCGTGGCTTTCTTGTTGTCGGCCGTCGTCACGACCGGCTCGGCCTGCTCGTCGGCGAGCTGTGCTGACTCGAGGGCCTGGAGCCACGACGTGAGGCTGAAGCGACCGATCGCCACCGAGAACAGCAGGTCCAGCGCGGTGGCCGGTAGATCCGCCGCAGCATTCCCAACACCCGCGACGACATTGCCCCCGAGGTTCACGACCGCCGGAATCAGGTTCGGGTCGTATGGCTGGAACGCGTCCTGGACACCATCACCGTCCGTATCGAATCCCCTGGTCGGATCGGGCCGGGCAATCACGGTGTTGAAGAACGTCCCTCGCCCGTCGTCACCGAAGTCGTACTGAATGCCAAGATCCAAAACGTCCGTCCGGCTCACGAGGATGATCTTGGCCTGGATCGAGACCTGTGGGGTCTGGAGATCGAGGTTCAGGACCAACTCCTCCATGTTCGCCACGCGGCTCGGGACGTCGGTCACCACCAGGCTGTTGGTGGACGTGTCGGCCACGACCTTGCCTCTGCCCGAGCGTGCCCCATCGAGCACCGGGATCAGGGACGATGCCTTGGCGTAGTTCACCCGGAGAATCTTGGTCGTGAGGGGCTCCAGCGAGTCCCTCGCCGACAGCGCGGCCTGGGTCGCCACCCGAATGATCCCGTACTCGTTCTCCGCGGCGGCCAGGCCCTGCGACTCGAGGATGGCCTGGAACGCCACATCCCACGGCTGATTCCGGATCCGCGCGGTCACGTATCCATCGACGTCTTTCCCGAGCACGATGGTCTTACCGCTCAGCGCCGCGAAACCCTCCATCACCTCGGCAATGCTCGCCGAGTCATAGGACGCCGTGACCACCGGCTGCTGTGACTGCTGCGGGGCGGGCAGCGCGACGGTTGGGGCTGCACGCGACGGGCTGGCACGGGACGTCAGTCGGTCG
>CAYGCN010000063.1:0-16145 GCA_964348385.1 uncultured Gemmatimonadaceae bacterium
GGTCATCGCGTAAACGATGTAGTTGATGCCGAGCTTGTAAGCCTCGTTGGTGATGTCGATGGGAATGAACCCCGTGTCGGAGAACTCCCATGACTCGCCGATGTCGTTGTCGTAGTTGGCGATGATCATCAACCGCTTGCTCGGGTCATTGTCCTCGAAGATCCCGTAGAAGGATGAAGGAATGCCCCGGTAGGGGTGGACATAGCCATCCAGGGATTCGATCTCATAGAACGAGTGGAAGATGGGGTGCGACGCGTCGAGACGAACGAGGCGATGGTCCGGAAGGACCCGGCGCATCTGCTCCTCGAAATTGAACCAGTGCTCCCGAGCAAAGTCGTCGAAGATGATGAAACCGCCTTTGAGCAGGTATGCTCTCAGGGCCGCGGCCTCCTCGTCGGACTGTGTCCAGTGGCCCGGTTCCGACATGTACGCGACGGGGTATTTGAGCAGGTCCGGGTCGTCGAGCGCTAAAATGTTGCTCGCGTCCACCGTCACGGCGACCGAGGTCAGTTCGGTCAGGATCTTGGTGAAGTGTCGTTCCGCGCGGGGGTAGTCGTGGTCCCACTGGTAGTCGCCTCCGAAGAACCCGCGACCCCAGCTGGCCCAGTCCGGCGTATACCGCAGACGCACGAACGTGAGGCGCCCATCGTAGGGGACGTTGAAGGCGTCAAAGTCGACGTCGGTCGGGGCAGGGGCAGCTCGCCTCCCGAACCCGCGCCGGCGCTCCTGACCGTGCAGCGGCGCCGTGGCCAGAGAGAGACCCACGGCGACGAGCAGAGCGGTGCGGACGGGACTACCGAGCCGGGCGTGCATCGTGAATCTCCAACAGCAGATCCTGCGCTTCGCTGAAGTTCGGCGCGATCTCCAGGGCCCGCAACACCCAGGTCCGTGCTTGGTCGAGGTCGCGTGCGCCGAAATATGCGCGGGCGAGCCGGTACAGCGCCTCGGCGCGGTCCACAGGATCGAGCGCCACGAGGGCACGACGCTCACGCACCGCGCGCGGCCACTCGCCGACCATCTCCGACAGCTCGGCGAGCCGGCGATGTGCGGCGACGTCCAGCGGGTAGACGTACATCGCCTTGTCGAGGGCCGCGATCGCTCCGGCGTGATCGCCCCGTGCGTCGAGCAGCGCCGCCAGGGCAAGGAGTGCCTCGAGATGCCCGCCGTTCAACTGGGTCAGCACGCGCAACTCACCGACCGCGCGGGCTGAGTCCGCCGTCGCGGCGTAGGCGCGGGCCAGGTGCCAATAGGGGCTGGACACGCCCGCGTATTCCGGAAACAAGGCCTTGGCGCGCTCCAGATACGCGACGGCGCCACGCGGATTCCCCTGCTCCAGCAGCAACTGGCCCATGGCGAGCTGCGCGACGAAGTCGGCGGGATCCGCCGCGCGGCGGCCCAGGTTTTCTGGTGTGTGCCCGCCCGCGGCGCCCTCGCCGAGCGGTGCCGCCGCCTTCAGGGCCCGGAGTGGTTTGGCGAACCGCTCGCGCAGGTAGCGATCGAACGTCTCGTCGAACGCGTCGAGGTCCACGCCGAGCACGGAGCGAAACGCCTGCTCGGTGCCTTGCCCGTCACGATAGGCGCGCAGCAGTCGAGTGAGCGCCGCCTCGCCATGGTCGCGTTCGATCAACTCGCACACGAGCGACGCCTGATAGTAGGAATGCCCGATCTGTTCCGGATACGCGGGTCGGGTGAATCCATCGTTGAGGCGGCTCACGGGATGCAGCTTCCCGTCTCGAAACGCGATCAAAAAGCCCGGATCGACACCGTCGCCCCATCCGGGACGAGCGTCGCGCTCCTCGAACACGGCCAACCCCTCCGTGAACCACCGCGGCACCCGGCCGGCGGACAGCCCGAGGTGGAACGTGTGCGCGATCTCGTGCCACAGGGTGGATCCCCAGTTGAACGAGCCGCGGTCGCGTGCGGACGGGGAGTCCATGGCGATCACCGGACCAAAGCTCACGCCGAGCGCGCCCAGGCCGACCAGTCCCACCGAACGGACCGAGAAGTCGGCGTGGCTCGGATACACCTCGATGCGCACGGGTGGGTCGGGCCGATAGCCGTAGCGGCGGACCAGCCGATCGTACGCTTCCTCCGCGATGTCGTTCACGTACAGGTCGAGGAGTGCCGACTCCTTGCGATCGATCGCCACGCGGAATCTCGGCGTCTCGAGGAGGTCGTATCGCTCCAGCGTGTCGAGCAGATCGAGGGTGTTCTTGGTCCAGAGGTCGTACGGGTCGCCGGCGAAGGCCGTCTCGAGATTGGCGCGCCCGCGAGCCATCCGGCCGACGCGGAGCTGATTGATGCCCAGCAGGGCGAACGCGCGCCAGGATGTCGAGTCGAGTGCGACCCCCTGCTGCGCGAACTCCACGGCCTTGTGGTACAGCCGATTCCGCGCGCTCACCTCCGCGAGAACCACATACAACCCGACGAACCGCGGGTTGAGCGCAAGCAGGCGCTGCCGAAGCGATTCGTATTCGGACCGGTCCCCCTGCAGGTAGCGGACAGCTGCCAGGAGGGCGAGGGCGTCGAGCGCGGTGGGATCCACGTCGAGCGCGCGCTCGACGTCCCGCGCCGCCTCGTCATACCGTTCCGCTTCCGCCCACAGGCTCGCGCGAAACACGCGGGCCGCCACGAGGTTCGGGTTGATGTCGAGCGCGCGCTCGACGTGATCCATCGCCTCCGATGAGCCGGCGAACCGACGGGTCCGCGCCAGGCCGAGCAGGGCCCGCGGGTGGTTCGGCGCGCGCTCCAGGATCGCCTCGAAGGCCTCACGCGCCTCGGTGCCCTGGTACTTCTCGAGAAAGAGGTCGCCGACCAGGATTTGCGCATCGAGGTTGGTCCCGTCGGCGGCGATGGCCTCGTCGTAGGCCCGGAGCGCGTCCTGGAACAACTGCGGGTCGCGAGTGCCGAGCTGCCGCACCGCCGTTGCGACGGCCGCGATCTCGGCGGACGAGAGGTTGCCGCTTCGGTTGTAGATGTCGATGAAACGGTCGAAGCCCCGCATTGCCGACGTCATTTCTCCTCGGCGCTGCTGGAGCAGCAAGAGGTTCAATCGAGCGACCAGGCTATCGGAGGCACCGCCGTCGACGGCGCGCCGAAACTGCCGTTCGGCCTCGTCGAGTCGACCACGGTGCGCCAGCAGCTCGCCGTGCGCGTTCGCCAGGTGGGCGACGGCGGGGTTCTGTCGCTCGTAGCGCTCCACTTCGGCGATGGCGTCGTCGTACCGACCGATCTCGGCCAAGGCTCGGGCGAGACCCCTGACAGCCTCGGCGGAGGCCGGCACCGAGCGGGCCAAACGGCGATATGCCGCGACGGCGTCGTCGTAGCGCGACGCGACGTACGCGGATCGAGCGTCGGCCAGGGGATCCTGGTCGATACCCCACGCCCCCGGCGCGGCCAGCGTGGCGCCCATCGTGAGCAGGATCGCGGGTCTGACGAGGCTCACGGGGAGCCGCCCTCACGTTCCGTGATGGCGCGATTGGCCCGAGCCAGAGCGAGGAGCAGGCGCTCGAGCTCACGTTCGTAGGCCTCGGACGTCATATCGGTCTTCCGCAGCCGGAGCGCCGCAATGTCGCGATTGAGCTGCAGACGCTCGGCATAGAGCGCGGCCAGTTCCGGGTCGTCGGTCGCCCTGGCGGCAATGCCGGGTCGGGTCGCGGCCAGAAACAGCGTTCGCGCGATGGTGCCGTCACCCTGTTGTGGATTTGGCTCCTGGCTGCCCACGCCGTCCCCGTTGTCGTCCAGAAGAGCGTGCTCGGTGCGCAACCGGTTCTCCCGCTCGTAGGTCCTGATCACCTCGCGCCGGGCGTACTCGAAGGCCTCGAGCACCGAGACGCGCTCGTCCTTGTCGGCATCGGCTCCCTCGTCGACGAGGGCGGCCACGAAGTGACCTCCAAACAGCGTTTCGTGCCGCTCGGTGCCGGATCGCGTTGCGGTGATGACGGTGCGGCGTGGACCCGACAGGACGGGAAGAAACCCACCGCTCGCGCTGGTGAGATTGGCGAAGACGATGTGTTGGGAGGGGAACCGCGCGAGGAGCGCTGCGAAGTCCGAGGCGGTCATGTCCGGACCCGGAAGATTGAACCGTGGCGCGCCCCCTTGGGCGCTTCCGTGCCCGATCAGGAAGACGAACAACCGAGCCTCGGGCTCGATCGAGGTCGCCAGTCGCTGCAGGGCGGCCTCGACGTTCTCCTTGGTCGATCTGCCGGCGATCGACGAGTCCCGCTCCGGACGCTCCGCAAAGTAGAACACGTTCCCTGCGGGCACCGCGTAGCGGTCGCGTGCGGCACGCACGAGCGACAGACCCATTTCGTGGAACAGCTCGCGATATCCCGGCTCGCCGCCGAGACCGCTCACCACGAGGAGGTAGGTCTGCCCCTGGGCCGTGGTGGGGGTCGCGATGACGGCCGTGACGAGCGCGACCGTGAGGGCTGCGCACGCTCTCACGGCAACCTCCGTGCGCGACGGTACGACCACTCGACACCGATGAGCCCGAGCAGGCACAGGAACAGGATCGGCATGTCCCAGAGATCCCGCCGCTCGTGGACGACGGTCCCGCTCTCGGTGAAGCTCACGTCCTCCGGCAGGGATGCCACCGTGCCGGGGGTGTAGAACTTCCCCCCGGTCTCGGCGGCGATCCGGCGGAGGAGACCTTCGCTCATTTCGGCGTCGATGAACTCGGAGTTCAGGTCTCCGCTGTGCACGTACGCGACGTCGAATCCGAACGGTGTTCCCCGCTGTTCGGCACGGACAGTCACGCGGTGCAGCCCGTCCTCGGAGGGCGCAAACGCCGCCCGGTATTGCCCATCCCGCTGCACGGACCACTCCATCGGGACGTCGTGTTCCGCACCGCTCGGCGCCGTCACGGTAGCCACGACCTGTGCGCCGTTCAGCGCGAGGAACCCCGAATCGGACACTTCGGCGGTCAGCGTGACGGGCGTGCCCGACTCGACCCGGTCGGCCGAGGCCGTCACGCTCACGTGACTGGTGACACCACTCACCAGCCACCGCAGGAGTTGGCGCCACAAGGTCTCGTGCGTCTGGTCCTCCAGCGGGATGTCCGCATGCATCTGCCAGAGCCACGTGTCCTGGACCGGCATGGCAGCGGCCCGTCCGCGGCCGAACCGCTGGTAGGCGAGGACCACGGCGGGGTCGGGCGCGTCCGCAGCATCGCCGACGAGCAGGGCACTCGCGCCCGGCTTGAGCTCGGTGACGCGGTTGACCGTCGTCAAACGCGGCAGGGCGTTCCAGCGATCTTCGGAGGCCTGCTCGTCCCCGGCCAGTTGGGTGACGGCATGGCTTCGGCCGAACGGCGTGAGCTCCACTTTCACTTCGGCCACGAAGTCGCCGCTATCGCGGCGGACGCCGGAGGGGAGCACGACGGGCAACACTTCGGCGACCGGTGTGCCGCCGTAGCCACCCTCCGCGAAGGCGCGACGGCCGCCGAGCGCGAGGAGCCCGCCGCCGCGCCTCCCCACGAAGTCGACGATCATGTTCAGTTGATCGTGCGTGAAGAAGCTCGCCTCCACACTGCCCAGAATCAGCGCGTCATAGCGGAAGAGCTCCTCCCGTGTCGCGGGGAAACCCCCGCCCAACTCGTCCGGTGTGTCGACGTCCAGCCGATAGAACTTGTCGTCGGCCGTGCGCTGCAGCACGACGAGGCGCACGTTGGGGTCTTCGGCGAGGGCGCGCCGCAGGAACTTCACTTCCCAGCGGGGCTCTCCTTCGAAGTAGAGGACCGTGCGACGGACGTCCTGCACGTCGATCAGCGACTCCAGCACGTTGTTCTCCGTGACCAGCTCCCCGTCCTGGGGTGCGATCCGGAACCGGAACAGGCGCGGGCCCGTTTCGTCGGCGGTGAAGTGGACCCGGACGGTCGTCGCCTCCTGACTCCTCGGGAGGTCGACGTCACGCGTGTTCAGGATGCGGCCGTCGCTCTCCACGACGACTTGGATCGTCTTCCCACCGTAACCCGCATGCGTGATCGTGAGGTCCACGGCCACCGATGAGCCCTGCAGGACCGCGCGGGGAGGGTTGGCTCGCCGGATGGCAACATCCCTGGCGAAGCGTTCCTGTCCGATACCGACCGTGTGGAGGGGAACGCCTGCTGCCTGAAGCTCGAGCAGCGATTCCGTCAGGATCGACTCTCCGTTTTCCGCGCCATCGGACACCAGCACGAGTCCGGCGAGGGGCACCGCCGCCAGCTCGCGGCGCGCGGCGGCGATGGCTCCGCCCAGATCGGTGCGCCTGCCGGCGAACGTGAAGTCGGCCACATCGGACACCCGCTGCGTCGACTCGGAGAATCGGAAGAACCGGAGCTTGAACCGTTCAGCGAGTGCCGAGAGCAGCGGACTCCCATCGGGGCCGAAATGCTCTGTGACGAACGTGCTTCGGGGCCTGTCGGCGTAATCGGCGATCTGCATGCTGCGTGAGTCGTCGATCAGCACTCCGAGGAAGTTCTGCTGCGGCACGACCGTCGATACGACGAGCACGGGTCGGGCGAGGCAGAACAGCAGGATGGCGAAGGCCGCGGCCCGCAGCGACGCCAGCACCGCCCGGTCCCGCGGCTCCAGGCGGGAATCGCGCAAGTACGGGATCACCGCCAGCGCGGTGAGCACCAGCGCCACGGCCACGAGGACCGTTGCCGGCCACGGAGGGGCGAATCCCACGTCGCCCCGGTCGAAGACGATGGGGCGATACTTGAACAGGAACTCGAACAGCCGCTCGAGCATCCGCTAGTGGCTCATGCCGTAGACGATCATGTTCACGCCCAGCTGATAGGCGAAGTTCGAAAACTGCAACGGGTACCACGGGTCGTCCGCCCACTCCCAGGCGTCACCGAGGTCCGTGTTCCAGTTGATGACTACCATCAGGCGCCCCATGGCGTCGAAGATCCCGCGGAGCGCCGGCACGTAGCCGTCGCGCTCCCAGGTGGGTCGCCCACCCACACCACGGCCGCGCCCCGGAACCTGGAGGATCTCGTCGATATCGTAGAAAGCGTGCAGCAGCGGATGGTCCTGCGGCAGATCGACGATGTCGTACTCCGGGAGGACGCGGCGGATCTCGGCCTCGAAGTTCTCCCACTGCCGCGTCCCCCAGAAATCATCGATCACCAAGAACCCGCCCGCAAGCAGGTAGTCCCGGAGCCCTGCCACCTCGGGTGCCGTCAGGCCCATGTAGCCCACTTCCAGCGCGTACAGGAATGGGAATCGGCGGAGCTCTGGGTCGTCGAGCCGAACGGGATTCTCCATCTCGTACGCATCGATGTTGGTCAGGTGGCGGAGTCCGATCAGGAACTGGCGATCGGCCTTTGGGAAGTCCACGGCCCAACTGTCCCCGAACCGCCCCCAGCGGTAGCCGCTGTACTGCGCGCGGGTGAAGTAGAACGCTCGTCCCGTCAATGTGGCTCCCATCCGGACGGTGGCGTCCTGCTGGGCCGAAACACCCTGCGGTGCCGGATGCGGTCCGCCCGGGATCGCCAGGGTGCCGGCAAGCGTGAGGGCAGGCAGGATCGAGGGGTGTCGCAGAACGGCTCCCGGAGTCGTGTGGACATGGAGATGGGTACTACAAGAATACCAGGGGCGGCCCAGGCGGGTTCCCCACCACGGGGCGGCATGGCCGCCCGGGGAGCGGGCGATCTTCACGAGCCCCGCCCCTCGTCGGTGGCCGCTGCTGGGCCTGGATATTACGTTGCGGCTCGCCGACATCGTCTCATGAGGAGGAAAGCCAGCGTGGCCACACCCGCGTGGATTCAGGAGCTCACGGCGTCGATCGATGCCATGGATGCCGATACGTTCGCCTCGTTTCTCGCCGAGGACGCTCAGTTCCGCTATGGCAGCAGCCCGGCGACCGTCGGCAAGGAGAATATCCGCGACGGGGTCGCGATGTTCTTCACCCAGTACAAGAAGCTGCGCCACTCGCTGATCGGCACCTGGACGTTACCAGACGTCGTGTTCATGCAGGGTGACGTGACGTACACGAGGCTTGACGGTGCCGACATCACCGTGCCCTTCGTGAACTGTCTGAAGATGCGGGGTGACAAGATCCACGAGTATCTGATCTACATCGATCCGAGTCCCATGGCGGCGTAGGCGTTGTCGGGCTCACCTCACCCCCAGGAATCGTGACCGCATCGGCTCCCCTGTACGGCAGGTTTCGGCGTGGGTTCCTTCTCGCGCTGGCGCTGGGCATCACCCTGTTGTTCTTCGCGATGATCCGGCCGTTCCTCATCGCGATCGTGATGGCTGCGATTCTCGCGGGACTCACGTACCCCTTGTACGAGCGGATGCGCGAGAGTCGCTGGCTGCACCGCCGTGCCAGACGCTCGATGATCGCGTCTCTGGTGACCTTGGCCCTCGTGCTGATTCTGGTCCTCGTACCGACGCTCGTCCTGGCGGGCATCGTCGTGAATCAGGCGGTGGACGTGAGCCGGGAGGTCCGGCCCTGGGTCGAGCAGCAGTTGGCGGAGCCGGCACGGCTGGAGCGCTTTTTGGACCGGATCCCCTTCCTGGACCGGGTCAGCGCGTATCGCGAGCCGATCGTGCAGAAGCTGGGTGAGGTGACGGCTCAGCTGGGTCAGTTCCTGGTGCGGTCGCTGGCGACGGCGACCCGAGGTGCGGTCGCGTTCTTCTTCCAGCTGTTCATCATGCTCTACGCGATGTTCTTCTTCCTGGTGGACGGCAGGGTCATCAAGGACCGGCTGCTTCACTTCGTTCCGTTGCCGCAAGCGGACAAGGATCGAATGGCCGGCAAGTTCCTGTCGGTGGCGCGCGCGACGCTCAAGGGCACACTCGTCATCGGCATCGTTCAGGGGGTGCTGGCAGGGGCTGCCTTCGCCGTCGTCGGCATCAAGGCCGCCGTGTTCTGGGGGGCGGTGATGGCCGTGCTGTCGATCATCCCGGGCGTGGGCACGGCGCTGGTGTGGGTGCCGGCTGCGATCTACCTGTTCGCGTCGGGGCAGGTCGTGGCGGGCATCGGCCTGACGGCATGGTGCGGCGCCATCGTGGGCACGGCCGACAACTTCCTCCGACCATGGTTGGTGGGGAAGGACACCCAGATGCCGGATCTGTTGATCCTGCTCGCGACACTGGGCGGACTGATCCTGTTCGGCGCGGTCGGCATCGTAATCGGGCCGATCGTTGCAGCGCTGTTCCTCACCGTGTGGGATATCGTCGGCGCCGCATTCCGGGACGAGCTCGAGCGTTCGCCGACGGGGTAGTCATTTCCCGGGGCCCGCCACCCACCCCGCGGCTCCCTCGTGCCCCGCACCCCAGACGTGCTCGAGTTCCTCGATTGACCGAACGTCCACCACGTCTCTTCCGGTCGGACGGTGGCGGCGCCGCAGCATGGGGTGCATGTTCCCGTTAGCTGGAGGACAGCGCCGCCACACTTCGACGGGAGGTGAACGATGGCGGATCGGGTGAAGAAGGTGACCTACTGCTATGTGAAGGTCCCCAACCGCCCCGGGCAGGGCCAGAAGGTCCTGGGCACGCTCCGGGAGCAAGGCGTCAACCTGTTGGCCTACTCGGGCTTCCCCATCAAGGGCGGGAAGGCACAGCTGGACTTCATTCCCGAAGACCTCGGCGCGTTTCGCCGAGTCGCGCGGCAGAACGGCTGGCGGGTGAGCAAGGCCAAAAAAGGCTTCTTGATCACCGGTCAGGACCGGATCGGCGCGGTGGATCGACACATTGGCAAGCTCGCCGAGGCCAAGATCAACGTGACGGCGGCCGATGCCGTGGCTGCCGGCAAGGGGCGCTACGGCATGATCCTGTGGGTGAAAGCCAAGGACTACGCCCGCGCCGGCAGGGCGCTCGGCGCCAAGTAACGACTCTCGAGTTGCGGCGGACCGCTCGACACCGAGCGGTCCGTGCTACCCGCCCCTGGTCGGGATGACGAAGAACAGCACTGCGAAGAAGTGCGCCGCACTTCCGACCATCACGAACACGTGCCAGATGGCGTGGTGGTAGGGGAGGCGGCGCCAGCCGTAAAACACCACACCGCCACTGTAGGCGAGTCCCCCGATCAGGAGCAGCAGCAGGCCACCGGCTTCGACGGCCTCGAGCAGCGGCTTCACGGCGATCGCGACCAGCCAACCGAGTCCCAAGTACAGCACGACGGACAGGAACCGAACGCGCTGCCGGGCGACCGCTTCCAGCACGATCCCGAGCACCGCAAGCCCCCACACGACGCCGAACAGCGTCCAGCCCCAGGCCCCACGCAGGTTCACGAGTGTGAACGGGGTATACGTCCCGGCGATCAACAGGTAGATGGCCGAGTGGTCGAGGATGCGGAAGACGTCCTTCGCGCGTGGCGACGGAATGGCGTGGTACAGCGTCGACGCGGCGTAGAGCAGGACCAGCGTGGCCCCATAGACGCTGCACGAAACGATGTGCCACGCGTTGCCGCGGAGACTCGCGAACGCCACGAGCACTGTGAGCGCGGCGATGCTCAGGGCAAGCCCCACGCCGTGGGTGATCGCGTGCGCGATTTCCTCGGCGACTGAATACCGCGCTTCGGCGGGCGGTGAGTCCTCGTGTCCCGGTATCATGCGCTGTGTGACAAAGTACCACAGGGAACGGTGAACCACGTCGGCATGGCCCGGAATCCCGGACCGTTGACCAGTGGTCCTAGCGCCGGCCCCGGTTTGGACGCATCTTGGCTGGGTCGTTCAGGACTCGAGGCAGCGGTATGGCTCAGAAGGTCGTAGCTCACTTCATCGATCATCAGGTGGTCAAGGGCACGAGCGTCGACGTCGACATCGGGCGTCCCATCTGCCACATCAGGACGGAAGACGGCGCGGTGATGGAGGTGGATTTGGCGCAGATCAAGGCGCTGTATTTCGTCAAGGACTTGACCGGCAATTCGGCCTATGATGAGAACCACGACCCTGAAACGGGCGACAATCGGTTGCGGGGCAGTGAGCTGATCGACATCACGTTTCTCGACGGCGAGAAGCTCGGCGCGCTGACCAATCGCTTTCCACCACGAGGCCCGCGGTTCTTCGTGGTCCCGATGGACGCCAAAAGCAACAATGCCCGCATTCTAGTCAACAGAGACGCCGTGGCTACCATGCAGGTCCGTGACGCGGCTCCCGCGCCACCGAGTCCGCGCTCTGCCCCCCGTCCGTCCCGGCCCAAGAAGACGACCTGGGTGTTCGACGGCAAGGGGATCAAGGAGATTCCGATCGACCGGTAGGTGGTGCGGCTCGATCTGCCCGCGATGGACGTCAGGCCCGAAGTGAGTTCGTCCGGCGAGGTTCGCATGCCCCCCAACCGTCACCGTCCCGGTGGTGCCTATGCGCGGCCACCGATTCCCCCCGACGAGGCGGAACGCCTCGAGGCGCTGCGGCGCTACGCTATCCTCGACAGCCCGCCCGAGCCCGCGTTCGACGATCTGACACTGCTGGCAGCGCACATCTGCCAGACGCCTATTGCCCTGGTGAGCTTCGTCGACGCCGATCGCCAGTGGTTCAAGTCGCGCGTAGGGTTCAGTGTGTCGCAGACGCCGCGTGACGTAGCGTTCTGTGCGCACGCCATCGCCGCGCCCGGGACGCTCGTCGTGCCGGATGCGATGGAGGATGAGCGGTTTGCCCGCAATCCCCTGGTCGTGGACGATCCGAGGATTCGGTTCTACGCGGGTGCCCCGCTTCGGGTCGGCGACGGCTCTGGGCTCGGCACGCTGTGCGTCATCGACCGGGTGCCGCACGACTTCTCACCCGCGCAGCAGGAGGCCCTCGAGGCGCTCTCGCGCCAGGTCGTTGCCCAGCTCGAGCTGCGCCGCCACCTGGCGGAGGTGAAGCGGCTCCGTGGCCTGCTGCCGTACTGCTCGTCATGCGGAAAGCTCAGAACCGACCTCGGTCACCTCTGCCCGGACTGCGTGCGGGCCTCCGCCCGGTAACGCGTCCGATCCCGGGAACGTCAGCGATCCCTGGAGGATCCCTCATGCGGTCAACGAGTGCGGGACTCTCGATACTGGTCACCGTCGCAATGGCCTGTCAGCCCGCGCAACGGTCAGGATCGGATACCCTCGACGCGGTCTTTTCCGGTGCGGGTGCTTCCTGGGTCGATTTGAGCTACAGCTATGATGATCGCACCGTATTCTGGCCGACCGCGACGCCGTTCGCGCTGATGGTGGTCTCGGCGGGGATGACGGAGGCCGGGTACTACTACGCGGCCAACGATTTTTCGATGGCAGAGCATGGCGGAACCCACCTCGATGCCCCGATCCATTTTGCCGAAGGTCGACACTCAGCCGAGCAGGTTCCGATCAATCGGCTGATCGGGGCGGCCGTGGTGGTGGATGTGAGCGACTCAGTCGCGGCGAATCCGGACTATCGGATCACGGTGCGCGATCTCGAGGCGTGGGAGACGGCCCGTGGACCGATTCCCGCCGGCGCAATCCTCCTGCTGCGGACCGGCTGGGGCGCGCGCTGGCCGGATCGTGAGCGCTATCTCGGAACCGCCCTGAGTGGACCCGAGGCGGTGCCGCAGCTCCATTTCCCGGGGCTCCATCCTGACGCCGCTCGCTGGCTGGCGGAACAGCGCCAGGTCGACGCGGTGGGAATCGACACGCCGAGCATCGATCACGGGCAGTCGACACTGTTCGAGAGCCATCGGGCGCTCTTTGCGCGAGACATCCCGGTGTTCGAGAACGTGGCCAGACTCGATGAGATGCCGACGGTCGGTGCCTTCGTGATCGCGTTGCCGATGAAGATCGCCGGTGGGAGCGGTGGACCGCTCCGGATCGTTGGGCTGATTCCGCGAGATTGAAAGGCGAAGGACCCGGTGGTGACGACCAGGCCTCACCATGCACGATGACGCAGGATTATGATGAAGCAGCCAGGTAACTGACCCGAATCTCAATCGGAGGGGTGGATCCAGTGCACCACAGACACCTACAGCGACTCCCACGCGTTTCGATTCTGGCCGGCTCGCTCGCCGGTCTGCTCTCTCTGGCGACGATCGCGACGAGTCCAGTCGCGGCGCAGCAACCCGAGGTCACACCACCTGTCGCCAAGGTCGTTCCCCATCAACTCGAAATGCACGGCCATGTTCGCACCGACGACTACTTCTGGCTCAGGGAGCGTGACAACCCGGAAGTGATCGCCCACCTGGAGGCGGAGAACGCCTACACCGAGGCGGTCATGGCGCACACGAAGGATCTCCAGGAAACCCTGTATCAGGAGATCCTCGGCCGCATCAAACAGACGGATCTCTCGGTGCCGGTCCTGCACAACGGCTACTACTACTACTCGAAGACGGAAGAGGGCAAGGACTACCCCATCTACGTCCGCAAGAAGGGCTCGCTCGAGGCCGCGGAAGAGGTCATGGTGGATGTGAACCAGTTGGCCGAGGGGCACGGGTTCACGTCGGTGCGCTCGCCCGACGTCAGTGTGGGCAACGAGATCATCGCCTTCGCCCAGGACACCGTGGGACGACGCTTCTACACCATCCGCTTCAAGAACCTCACGACCGGCGAGCTGCTCCCGGACCTGCTTCCGGCCACGACCGGCAACATGGCGTGGGCCAACGACAATCGGACCCTGTTCTACGCCAGGCAGGACCCGGAGACACTGCGCTCCTATCGGATCTACCGACATGTGCTCGGCACGGACCCGGCCCAGGACGAGTTGGTCTATCAGGAAGACGACGTCGAATTCTCCTGCTACGTGTGGAAGACCAAGACCGAAGAGTACATCATCATCGGCTCGTCCCAGACCCTGAGCAACGAGTACCGGTATCTCCGGGCCGATGATCCGGGAGGGGCCTTCACGCTCTTCCTGCCCCGCGAGCGCGACCACGAATACTCGATCGACCATTTCGGTGATCACTTCTACATCCGAACGAACGACGGTGCCGAGAACTTCCGGCTCATGCGCACGCCGGTGGACACCACGGCGAAGGACCGGTGGGAGGAGGTGGTCTCCCACCGTGACGACGTGTTGCTTGAGGGGTTCGACGTGTTCCGGGATCACCTGGTGATCATGGAGCGCCGGGAGGGGCTGCTCCAGATCCGCGTCCGAACGTGGTCGGGAACCGAGGACTACTACCTGGACTTCGGCGAGCCGGCGTACGCCGCGTATCCGAGCAGCAATCCGGAAATCGATACGCGGATCCTCCGGTACGGCTACACCTCCCTCACCACGCCCGGCTCGGTGTACGACTTCGACATGACGACACGCGAGCGAACACTGCTCAAGCAGGAGGAGGTCCTCGGTGGCTACGATCCCGATGACTACGTCACCGAGCGCCTGTACGCCAGGGCGCGAGACGGCACGCGGATTCCGATCTCGATCGTGTATCGCCGCGGACTCGAGAAGAACCGGCGCAATCCGTTACTCCTCTACGGGTACGGGTCGTACGGTGCGAGCATGGACGCCAGCTTCAGCTCGGTGCGGCTGAGCCTGCTGGACCGCGGATTCGCCTACGCCATCGCTCACGTCCGCGGCGGCATGGAGATGGGGCGTCGGTGGTACGAGGACGGGAAGCTGCTGAAAAAAAAGAATACCTTCACCGACTTCATCGATGTGGCGCAATACCTGATCGTGGAGGGCTATACGACACCCGCCGTGTTGTTTGCGCAGGGCGGGAGCGCCGGCGGGCTCCTCATGGGGGCGGTGGTCAACATGCGTCCGGAGCTGTTCCGAGGGGTGATCGCCGCCGTCCCCTGGGTGGACGTGGTCACCACCATGCTGGACGCGAGCATTCCGCTCACCACCAGCGAATACGACGAGTGGGGCAATCCGAACGACGAAAAGTACTACCGGTACATGCTGTCCTACTCGCCGTACGACCAGGTCAGGGCCAAGGCCTATCCCAACATGCTGGTGACGACCGGGTTGCACGACTCGCAGGTGCAATACTTCGAACCGGCGAAATGGGTGGCCAAGCTCCGGGCGATGAAGACGGACAGGAACCGGCTGCTGCTCAAGACGAACATGGAGGCCGGCCACGGCGGGGCGTCCGGCCGCTACCGGCGGTACCGGGACATCGCGTTTCAGTACGCGTTCATGCTGGATCTGGTCGGGATCAAGAAGTAGCGCCTGCGGCCCCTGGGGCGCGCGGACCAGACCGAAGGGGAGCGCATCGCCGCCGGCAGACGACCGCTCAGGTGCTGCCGCTGCCGGTGTCGGTGGCGCTCCCCTCGTCAGCCGAGCGGGTCCGTACGTTCAACAGCCCCCACGCGATGGACGCTGCGAAGCAGCATATCCCTGCCGCCACAAACATCCGCCCGATCGCCTGGTCGCGCTCCAACAGGCCAATGGTGCCCAGCAGATAGGCCCAATCGTGCTCGCCACCTCCGACGAGCGGCAACTCCTGCGCCCGGGCATCCCTGACGTAGACCGAGATGTTCCAGCAGTTCTGCGCCACCCACCACAGCAGCACCGACGCGGCGTAGCGGTTCCCTCGCCGCAGGAAGTAGCCGAAGAACGTGAGCGGGATGATGAGCTGAAGCAGGGTACCGCCGAGGAAGCCGAGGAATTCACCGAACGGACCGAAGAACACGTGGCCGGCTTCATGGATGGCCAGGTCAACGTTGTCGATCAGTCGGAAGTGCGAAGGATCGTGCAGAATGATCAGGCCGTAGACCGCGAGCCCCAGGGTGAGGGCGATCCGGGCGGTTGGTGTCAGGCGAGTCGAGAGATCCACGAGGCCCCATTCGCGAGATCGGTGCAGCCGATGCAGCTCGGCATGACCTCCAAGATGTGGGGGTCGCGGGCGTCCCGCCAACCGGCCCGTGCTCGAGCACTCGGCCGCTCCAACGCAGCGGCCCCGCAACGCCTAAGACGCTGCGGGGCTTGCATTTACGATGCGCCTGCCGCGATTCGAACGCGGGACCTTTGGCTCCGGAGGCTAAGAGTGCGTGTGACGACTCGCCGGCAACAACGAATCCCACAGCGGCTAATCCACTGTGGGATCATCGCTTATCAATGCGCCTGCCGCGATTCGAACGCGGGACCTTCGGCTCCGGAGGCCGACGCTCTATCCAACTGAGCTACAGGCGCGCTACAGGCGGTAAGACGGTAGGGGGGTAAGGCGGTACGACCCATCCCCATTACCGTCCTTCCGTCGTACCAGCATACCGTCCGTCAAGTCGGGGCGACTGGATTTGAACCAGCGACCTCCTGCTCCCGAAGCAGGCGCGCT
>CAYGCN010000064.1:0-15718 GCA_964348385.1 uncultured Gemmatimonadaceae bacterium
GCGGCATCATCAGCTCGGTCATCGTCGTCTGCGATGCCGAGACGGGACGGGGGGAGAGGTCGGACGTCGTCATCGACGATGGTTCAAGAAGTCCTGGTGACAGGGGGCGGGAAGCGGGAAGCGAGAAGCGAGCGCATCGGCACGACCATCACGTTTCCCGTTTCCCCCTTCCCGCTTCCCGTTCTAGTAATCCACCGGCCGCAAATAGCTCTCCCCGATGGCCGTACTGCTCATCATGGCGACGGTCGGGAGGCGGCGCTTCCAATGCGTCGAGTGCAACCGACGGCTCACCGTATCGACCTCGTCGCGGGAAAAGCCCCGGGCCACGATCTGCTCGGGTCTGAGCCCCCGGAGCAGCCAGTGCAGGATGCGGTCGGCCTTGGCATAGGTGATACCGAGGTCGGCTTCATCGGTCTGTCCCTGCACGAGATCGGCCGTCGCGGGTTTCGATACGATCACGTCGGGTATACCGAGGTACCGGGCGAGATCTCGTACCTGCGTCTTGAACAGGTCTCCGAGGGGGTTGACCGGCGGGGCGTCGTCGCCGTGCCAGGTGAAGTAGCCGAGTAACCGCTCCGTCTTGTTACCGGTGCCGAGCGGTAAGGCGCGGTGTTTGGCGGAGAGGTCGAACAGGGTGATCATCCGCATTCGCGCCATCACGTTGCCACGTCGGGTGGGATCGGCCTCGGGATCGACCGCGTCGACATAGGCATCCACGGCGGCGCTGATGTCGATGGTCACCAGCCCGATCTCCAGTTGGCGAGCCACCATGGCGGCGTGCTCCAGGCTCTCGGAGCTCGACGTGCGGTACGGCATCCGCACACCGATCACGTTGTCGGCCCCCAGCGCCCGAGCCGCCAATGCCGCCGTGACGGAACTGTCGACTCCGCCGGAGAGCCCCACGATTCCCTTGGTGAAGCCACGCCGCCGTACCACCTCGTCGTGGAGGAAGGACTCCAGCCACCGCGCCGTGAGCGCCGGATCGATGACCATGGCATCGGCCGCGTCCGGAGGCGTCAGTACCGGATGGGTCGTTGCGGTGGGGCGTTCCACCGGTACCGCCCCTGCCTGCACGTCGAGCCGCTCGGGAGCCGGAGCCTCCGGCTCGCCGGATCGGGCACTCGACTCGAGGAGGTTCAGGAACTGGCTCTCGAGATCGGCCAGCAGTGGCTGCTCGAACCGCGCACGGGTGATTTCGTCGTGTTCGACGCTGGCCGTCACGAGGGCTTCGTCGAACACCGGTCCGCGTGCGATGATCTCGCCCTGTGGATCGACGACCAGCGAGCTGCCCTGCAGGCCTTTCCCGCCCTCGAAGCCGGCGAGCTGTGCGATGACCACGTAGATCCCGTGCTCGGACGCAACCTGACGGGCGAGAATCTCCCAGCGGCGCACGCTGGTGGGTCGGCGTTCCGGGTCGTCACCGGCCTCGGGATCGGGACCGATCCCCCGTGCGGGCGATGCGCTGGGAACGAGGAACAGTTGTGCCCCGTCGAGTGCTGCGAGCGTGGGGAGAATGCTGTGCCATACGTCCTCGCACACCCCCATGGCCACTCGTCCCCACTCCGTGTCGAACGCCCTGATCGCGTGGCCGTGCTCCACGAACCGTTCCTCGTCGAACAGGCCGTACGTCGGCAGGAACACCTTCCGGTGGACATGGCGGATGCCCCCGTCGGGGCCACCCAGGGTCGCGTACAGCGCCGAGTTGTAGTACCGGTTCCGGAACTCTTCGTAGAAGCCGATCGCGACGTCCACCGGCGGCGCGGCGGCGAGGGCATGCTGCGCCGCCAGATCCCGATGCAGGGCACCAGCCGGCACGGCCAACTCGCGAACACCGCCCTCCAGGAAGTACCCCGTCAGTGCGGTTTCCGGAAAGACGATGAGGCGTGGTGGAGTTGCGAGCCCGGCGGCCTGCGCGAAGATCCCACCGACACGCCGCAAGTTCCCGGCGTAGTCACCCTTGACAGGCCGGACCTGCGCCACCAGCAACGGCAGGGCTGACATGGAGATGAAGATAGCCGACCGTGAACGCCCGTGAAGAGCGACGACGCGCGCTATCGTCCTGGATCGACGGAGGGCTCGAACAGCGACCGGCCATACTGCTTGCGGCCGAAGTCCGCGATCGCCCGCTGCGCAGCGTCACCCCGGAGGTACGCCGACAGCATTCGGGCCCCCGTGTCGTTGATCCATGCGAACCGGGCGGGATTGACCAGGACGATGTGATACGGGTTGGCGAGGACCGTGTCACCCTCGACCAGGACCTCCAGATCCAGTGAGTACCCGTGGCTCACGAATGTGCCGATGTCCGTCAAGGTGTACGCCTGCAGCTGATCCGCGATCTGCAACGTGGCGCTCATGCCCTGACCGGATTCGAGGTACCACGTGCCACGTGGATCGACGCCGGCGGCTTCCCATAACCGCAGTTCCCTGCTGTGCGTGCCTGACTGGTCGGCCCGCGTGACGAAGCGCGACCGCGCGGCGTGGATTGCCTTGAGCGCGTCCACGGCCGACCGGCCACGGATGCCGGCGGCATCGCGCGCTGGTCCCACGATCACGAACTCGTTGCGCATCAGCGCCGCCCGTGCGATGCCGAAGCCGTCTCGCACGAACGCGATCTCTCCTCGGGGGTCGTGGGCAATGAGGATGTCCGCCTCGCCGCGCCGCGCGATCTCCAAGGCCTGTCCGCTTCCTACGGCGATGACCTTGACGCGGTATCCGAGCGCCCGCTCGAAGGGTGGCAGCAAAAAGTCGAGCACGCCGGCATCGCGAACCGACGTGGTGGTGGCGAGCACGATCTCCGGGTCGTCAGGAGCGGGCAGGAGGGGGCGTGGCTCACCACACGCTATCGTGAGCCACGTGATGCAGGGGAGAACCACGAGCGCCGACGATCTCACGTTTCCTGGAACAGCTCGCCTTGCTCCCGCAGGTCCTCCGGCGGCACCGGCACCTGACCCAGGAGCTGTTGGAGGGATCGGACGCTGTGCGGCGCATGGCCGTCGTAGGTGTTGCTGACGTAGCCGTAGACCGCGTCGACGCGGCCGGCGAGCGTGGTGATGACGTCCGACCACCACGCGAAATCGGCGGCGCGGTCGAGGAGCGGGCGAGAGAAGTCCGTCAGGTTGCGGTTGGTGCCCATCCACCGCAGGTAGGAGAAGGCGGCCGTCGGTTCGATGGCCAGCTCCGCCATGAACTCTCTCCGGATCCAGCGACCATCGACCAGCACGGTCGCCACGTTCCGGGACTTCAGCAGTTCGAACGTGGCGGCCGACATCCATCCGGGGTGCCGGAACTCCACGGCCCACCGGAACTCGGTAGGCAGCCCCCCGATGAAGTCGCGCAGCGCGGCTCGATTGGCGTCGGTGGCGCGGAATCCCGGGCTCAACTGAACCAGAAGCGGGCCAAGACGGTCCTCGAGCTGCTCGACCCGGTCGAGGAAGCGACGCAGCAGCGGTGTCGTGTCTCTGAGTCGGCGCTCGTGGGTGATCGCTTGCGGGATCTTGAGCGCGAAGATGAAACCAGGCGGCACTCGGGATCGCCAGCCCTGCACCGCGGGATCACTCGGGATCCCGTAGGCCGTGGAGTCGACCTCCACGGTGCCGAATGCGCGGCCATACACGTCGAGCATCCCGGCGGGTTTGGTGCCATGAGGGTAGAACGGTCCCACCCACGACTCGTAGTTCCACCCCTGCGTTCCCAGCGAGATCTCCGCGCGCTGGAGCACCTACGCCCCTGCTCGACGGTCCCAATACATTCGCATCTCCGATATCAGGCCGTTCTCGGTCTCGCAGAACAGCGCGCCACGCACATCGACCGGCTCGCCGGTTCGGCGACGCCGAAAGGTGCAGCGAAACTCCGTCGCGAACCACGGCCCCGCCACATAGGTCTCGCCCGACCGAAACGACACCTCCGATTGCTCGTACGGGATATTGGCCCAGTAGTCGCCGATCGCCGATCGACCAACGACCGGAGACCCGAACGGATCCGGGACGAACTTCGCCTGGTCGGTGAACACCTCGACCATGCGCTCGGCGGCGCCCTCCTCCCACCCCTTGCCGAACGCCTCTATCAGAGCGGCATACTCCTCGCGCCGTTGTTTCCAGTCCACCGGCGGTCCAGTCACGCGATGCGTCCACCCTCCACTCCGAGGTATCCGTTGAGAAGGTTACGGAGGATTGAATGGAGCCGCCAGGGAGTCGACCGTGCGGCAGAGGCTCTGCCGCGGTCCCGGGGGGGTCCTTAGACTTCCACCATGTCCGCCACACCGATCGTGATCGATACCGATCCCGGAATCGACGACGTCGTTGCACTGGCCCTGGCGTTGCGATCGCCGGAGCTGCATGTGGATGCGCTCACCACGAGCTACGGTAATGCGACGCTCGAGGCCACGACACGGAACGCGCGTCATCTGCTGCAGCTTCTCGGCACACCCGACGTGCTTGTCCGACCGGGCGCGGATCGGCCGCTCACACGGCGTCTCGTCACGGCTCCCGAGACCCACGGGGATTCCGGCGTGGGGTACGCTCCCGTGCCGCCCGCTACACAGGTGGATCCACGGCCGGATGTGCTTCTCGACGTGCTGGCGGCGCTGGACCGGCCTGTCACGCTCGTCACGCTGGGACCACTCACGAACCTCGCGCACGCCGCGAAGCGTGACCGTGCATTGGTGCGTCGGCGAGTGACGCGACACATCGGCATGTTCGGCAACATCGGTGAACGTGGGAACACCAATCGATGGGCGGATTTCAACGCGTGGTGCGACCCCGAGGCGGTGAGCATCGTGCTGCGTGCGGGGCTCGACACGACGATGGTGGGCCTGGATGTCACTCGTCGACTCACGTTTCCTCGGTCGACGGTTGAGCGGTACGCCGCCGCCACGGATGACCTCACCCGCTGGCTGGGGCACGCGCTGCGGTTCTACGTCGACTTCCATCGGCGGCTGGAGCGTCTCGACGGCTGCGTGGTGAACGACGTCCTGCCCGTCGCCGAGCTGATCGAGCCCCGAACGCTCACCCTGGCGCAACTCCCGCTCATTGTTGACCTTGATGAGGGCGAACACCGGGGACACACCCGCGAGACACCCGAGGGCACGACGACGGCCGTGGCGCTGGCCGTGAACACCGACCGCGTGCATGATCTGCTCGCCCGGGTCCTCAAGCCGGCACCATCCGACGAGGAGAGCGGACGACGATGAGCGAGGGGCACGTACAGGTTGCCATCGTGGGAACGGGCGAGGTCGGTCGAGGGTGGGCGGCTCTCTGTGTCGCGCGGGGGTGGCCCGTCGCGCTGTTCGATACCGATGGGAATGCGCTCTACTCGGCGCCCTCGGATATCGAGCGGCGTGCACGCAACCTCGTCGAGCTGGAGCGGGCGGATGGCGACAACGTCGAGCGTGGGCTCGAGCGGCTGGTGGTGGGTCGGAGCATCCTCGAAGCGTGCCGCAACGCCCAGTGGGTGATCGAGTGTGGTCCCGAGGACCTCCTCGCCAAACAACGGCTGTTCGAGACGATCGAATCGGTCGCGGGCAAGGCCCGCGTAGTGAGCAGCTCATCCACGGCGCTCAAAGCCGCCGATATCGTGGCGCGATGTCTTCGTCAGGAGCGTTGCCTGATTGCGCATCCGTTGAATCCGCCCGAGTTGATTCCCCTGGTGGAGATCGCGGGCGCACCGACCACGGACGTGGCGCTGATCGAGCTGGTCAAGGGGTGGCTCCGGGAGTTGGGCCGCATTCCGGTGGTGGTCAAGAGGCCCGTGGCCGGCACCGTGGTCAACCGCATTGCCGCCGCGGTGTGGCGCGAGGCGATCGACCTGGTACTCGAGGGCGTGATCGACGTGCAGGATCTCGACCGGGCCGTGTCACTCGGACCGGCGCTGGGCTGGGCAGCCGCGGGGCCTCATTTGACGTACCATCTCGCCGCCGGCGACCAGGGCGTCTCCGGATTCCTGCAGCATCTCCTCAAGGCGTTCGAGTTGATCTGGGAGGACCTCGCCACGTGGACCCAACTCGAACCCGAACAGCAGCGCAAACTGATTCACCTGATCGAGAAGGCGTACGACGAGCAGGTCGACAAGCTGCGCCCGGCCCGGGACCGACGCCTGGGAGGCATTCTTCGGGGCATGGAACGCGTGCGAGTGAAGGAGGAGGAGTAGCGTCGACCGGGCGGACGATCCCACGCGCCGGTCGACCGTTCGGAGACTACTTCACGCCACGAGCAGGCCCGTCACGTACATCACCAGCATTCCGGCCAGGACCGCGCCGGCATTGAGTGGGGTCCACGCGCCGCTCTCGGCCTCCCGACCGATCACCCCATACAACGCCATCACCACCTGCGCGATCGCACCGGCACCCACCGCGAGAAACAGGGTGGCGTACAGAGGGGAATAGGCCAACCCACCTACCCACGCGCCGAGGATGGTCGGCCCGCCGGCTAAAAGACCCAGTCCCGCCAGAGTCCCGATGCGCGGCGTGTCACGAGCGATGGGCGCCACGATCCCGAGACCCTCGGTGGTGTTGTGGAGCATGAATCCAATGATGAGAAACGCTCCAAGCGCGGCTTCGCCGAGCGAATACGCGGCCCCGATCGCGAGCCCTTCCCCGAGGTTGTGCAGGCCGATGCCCAGCGCGACGAGCAGAGCCACCATCCGGCGTCCCTCTGCACCTCCCCGCCGGAGGGACGCCCCCGATGCCATCTGCAGCAGCAGCAGTGCCCCGATCGCGCCGACGGCAACCACCAGTGTCCCCTGAAACGCGCCGGCCACCTGCGCGGCCGTCTCCAATGCCTCGTGCAGCGCGTCCACGCCGAGAAAGACCAGCAACCCGATGGTGAGCGCGAGCGCGACATCTACCCAACGCCGGTCGAGCCGCCGAAGCATCGGATACCACAACAGGCCGATGGCCACGGGAATCACGCCGACGTAGAGCCCGATGAGCGCGAACACGGCGAAGAAGCGCAGGTCCGCGGTCGGGGTCACGCTCGCGACCGGGATCTCGTGAGCGAAGGTGAGGCCCGTCGACGTGAGGACCATGATCTCGTGGGGCTCGTCCGAAACCCAGGGGTACGGAATCTCGATCGTGGCACGCCCCAACCGCGCGATGGTGGGTCCGGGCTCGATACTGAAGGACCAGAACGCATCGTCCACCAGCACCTGGGCCACGGTGACGGGGTCCGGCCCACCGTTGACGATCGTCGCGGTGATGACGTCGGGCTTCAGCGTCACACGCTCGAAGGTGAGTTCCTCCACCGGCGGCACGCCGCGGCGCATGAACTCGATCACACCCGACTCGCCGACCACGATCGCCACGGCTGCCAGCAGGACCAGCGGCAGCAGCGCCCACACCCACACCGTCCGGCGGCGCGACGTCATGCGACTGGCTCCACGACGTCGAACAGCCCCATCCAACCCAACTCGGCGAATTCCGACTGGTGGGCGTGAAACATGAACCGCCCGGTGTGCTCGAAGGTGAACTCGAGGATGTGACGCTCCCCTTGGCACAGCATCACCGTGTCCGTGAACTCGTGGGGGACGAGCGAAGTCCCCGTGCGGTAGACGTGGAAGAAGTTCCCGTGTACGTGCATGGAGTTCACGGGGTCGAACTCGGTCAGGTTCGTCATGTACACGCGCTGAAGCTCGCCCTTCACGATCCGAATCGGGCGGTGCTGGTAGGCGAAGGCGACCGTATTCGCCGCGTAGACTTCGTTCTCACCGTCGAAATTGGTGTCGAACGCGTTCAGCACCATGACCATCTCACGCGCCGGCGGGCGCGGGGTGGCCGGATCGACGATGAACGTGCCGTAGAGCCCCTTGGCGATGTGCTTCTTCAGCGGCACCGCATGGCAATGGTAGAGGTGCAGTCCCATCGGCTCGGCGTCGAACTCGTACACGAATTCCTCACCGGGCCGGACGACCTCGAACACCCCATCCATGTTGGCCGCATGCACCCCGTGGAAGTGGATGGTATGCGCGTGGCTGCCGCCGTTCACGAATCGGACTCGCACGCGGTCTCCCTCGGTGGCCCGGATCGTCGGACCCGGGACCTGACCGTTGTAGGTCCACGCCGGGTAGAACACGCCCGGAGCGACCTCGATCTCCTTGTCCACCGCGACCATGTCGTACTCCCGGAGCGTCTGGCCCGACGGCAATCGGCTCGTTCGACCATGATCGAAATGCTCGAGGAACACCATCGGATCGAAGCCGTTTGCCCCAACGGTGCCGACGGTGCCCGCCACGTGTGGATCGTGCGCGTGGCTCGGCATCCCGTGCGTTGCCGCCGTGGCCGCCCGGGCCATCTTCTCCGTGGCTGACGCGGTCGTGCCCAGAGCGGCAAGCCCTGCGGCACCCGCAACGCCCCGCTTCAGGAGTTCGCGCCTGCTCAGTCCCGATCGATCGTCCATCAACCCACCTCGTCTCCTCTCACGACGCAGCCGAGCGACTGCGCGAGTTCGTTGCCGACGACCGCCTCGGCATGAGGCGGCGTGGTGAAGCGGATCGTCACCGGGCCACGGAACGGCTGGCGGCCCACGACCTCGAACACTGCACCCAGGCGGAGGCCCAACGATCGGAGATACCGAAGCAGTTCGGCGTCCTTGTCGCTCACGCGCCGCAGCTCGGCGATCTCACCAACCTGCACGTCGGAGAGCGGGGTCAGGTCCGGCACCGCCAGGATGCCGTCCTTGGTCGGAATCGGGGCACCGTGTGGATCGAACTCCGGGTTGCCGAGCGCCATCGCCATCCGTTCCACCAACTCGTCGGACGCCGCATGCTCCAGCCGTTCGGCTTCGTCGTGCACCGAGTCCCAGTCGTACCCCAGCTTGGCGGTCAGGTACTTCTCCAGGACGCGATGGCGCCGGAGCACGCGCATGGCGGTCCGCCGCCCCACCTGGGTGAGCTGCACACCGCGATACGGCACGTGCTCGAGCAACCCGGATTCCGACAGGCGCTTCACCATGCCGCTCACCGACGGTGGCGCGATGTTCAGCGCTTCGGCGATCGCGTTGGTCTGCGCAGCGCCGTCACGAGCTTCGATTTCGTAGATCGCCTTGAGGTAGTCCTCGGTGGACCGGCTGAGGCCCCCCTGTCTTGACACCGCACTCATGTCGCCTCCGCGCCTCCTCAGGACTGGGTGCGACAAAAAATATTATTAGTTTCGGCTAAAAACGGAAGCCCCCGAGACACGGAGCCCTGGGCTGGGAGAAGTTGCTACGGAGTTAACTCAAAGAAATTATTGAGGATACGGAGGGTCATCCCCCAGACAATCTCCCCGTCCGCTAGGTACGCCGGCACCTGCAGCTCCCGGCCACGGACCACGACCGTGGTCTCCGTGGCGTCGCGACGGAGGTCGCTGAGCGACACCCACACGCTGGCCGCCACCTCGGCGCTGGGACGCACGCCGACGCGGCCCCGCAGCCGGAATACGAACGGGCGGACCGCCACGGGTGGCAGTACGGGAGTGGTCGGAGCAAGATCGTCCAGCGCGCCGAGCACGTCCCGCCTGGAGAGACGGATGCCGGTCTCTTCTGCCGTCTCGCGGATCGCGGTCGCCAGGAGGTCGTGATCGCGATCATCCTGCCTGCCGCCTGGCAGACCCATTTGTCCCGACCACGGGTCTCCCTCCGCCTCTGCCCGCCTGATGAGCAAGAGATCGAGGCCTCCATCCTCTCGCTCCGCCAGGATCAGGGCCACCGCAGCCGAGATCTTCCCCTCCATGTCGGCTTGAATCGGGCGTCGCTGCCGGAGTCGCTCACCGATCTGTGCGAGGGTGAGCATCGTCACGTCGTCTGACTCGAACGAGTGAGATATTGGGGTGTCACACCGAGGCTCATGTGACCCGAGACCCCTTGCGGTGGTCCATATATTGCACGGCGAAATAGGGGTAGTGACCGTGTCCACCGTCTCGTAGGGAGGTGCCTATCCGAACCGTTGGAGTCGGACTCATCGCGTTGGCCACGGTTGCCGCAGCGAGCCTGTTCCTGGGCCGGCGACAACTCGTCGCTCTCGCGACCAGGCGACGACCGAACTTGGTCGACTCGCTGTACGCGGCCGGGCTCTGACCCCGCAGCGACGGCCCCCACATCGGGGGCCGTCGTCGTTTCTCCCCTCTCTCACAGCAAGTGCCTCACGAACCATTCGAGCGTGAGATCGACCGCACGCTCCAGTTGCGGCGTCCAGCCACCCCACGGGTGCCGCGCACCCAACGTGTGACTGCCCGCCTCGACGATCTCCAATCGCGCCACGTCCGGGTTTGCGTGGGTGAGCAAGAGTTTCGCCTCTCGCACGGGCACCGTCTCATCGACGCTTCCATGCAGCAACAGCCACGGGGCGGCGATGTTGCCGGCTGCCATCGTCGGGTCCAACTCATCCCCGTTGCGGTCGAGATCGTCCAAGTAGTCCAGCCGCAGCGGCAACACTTCGCCGGTGCGGGAGTTGACGATCTCGAGCGATCCCTGTTGGCGCCAGGTTGCCAGGGTTCGCGGTCCCCAACGCAGGTAGGAGGATATCGCGGCCCATGTCACGATCGCGCGGCAATCTTCACGCCTGGCGGCGTGCAGAATGGCCGCCGCGCCACCACGGCTGTGCCCGAGCACGCCGAGTGCCGTGGGTGGCGCAAGATCGGTGACGAGGGTTCCAGCCGCCACCGCATCCCACACGGTCGAAAGGTCGTGCAGATCACCCGACGGTGTGGAGCCGGCAAATCGCTCCGGCTCCGAGAACGACTCACCGTCGGCCCCGACTCCACTGCCCGTGAAGTTGAAGGTCAGGGCGGTGAGGCCCGACCGCGCGAGGCGTAGGGCCACATGGGGAAAGAACCCCCAGTCCTTGAAGCCCTTGAAGCCGTGGCAGATGACCACGGCGGGCCGATCGCGACCCCCTGCAGCCGTGCGCACCTCCCCCCGGAGCGGCCCGCCATCGGCCCCGGTCAACTGGAACGGGATCGTCGTGACCGTTGCCATGGCGGTTACGTTGACCTCCGGAATCGGCCCATTACATTCCGCCTCGTGCGCAGGGTGACTTTTCCCGCCGGATCGGCCACAGGGTGACTCGGCCGTCCAATCCCGCCCTTCACCTCCTCACGGTGGCGCTCCTGGAGCGCCACGACGAGCTCCTCGCCCAGTGGTTGGAGTGGATCGTGCACCGCGTCGCCCAGGCGCCTCACGTGAGCCGCCCGACGCTGGAGCGGCACCTGGCATTGCTGATCGATCTGATCATTGAGCTCTCCGGCCCACTCCGACGCCAGGCCACCGAGCTGTGGTACATGGCATGCGAAGTGTACGGGCAGACGGCGGCCGCACGCGGATTGGCGGCGGGGGAAGTGGTCGAAGAGCTGCAGCAACTTCGGGAGATTCTCATCCGGATGCTGTCGGAAACGGTGGCAACGATGCCCCCACGTCTGTCGATGACCGCCGTCCTCCGCCTGAACCGCACGATCGATCGCGGCATTGCCCACGCCGTCGTCGGCTACACCGACGCGCTCGTCGAGACGCTCCTGAATCGTCGTGGGGTACCGATCGTCGCGACCCAACCGGGGGAAGACGAAATCCTTCAGCGCCTGTCGCACCTCGAAAAGGAATTGAAGCAGCTCCAGCGACAGAGCCGATAACCCGGATCCTCAGCCCGAGACCTCCTCGCCACCGTCGACGTTGATCACGTTACCGGTGATCCAGTCCGTGCCCGGCTTCGACAGGGCCACGAGGGCCTTCGCAACGTCTTCCGGTACCGTCAGCCGCTTGTGTGGATTCCGCTGCACCGCCTCGAGAAACAGCTTGTCGCTCTCCGGAATCCGCTCGGCCGCCGGCGTGCGGGTCACCCCGCCACGGAGCGCGTTCACGGTGATGCCAAACGGCGCCAGCTCCATGGCGAGCTGCCGCACGTGGGACTCGAGCCCCGACTTGGCCGCCGAGACCGCGCCATAGGATGGAATCACACGATTGGACCCGGACGACGTCATCGCGAAGATCCGTCCGCCGGGCGGCATCATGCCCCGCTTGACCAGATCCTGCGACCACCAGATCAGCGAGTGCGCCATCACGTCCATGGTCATGTGCATGTTGCGCTTCGTGATGGCGTCCTCGGCGATGTACGGTTTGAGGGTGCCGAACGCGAGGGAATGCATGAGCACCGCGACGACACCGCCGGTGTCCTTCATGTCCGCCTCGAGGGCATCCAGAACCGCGACTCGTTCTTGGTCGTCGTTTGCATTGACGTTGAAGTACCACGCCCGATGTCCGGTCGCCTCGATCTCTTCCTTGATCGCCTCGACGTATTCGAGCCTGGCGGCACGGTCCAGGTGGACCCCGGCGATATCGTAGCCGCTCTTGGCGAGCTCTTTGGCCGTCGCCTCACCAAACCCACTCGACGCCCCGAGAATAATCGCCCAGCGTGGAACGGTTCGTTGCGCGTGTCTCACGTGCTCCTCCGGTACGAGCGTTACCCAACCTATCGGACGAAACCGGGGCTCGCCATCGCTGGGCGGCGTCGGCTGGCCAGGCTACCGTCTGCCGAATAAAATGGTAAGCGATTTCGCCGGCCGGAACGTACCGCGCTGCGCCTGCCTCCCTGCGGCCGCCGACCGACCACACGCACACCGTAGGGGACACACCATGGACTACCTCCTTACCGACGACCAGCGAATGATCCGTGATCTCTGTCGGCAGATCGCCGAAGAGCGCATCAAGCCGGTGGCGGCCAGGTACGACGAGTCCGGGGAGTTCGCATGGGATATCGTCCGGGTCCTGGCCGAAGCGGACATCTTCGGCGTGTCGATCCCCGAGGAGTACGGCGGCATGGGCGGCGGTGTGCTCGAGATGGCTTTGGTCACGGAGTCCCTGTCGTGGGGATGCGGCGGCATCGCCCTCGCGTTCGGCGGTACGGGTCTCGGGTCGTTCCCCATCCTGCTGTTCGGGAGCGAGGAGCAGAAGCAACGCTACCTGCCACCGATCGCGCGCGGGGAGAAGCTGGCAGCGTTCGCCATCACCGAAGCCGATGCCGGCTCCGACGCCGCCCGTATCCGCACGACCGCGGTCAAGGACGGCGACCACTACGTCCTCAACGGCACCAAACAGTGGATCACCAACGGCGGGGAAGCGGAGATCTACACGGTCATCGCCGTGACCGATCGAGAGAAAGGCGCCCGTGGCGCGAGCGCCTTCATCGTGGACAAAAACACCCCCGGTCTCGCGTTCGGCAAGAAGGAGAACAAGCTCGGCATCCGATCGTCGGCCACACGGGAAGTGATCTTCGAGGACGCGCGAGTCCCCGCCGAGAACCTCATCGCCCGAGAAGGCATGGGTTTCATCGTCGCGCTGAAGACGTTCGACCACGCTCGACCCGGGGTCGCCGCCCAGGCTGTCGGCATCGCCCAGCGTGCGCTCGACGAGGCCACGCACTACGCGAGAGTGCGAAAGCAGTTCGGTCATCCGATCTCGTCGTTTCAGGGCGTGCAGTTCATGCTGGCGGACATGGCAATCGCCGTCGAGGCGTCACGTGCGCTGGTGTATTCCGCCGCCCGCATGATCGACTCGGGGGTCAAGGACATCGCCAAGGCCTCGGCGATCTGCAAGACCTTCGCGTCCGACGCGTGCATGCAGGTCACCGTCGATGCCGTCCAGATCTTCGGTGGGTACGGATACATGAAGGAGTACCCCGTCGAAAAGCTGCTGCGCGACGCCAAGATCACGCAGATCTACGAGGGCTCGAACGAAATCCAGCGGAACGTGATCGCCGCCCACCTGCTGAAAGAGAGCGCCAAGGGAACGGGGGAGTGACCCCACCGGAGCGCGCCGCGGCGTCGTGAAGCTCAACCTCGCCATTGCCCTGGGGCTGGCAGCCGGACTGCTGCTCGGACTGGTCACCGCCGTGACGGAAGCCCCCGTGCTGCTCGCCATCGCGGGCGGGGTGGCACCGATTGGCAACGCCTTCGTCAACGTGTTGAAGATGGTGGTGATCCCGCTCGTGACCTCGGTGGTCTTCGTGGGCGTCTGTCGGCTGGGGAACCTCCGCAAGCTCGGGCGTATGGGGGTCGTGACGCTCGGGTTCTTCGCGGCCACGACCGTGATCAGTGTGCTGCTGGGCATGGGCGTCATGCGGACCCTGTTGCCCTATGCGAGCGATGCCGCCACCCAGGCGGTCGGTGCGAGCGGGTCGGAGGCCCCGACGCTGCCGGGGCCGATCGAATTCCTCCTCGGCCTGATACCGAGTAACCCGTTCGAGGCCGCCGTCGATGGCGCGCTGCTGCCGCTGATCGTGTTCACGATCCTCGTTGCGGCTGCGGCAGGGACGCTGCCGAAGGCCGAGCGGGAGCGGCTCCTGGGACTCGGCGAGTCGTTGGCCGCCGCCCTGATCAAGCTGGTCGACTGGATCCTGCTGATCGCCCCAGTCGGTGTCTTTGCGCTCGCCGCACCCGTGACAGCCCGCGCCGGCTGGGCCATCTTGCAGACGCTCGCGATCTTCGTCGTGGCCGTGTTGATCGGCGAAACGCTATTCATCGCGCTCATCTACCTGCCGGTGGTGCGGTTCCTCGGTCGGATGCCCGTGCGCCGGTTCCTGCGGGGGTGTGTCACGCCGCAGGTGATCGCGGCGACCACCACCAGCTCGCCCGCCACGGTCCCGGCCATGCTAGAAGCCGCCGAGGAGGAGTTCGCCATTTCATTGCCGGTGGCGGGGTTCGTCATTTCCCTGGGCGCGGCCCTCGGCCGCGCCGGAGCCGCGCTCTTCCAGGGAACCGGTGTCGTGTTCCTTGCCTGGCTCTACGGTGTGCCGCTCCCACTGGCCGGCATCGGCGGTGCGTTGCTTGCGACGTTCATCGTTTCGTTCACCGTGCCGAGCATTCCCGGCGGCAGCGTGCTCAGCCTTGCCCCCGCGCTCGGCACGATCGGGATCCCCCTCGACGGGATGGCCGTGCTCCTCGGAGTCGATCGCATTCCTGACATGGCGCGCACGGCGACCAATGTCACCGGGACATTGACCGCCACCGTGCTGGTGGACCGGCTGGAACGCGAGCGAGGAGAGTCGACTCCGTGACGACCCGCTTGCCCCTCGCCATCGGCCTGGGCCTGGTGGGCGGACTCGCGGTAGGACTCGTCGCGGCCGTCACGGGCTCCCCAGTGCTCCTCACAGTCGCCCACGGCGTCGAGCCCATCGGCACGGCATTCGTGAACCTGCTCAAGATGGTGGTCATTCCGCTCGTGGTCGGCGTGATCTTCGTCGGTGTCTGCTCGCTGGGCGACCTGCGCAGGCTCGGACGACTCGGCGGTGGAACGGTCGGCCTCATCGCCGCCATGAGCGCGATCGCGGTGTTGCTCGGGATGGGAGTGATGTGGGCGCTCCTTCCGCTCGCGTCGGAGGCGGCGGCACAGGCAGTGGGCACCGGCACGACCGCGGCACCGGCACTGCCCGGCATCGTCGATTTCCTGCTGAGCCTCATCCCCGAGAACCCCTTCGCGGCGGCGGTCGACGGGACCCTGCTTCCACTCATCGTGTTCACCGTGCTCGTTGCGGGCGCGACCGGCGCCCTGCCCTCTGCCGAACGCGATCGCCTGGTGGGAGTCGCCGAGGCTATCGTGGCCGCGCTGGTGAAGCTCGTCGATTGGATCCTGTATCTCGCGCCTATCGGGGTGTTCGCACTCGCCGCGCCCGTCACCGCGCGGGCCGGATGGGGGATGCTTCAGACACTGGCGGCCTTTGTGCTCGCGGTGCTGCTCGGACTCGTCGTGCTCGTCGCCCTGGTCTA
>CAYGCN010000065.1:0-15019 GCA_964348385.1 uncultured Gemmatimonadaceae bacterium
TTCCCCAACCGCTCGAGCTCGACCTCACGGTATGGCTGTCGTTGAAGAACGTGGGGGAGAGCGACTCGCCCAGCGATCTCCTGGATTACCGTCGGCTGTACCAGATGGTCGCCGAGACCGTGGGCCACAGCCACCATCGCCTGTTGGAGGCGCTGTGCGCCAAGATCGCCGAACGAGCGCTGCAGGTGTCACCCATTCAGCGAGTGCGCGTGGCGGCCCGCAAACCCCACGCGCCGATCGACGGCCCCGTCGATCATGTCGAGGTCGTGATTGAGCGAGACCGAGGGGGCGCAAGCGCCTGAGTGGGCCTACGTGGCGCTCGGATCCAACTTGGGGGACCGACACGCAGCCTTGGCTTCCGCGCGTGCCCGCCTCGCCGAGCTGCCGCGGACCGAGCTGGTGGCCGAGTCGGCCGTGCTGGAGACCGAGCCGATCGGGCCCGCCGACCAGGGTGCGTATCTGAATCAAATGGTCCTGTTGCGAACGCGTCTCACCCCACACGAGCTGCTCTACCGATGCCAAGGGATCGAACGGGATGCGGGTCGGGTGCGGGCCGTCCGGTGGGGGCCCCGAACCCTGGACCTCGACATCGTTCGCTATGGTGAGCGGATCGTGGACGCACCGGACCTCCAGATTCCCCATCCCGAGTTGCCCAATCGGTCGTTCTGGCACGAGGAGTTGGCTGAATTGGCTCCCCATGCGGTCTGACGCACCGATCACCATGGCGTGATGCCGGCTCGCCGTCCGCTTTCCCCACCGGCGTGGGCGCAGATGAGCGAATCGCGCCGCGCGCACGCCGAGCGGGTTGGAGCGCTCCTCGTCGAGTGGGGCGACGCGATGGCGATGGGTCGCTCGGAAGTCGATCGCTGGCTACGGGCCGCGGCGTTTCACGATGCCGTCAAGGACGCGCCGCGGGCGGTGCTGCGTGACCTGGCGCCCGACGCGTGGGGACTCGACAAGCTCAGACACGGGCCCGCGGCGGCGGAACTCGCGCGGCAGCACGGCGAACGGGACCAGGGCGTGCTCGACGCCGTGCGGTATCACTCGGTGGGCTTCGCCGGGTGGGATCGGGTCGGCCGAATGCTGTACATAGCGGACTACCTGGAGCCCGGACGACGCCATCAGCCGACGCTGCTCGAAGGATTGGCGGCCCGCGTGCCATCGGACACCGATCGCGTCCTCTGCACCGTGGCGCGAATACGCATCGCACACCACGTGGACCGTGGCCTTCCGCTCCTTCCGGAAACCGTGGCGTTCTGGAACGCCCTCGCATGTGGCGCCTGACGGGTGCGTTGGTTCTCCTGCTGCTCGCCGTCGGTGGCGCATGGTGGCTGCTCCGCTCGGGTGGCAGGGAGGGGCCGTATCCGATACCGGGTGAGGGCGAGCGCGTGGTGGTTGAAGTGATCAACGCGACCGGAATCGACGGGCTGGCACGCGCGGTGACGGGTCGCCTGCGGGAGCGCGGGATCGATGTGGTATCCGTATGGACCGCGTCGAGCGATACCCTCACCAGCACGATCGTCTACCTGCGGCGCGGAGACCTCCGCCACGCCCACCGGGTTCGCGACGCGCTCGGATTGGGCGAGGTGCGGGTCGAGGAGGACGCAGCGCTATTGCTGGACGTGAGCGTCTTCTTGGGGCGGGACGCCGCGGAGCTGATCGGCCTCGAGCCGTAGCTGACCGCAGGCGGCGCTGATGTCCAGCCCGCGGCTGCGTCTCACGGTCACTGACACGCCATGAGCTTCGAGACCTGCCGCAAACGCAGCGATGCGATCGCGGGGCGTAGGGCGATAACCGGGTGCCCCACCCGGGTGCAGCGGCAGCAGGTTGACGAGCGCGCCTGAGGAGCGGGCGAGCTTCACGAGGGCCCTGAGGTCGCTGTCAGCATCGTTGACGCCGTCGATCATCACGTATTCCAGCGTCGCGCGTCTGGGAAACCGCCGCAGCACCTCCATGACGTCCTCGAGCGGGTACTTTCGTTCCACCGGCATGAGCGCGCGCCGCGTCTCCGGATTGGCTGCGTGCAGGGACAGGGCCACACGGAACTGCTCGCCGCGTGCCGCCAGCCGTTCGAGGCCAGGCACCAGCCCGACCGTGCTCACCGTGATGTGCCGGGCACCGATACCGAATCCGTCGGCCGCGTTGAGGATGGTGAGGGCGCGATCCACTGCGTCCCAGTTGTGCAGCGGTTCGCCCATGCCCATGAATACCACGTTGGTGGGCAGACCGAGTGCGGGATCGAGCGCCAATTCCCGGACCTGCGCGGTGATTTCCCACGGCGCCAGATGCCGGACGAACCCCATCCGACCCGTGGCGCAGAACACACAGCCGAAGGCGCATCCCGCCTGCGACGAGATGCACAGCGTGCGGCGCCGACGCTCCGGGATCAAGACCGATTCCACCGCATCGCCGTCGGGGAACTCCCAGAGGAACTTGATGGTCCCGTCGCGCGACGTCTGACGTGCTCGTTGCACGGGCCTCAAGAGCGGCCACGCCGTCTCGAGCGCACCGCGCAATGCCCGCGGCACATCGGTGGCCTCGCTCCAGCCGGCAATGGGTCGCTGCCACAGGCGCGGCACGAGCTGGCGAACCCGGTATCGTGGCTCGCCTCGATCGCGAAGCCAGTCATCCAGCGCGGCGGTGGCCGCGGCAGGAGTGCGGTCTAGGAGCAGGTCACTCACGGCTCGATGTCGAGCCCGATGCGGAACGTGCCCCCGAGATCGTTGATGCTGAAGCCATGCGCGAGAGAGACCAGGTAGGCGCCGAATCGCAGGCCGACGCCGACCGCAGGCCGCCACTCACGGCCGCCATACCCCGACTCCGCGGTCAGCGAGGCGTCGACCAACACCCGCTGGCCGAACACGGCCCCGAACCCCAGCGTGTGCTCCGGATCTCCGGACGCGCGCAGCGCGAAGCCGTAGCGTGCCAGGAGTGCCGCATGGATGCCCGGCAGCTCGAGGCGCTCGGCCGCGACATACTCGACGGCGGCGAAGTAGTCCGTCGATGGCTCCGTCGCGAGGTCGACGGGGAGCAAGTGGGTGGCGGCGGCGATGTGCAGGCGCGGCCACGGCGCCAGCCGGATCCCGAGATCCACCGTGAGCCCCCCGTCGTTCAGCACGTCGAAGCGTGCGTCGTGCAGCAACACGGTCGCCCCGACCTGGATCCACGACGGGCCCATGCTGACGCCGACACCCGCGAATTGCTCGTACACCGGGATCGAACCGGCCTCGACGTCGGGGGAGGTGGTGGTCCGCACCAGATCCCGCACCTGCATTCGGCCGAGCACGGCCCCGGCACGAATCCGGTTGGTCAGCGGCAGGCTGGCGCCGAGCAGGAATCCGGAGATACCGAGGATGTTGGAGGTCTGCATGACCTGGGCGCCTACTCGGAGTCCGGAGATCGAGTCGGTGCTCCCGGTGGCCCCCGGATTCCAAAACGTGCCGGTGGCGCCTCGCTGCAGCGGGGCCGGGCGCGCCAGTGCGCCGGCAGCGACCCGCCAGAGGCCGGCCGACGGCGGCGCCTGGGCGTGGACGGGGAGCGGCGCCAGGAGGATGGCTGGCACCAGCAGGGTCAGCGGGCGCGGCACGTCCGAAGGTTTGCGGGCTCCGGGGAGCGTGTCAAGACGCAGCTTGCTGCCCCCTTTCGCCATCATTATGTTCAACCAGCGACGAGACTTGGGTGGTCCGCAAGCCATTGAGACTTCGATCAAACGGCCCCATCAGGAGCCCTCGCTCCTCTTGAGAGACGGGATCATCCCAATCGCCGGGCGCGATCCGCCGCGCGTCCCTCCGCTTCCCTTCCAAGCTTCCATCTCGGGCCGGCACCCCGTGGATTCGGGCGGGTGGTGGGTGCGCTCGGGTCGGCGCCCCGGTGTCAGGAGTCTGACGGGAGACGAATGAGCGCGACAACCCTACGCACGCACCGCTGCGGGGCCCTTCGTGCCGAGCATGCGGGCAAGCGGGTCCGCCTGGGTGGTTGGGTCCATCGCCGCCGCGACCTCGGGGGGCTGGTCTTTCTGGATCTCCGTGACCGGGACGGGCTCGTTCAGGTCTCGTTCGGGCCGGAGTGGTCTCCATCGGAATCGTTGGAGGCGGCCCTCGAGGTCACGACGGAATCGGTGGTCATGATCGAAGGGGACGTCCGGCTGCGCCCCGACTCGGCTCGCAATCCCGAAATGGTCACGGGCGACGTCGAGGTCCTCGGCAGCCGTATCGACGTGGTCGGCCCGGCCGATCTGGAGGCCTTGCCGATCCCGGTGTGGCGCACGAAGGGGGAGGATCTTCCGGCCGAGGAGCTACGCCTCATGCACCGACACCTCGACCTGCGTCGCGCCGAGCTTCAGCGCAACATCGCCCTGCGCCATCGCCTGCTTCAGCGGGCCCGGGCGGCGCTCTCCGCCCAGGGGTTCTACGAGGTCGAGACGCCGATCCTCACCAAGCCCACGCCCGAGGGTGCACGAGACTACCTGGTGCCGTCCCGGGTGCATCGCGGGCAGTTCTACGCCCTGCCGCAATCGCCGCAGCTCTACAAACAGCTGCTGATGGTGTCAGGATTCGACCGCTACTTCCAGCTGGCACGCTGCTTCCGGGACGAGGACCTCCGGGCGGATCGACAGCCGGAGTTCACGCAGATCGACATCGAAGCCTCGTTCGTCACGGCTGAGGACATCTACAGCGCGTTGGAGGGACTGTTCGTCGCCCTGTGGGACGAAGGGGGCCACACGGTTGCCGGCCCGTTTCCGCGCCTCGCGTATGCGGACGCGCTCGACCGCTACGGAACCGACAAGCCCGACAGGCGCTTCGAGCTGGAGCTCGAGGATCTGTCGGAGCCGCTCACGGGACGCGGGTTCGGCGCCTTCGACGAGGCGCGGTCCCGGGGCGGGCGCGTGCGCGGGATCCGCGTGCCAGGGGGCGCGGCCCTCAGCCGGAAGCAGGTCGATGGGCTGACTGCCGCGGCGAAGCGAGCCGGCGCGGGCGGGTTGGCGACTCTCAAGCATGCAGGTGGGAGCCTCTCGGGTCCCCTCGCCAAGTTGGACGGCGTCACGGCCGACCTGGCGCGCCTGGCCGACGGTGACCTGCTGCTCGCCGCGGCCGGCCCGGACGCCGTGACCGGGCCGGCGCTCGACGTCGTGCGCCGCCAGGTGGCGAACGCGCTCGAGCTGGTCCGCACCGGCGACCACGCGTTCCTGTGGGTCGATCGATTCCCATTGTTCGAGCGGGATCCCGACACGGGAGCCTGGACGGTGGCGCACCATCCGTTCACGTCACCGGAACCCGCCGACCTGGAGCGCATGCTGGCCGGCGAGCGGGAGAACATACGGGCGGTGCACTACGATCTCGTGTACAATGGGAACGAATTGGGGAGCGGTTCGATCCGGATCACCGATCCGCGCGTGCAGCTGGCGGTCTTCGATTTGCTCGGGATGGACGAGGCCGAGGCGCGACGGCGGTTCGGGTTCCTGCTGCGCGCCCTGCGCGCCGGCGCCCCGCCGCACGGCGGCTTCGCCGTTGGCTTCGATCGCGTGGTCATGCTGCTGGCCGGGGCCGAGAGCCTGCGCGACGTGATCGCGTTTCCCAAGACGACGGCGGCCAGGGCGCTGTTCGAGGAGGCACCGACCACGGTCGATTCCACCGAGCTCCACGAACTCGGCATCGCGGTCGAGCGCGCATGAACGACAAGATCACCCACCGGATCTCCATCGAGGGCGCGGACCCGCTCGCGCTGGCCGGCGTGAACGACGGCAACCTGCTCGTGCTCGAGGAAGGCAGCGGGGCGCGGGTCACACTTCGCGGAGAGCAGCTCACCTTGTCCGGGGATCTGGAAGCCGTCGAGCGCGCGTCGCGCATCGCCACGGCCATGGTGGAGCTCGCGCGGCTCGGCGAGCTGTTGAGCCAGGACGACGTCCGGCGGCTGATCACCGATGGGGTCGACAGCTCGCAGGCGATCAGCAACGGGGATTTCCGGATCGCCCTCCCGGGCATGCGCAGGGCCGTACAGCCCAAATCCCCGGGCCAACGCGACTACGTCGCGGCCATGCGGGAGAACGAAATCGTCATCGGGATCGGGCCGGCCGGAACGGGAAAGACGTACCTGGCCGTGGCGATGGGCGTGGAGTCGCTGACCCGCAAGCGGGTGCGACGCCTCGTACTGGCGCGCCCTGCGGTGGAGGCGGGCGAGCGCTTAGGGTTCCTGCCGGGTGACCTGCAGGCGAAGGTCGATCCGTACCTCCGGCCGCTGTACGACGCCCTCGAAGACATGATGCCGTTCGACCGCATCCAGCGCGCGCTGGAGACGCGCACGATCGAGATCGCACCGCTGGGATACATGCGGGGACGCACGCTGCAGGACGCGTTCGTGATCTTGGACGAGGCGCAAAACGTGACGGGGATGCAGATGAAGATGTTCCTCACCCGGTTGGGGTTGAACTCCCGGGCGGTCATCGTGGGGGACAAGACGCAGATCGATCTCCCGCAACGCGAGGAATCGGGCCTCATTCAGGTCGAAAGGATTCTCCCCGGGATCGATGGCGTGGCATTCTGCTATCTGGACGATCGTGACGTGGTGCGGCACCGATTGGTGCGGGAGATCATTCGCGCCTACGCGGAGGACGAGAACGGATGAGGGAGCGCGGACGGTCCACCTTGAACTTGGAGCTGATGCCGAGTCAGTTCCCCAAGGAGGTCGCGTTTCACGCCCTGCGGTGGGGACTGTTGGCCGCCTTGGCGCTCCTGACCTACCTGGCCTATCCGTTTGCCAGCGGGTTCGAAAGCCCCGCTCTGCAGGCGGGCGACGTGGCGAAGAACGAGGTGATCGCCCCGTTCGATTTCCTCGTCCTCAAGTCCCCGGCGGAGATGGAGGCCGAGCAGCGAGCCTACGAGGCGGCCGTGCTCCCCATCTACGACTACCGGTCACCACGGGTGGACTCGGTGGCCGCCAAGGTCGATTCGCTGTTCGTCAGACTCGCGCGCGCGCCGTCTCCGGCGCAACGGCTGGAGGTGGGCCAGGCGTTCAATGTGCGCCTGACAATGGAGGAAGCCGAGTACCTGGCGACCGGCCGACGGCTTACCGCGTTCCGTGAGGCGACCAAACAGCTGCTCAGGCGGGAGCTCCGGCAGGGCGTGGCGGCGGCGGCGGAGGTGGAGAACGAGACAGCCCAGTTCTTCATGGTGCGGCGGAACGGCTCCGAGAGCACGGCCCGTCGCGACACCATCCGCGTGCTGGAGCAGATCGGCAACCGCCGCAACGCGTACCATCCGGACCCCAACTCGTCGGTCGGCGACCTGCTCTTCCTCAAGCTGGTCACGCAGCTCGCCGAGCCGACGCTGGTCAAGAACGTCCCGGCCTCCACACGGGAGCGAGAGCTGGCGCGTGCGGCCGTCGACTCGGTCAAGGACAGCGTCCAGGCTAGCGAGCGGATCGTCGACGCGAACGAGGTGGTGACACCGGCGGTCGAGCAGCGGCTGTTCGCGCTCAGGAAAGAGATGCTGAACCGGGGCGGGAGTGGCGAAGGGCACTTCGGGGGCATCGCCGGCCAGATCCTGACCAACGCCCTCCTCCTCTCCATGTTCTGGCTCCTGCTGATGTTTTACCGTCCCGCGATCTACGAGAGCGCGAGACAGATGGTGGTGATGAGTCTCTTCTTCGCCATCGCCATCGTCGGAGCGGGGGTGCTGCAACGATTCATCGCGGATGCGCCCGAGCTGATCCCGGTGCCGTTCGCGGCCATGTTGCTGACCGCGTTGTTCCGCGGGCGGGTCGCGATGGTGGGCGCCATGGTGCTCGCCGTGTTGATCGCCTCTCAGGCCGTGTACGACACCGACGCACAGTTCGTCGCCCTGGTCGGCGGCGTGGTGGCTGCCGTGAGCGTCCGCAACGTGCGGCGGCGGGATCAGTTCCTGCTTGCCGGAGCCCTGGTCGCCGTGGGGTACTTGCTGGCAGGGTTGGCCGTCGGCCTGCGCATGGATTGGTCGATGGCCGAGATCGGTGTGACCGGCGTTCGGGGCGGGCTCAACGCCGTGGCGTCGGCGGCGTTGGTGTCGGCGCTCCTGCCGGCGTTCGAGTCCATCGGCGGGCTCACGACCGACCTCACGCTGCTCGAGTTGTCCGACCCGGATCGCCCGCTGCTCCGACGGCTGGCCACGGAAGCGCCGGGCACCTATGCCCACAGCGTGTCCATGGCGAACCTCTGCGAGGCCGCCTGCAACGCCATCGGTGCCCACGGCCTGCTGGCCAGGGTGGGGTGTTACTACCACGACGTCGGGAAGGTGAAGAAGCCGCAGTTCTTCGTGGAGAACCAATCGCCCGGGGCGAACCCGCACGACAAGCTCAAGCCCGAGGTATCGGCCGGCATCGTGCGCAATCACGTGCGTGACGGCCTGCAGTTGGCCGACGAGCACAAGCTCCCCGACGTGGTGAAGCGCTTCATCTCCGAGCATCACGGCACGATGGAGATCACGTACTTCCTGGACCGGGCGCGGAACCGGGAGGGCGGTGACAGCGTCAACGCCGACGAGTTCCGCTATCCCGGCCCGAAGCCACGCTCGGTCGAAACCGCCCTGGCCATGTTGGCGGATGGCGTCGAAGCGGCCGTGCGGGTCCTCGACGATCCTACGCCCGAGAAGCTGAACGACGTCATCGAGCACATCATCGAGCATCGCATCTCCGTGGGACAGCTGGAGGAAGCCCCGTTGACCATGGCGCAGCTGTCCAACGCACGGAACGAGTTCATCCGGGTGCTGGGCGGCGCGTTGCACAATCGCATCGACTATCCGGCATCGAGTGGGGGGATCTACGCGGACTGGGAAGCCCGATCGGAGGCGTGATATCCGAGTCGCCAACCCCGAGCTGGCCGCCGAGGCCGACTCGGCGGCGATCGAAGCGTGGGCGCGACAGGTGCTCGACGGGGAGGGACAGGGCCCGGTGTCGCTGAGCATCACGTTCCTGCCGGAGCACGAGATGCGTCGCCTGAATGCGAGCGCGTTGGGGAGCGATCGGGTCACGGACGTCATCGCGTTTCCACTCGCTCACGTGGGGGTGCTGGCCGGCGACGTGTATATCTGCCCGGCGGAAGCGCGGCGCACGGCCGCGGCCGAACACCTGCCGGCGCGCGAGGAGCTGCTCCGACTCGTCGTGCACGGTGTGTTGCACGTGGTGGGGCACGACCACCCGCAGGGAGAGGAACGCACGGAATCGCCCATGTGGATGCGGCAGGAGCGCTATGTAGCCCGACTTGCGACGGCGGGTGATTCATGAGCGCCGACGCCTTTGGCATTGTGAGTGCCGCGGTCGCGGTCGCCGCCGCACTCTGGGCCGCGCTGCTGGCGGTGGCGCAGGAAGCGGCGACGGTGTCGCGGTCGCTGGGCGAGGCACCCAACGCATCGCGCGATCCGGTCCCCCTGGAACGCGCCCTCCAGTCGAGTCGGCTCGGGCTCGTACTCATTGCGGCGACCGCCGCCTCCGCGGCGGTGCGCTGGTGGGTGCGCCCGGTGCCGGAGGCGCTGCTCACGGCGATCGTGACCGTGGCGTTTCTGTTCGTCGTATCCGACGGATTGCCGCGTGCGGCCGGTGTGCTGCTCCCCCGTCTCTCGAGCGTGGCCGCTCCACTGGCGCGGCGAAGCCTCCTCCCGTTCCGGCCGCTGCTTGGCCTAGTGGCGGCCGTCGAGCGCGGGGGAGCGTACCTCCTGCCGCAGTCGGCCCCGAGCCGTCCGGTCGTTGGCGAGGAGGAGCGAGACATGCTTGCCGGCGTGATCTCGCTGCGCGATACGACCGTGGCGGAAGTCATGACGCCGCGGCTCGACATCCTCGCCGTCCCGGTGGATGCCGAGTGGCACGACGTCGTCGAGCAGCTGCGCCGCAGCGAGCACCACCGCATTCCGGTCTACGGCGCGGACCTCGACGACATCCACGGCATCCTGTACGCCAAGGACCTCACCGCGGTCATCGCCGGCATTGCCGAGCGTCCCGAGCACTGGCGCAGCCTCGTGCGGCCGGCACAGTTCGTTCCGGAGTCGAAGTCGCTTACCGCTCAGCTGCGCGATTTCCAACGCGGATCCGCCCACCTCGCGATTGTCGTGGACGAGTTCGGTGGCACGTCGGGGCTGGTGACCCTGGAGGATGTCCTCGAAGAGGTCGTCGGTGAGATCTACGGCGAATACGACCGCGAGGAGATCCCGCCGGTGGTGCAGGAGGGGGACGACCGGTTCTGGGTGGAGGGAACCGTGACGCTGGACACGCTGAGCGAGCTGCTCGGCACCGAGCTCGAGCAGGAAGAGGTGAGCACGGTGGGTGGGCTCGTCTATTCGGAGCTGGGACGCGTTCCCCAGCCCGGCGAGGAGCTGCGGATCGGCGACTTTCGGGTGGTGGTTGAGCGGGTCGAGCGCCGCCGCATCCAGCGCGTGTACTTCGAGCGCCAGCGCGACGGGGCGGAAGCGGCCGCCGAGGAGCACGCCTGATCGGCTGGCTGCTGGTCGGGGCGGGCCTGCTCGTGGCGGGGCTCGGCGTGCTCTCGGCGGTGGCGTCGTCGTCGGTGCACCGCGTCGAGCTGTACCGATGGTCGGCACGCGGGGCGCCGGACCATGCGGCCGCCGAACGCCTGCTCGCGGCGCCGGATAGGATCGTGAGGGCCTCGAAAGGACTCGCGACACTCGGGATGCTCGTGACCGGGCTCGGGACGGCCATTCTCATCGACGGATTGCCGATTCCTCTTGCGTCGGCCGCGGTGTTCCTTGTGACGGTGCCGTTGGCCCTGTTGGTGGTATACGCGTTCCCGCGCACCCTTGGCCGATACTGGCCCGAGCGAATCGTGGGTCGTGCGGTTCCGGTGCTGGCCCGACTGGCCCCCGTGCTGTCACCTCTGGGGGGCGGCCCGATCGCGGCGGCGGCCGCCGAGGCGGAACCGGCTGGAGCCCGCGACGAGGACGGTCGTGACGAGTTGACGGCCCTGTCGGGTGTCCTCGCCTTCACCGAGCGTCCGGTCAGAGAAGCGATGACGCCACGCACGGACATCGTGGCGGTCCGGGAGGGCGCGCCGCTCGACGAGATTGGACGCATGTTCCTGGAATCGGGGTACTCGCGCCTCCCCGTGTACCGGGAGTCCCTGGATCATCTGATCGGGATGATCTACGCCTTCGATCTGCTGAAGATCGCGCCCGGCGCGGAACTGCCCCTTCGGCCGATCGCCACGGCGCCCGCATCGAAGCGGGCGTCGCACCTGCTCTTCGAGATGCAGCGCGACCGGCGGCAGATCGCCGTCGTGCTGGACGAGTACGGCGGCACCGCCGGCATCGTGACCTTCGAGGATCTGCTGGAGGAGTTGATCGGCGAGATCTTCGACGAGCACGACGGCCTCGCCGGTCTGGCCACCACGCCCGGCGCTCCGGTCCAGCTCATGGAGGTGAGCGGGGGAGCGCCCGTGGAAGACGTGGTCGCGGCATTCGACGTCAACCTGCCCGACACCGCAGAAACGGTGAGTGGGCTGCTGACCCGGCTCGCGGGCCGAATCCCCAACACCGGCGAACGCTACCTGGTGGCGGGCCTCGAGTTCGACGTGTTGGACGCCACGCCGAACCGCCTCGAGCGGGTGCTGATCAGACGGGGGCCCGTGCCCTTGGTCTCGTTGGGGGGGACTGCCCGGTGACGCTCAGCGGACGCAAGCTGCGGCGGTACTTCTTCACCGGCTTGGTGGTTCTCGCTCCCGTGGGTGCCACGGTGGTGGTGCTCACCTGGATGTTCCGCACGATCGACAACATCCTCGGCGAGCCGATTCGCGCCTATCTGGGCTTTCGCATTCCGGGCCTCGGGTTCGTGCTGTTGCTGGCCGCGGTCACGATCGTGGGGTGGGCCGTCCACCGGGCGGCGGGCCGGCAGCTGCTGCACTGGTGGAACGCGGCCATGGCGCGATTTCCGTTGACCGGTCGGATCTACAACGCCATGAGCCAGATCGTGCAGTCGGTGATCGGCGAGCGCACCCGTTTGTTCCGGCGCACGGTCCTGATTCCATACCCCACCGACGGGGTGTGGGCGGTCGCGTTCGTGACCCACGAGACGGCACCGGTGATGTCGCACCTGGTCGGCGAGCCGTGCGTGAACGTCTTCGTTCCCACGACACCGAACCCGACGTCCGGCTTCATGCTCGTGGTGCCGGTCGCACGGGTGAAGGAAGCGGATATCACGGTCGAAGACGCGATGAAGCTCATCATCTCGGCCGGGGCGGTGAGCCCCAGTGCCGAGCGTCCGCACCTGGTGCGACGCGGGCTCGACCTCGAGTCGCTGCTCAAGGACTCGCAGGGATGACGGACCAGGCCGAGTACCTGAGCGACCTGCGGGCACTCGCCGAATCGGGCGACGTCGCCGCATTCGTCGAGCGGGCGCGGGAGCTGCACGCGTCGGACGTCTCCGACGTGCTGGCGGGCCTCGACGAGGAGACCCGCCTGCTCCTCGTCCAGGCGCTGCCGCCGGAGATCGCGTCGGAGGCCCTGGCCGAGATGGAGGAGGAGGAGCATCCGGAAGAGGTGCTCGCGGCGCTCGTGCCGGAGCATGCGGCCGACATCGTCGATGAGCTGGACGACGACGACGCGGCGGACCTCATCGCAGAGCTTCCGGCCGACACGGCGGAGCTGATCCTGTCGGAGGTCGAAGACCGCGGCGAGATCGAGCGGCTGCTGACCTACGACGAGGAGTCGGCCGGCGGCGTCATGACGGCGGCGGCCGTCGCGGTCGATCAGGACGGGACAGCGGCACAGGCGATTGACGAGATTCGCCGGCAGGCGGAAGACGTCGAGGAGTTCTATCAGGTCTACTGTGTCGATGCCAGGCACCACCTCGTGGGCATCCTCCCGCTCCAGCGGCTGGTCGTGGCGAAACCCGATCGGCCCGTGCGCGACATCATGGATCCGCCTCCGGTGGTGGCGCGGCCGGAAATGGACCAGGAGGAGGTGGCGCGGTTGATGGCACGGTACAACGTGCCGGCCATCGCCGTGGTGAGTGAAGGCGGCAAGCTGCTGGGGCGGATCACGTTCGACGATGTGATCGACGTGGTGGAGGCCGAGAGCACCGAGGACCTGCTCAAGTTCGGTGGCTTGGGAGGAGAGGCCGAGGACGCGCTGGGCGCGGACTGGCGGGATGCGGTGCGGCGTCGGCTCCCCTGGCTCTACCTGAATCTCGTCACGGCGCTGCTCGCGGCGGCCGTCGTGGTGCTGTTCGAAGCCACCGTCGCGCAGTTGGTCGTGCTGGCGGCGGTGATGCCGGTGGTCGCCGGACTGGGCGGGAACGCGGGCACCCAATCGCTGGCGGTCACGGTGCGGCGTCTGGCCTTGGGTCTCAACCCACCCGGGACCCGGTTGGCCCACGTGGGGAAGGAAATGCTGATCGGGTTCGTGAACGGCCTGGCCGTTGCGGCCGTGGTGGCCGTCGTGACGACCGCCCTGGGATATGGGTGGGGACTCGGCCTGGTCGTGCTGCTGGCCATGTGGGCCAGCCAGATCCTGGCAGTGGTGCTCGGCGCGGCGGTGCCGCTCGTCCTGGATCGCATGGGCGCCGATCCGGCGGTGGCCAGTTCGGTGTTCGTCACGGCGTTTACCGATATCGGCGGGTTCTTCGTGCTGCTCGGCCTCGCGGCGTGGCTATTGCTGTGACGGAACGGGCCGTGCGGCGGGGAGGCGCGTCATGAGTGGCGCGACGGTACCGACCGACCGGCTGGTGCAGGGGGTGGAGGACCGGAGTGTGCCGGCGTTGGCCCGTGCCATTTCGCTGGTCGAGAACGGGCGCGACGGGTACGAGGAGATCCTGTCGGCACTGCACCCGTCGGTGGGCAAGGCCCACCGCATCGGGATCACGGGCCCCCCGGGCGGGGGGAAGTCCACGCTGATCGAGCAGATCGTCCGCGCGTATCGGGAGCTCGACATCACCGTCGCCGTCGTGGCCGTCGATCCGACGAGCCCGTTCACCGGTGGCGCGCTCCTCGGTGACCGGATCCGCATGGAGTCCCTCACGCTCGATCCTGGGGTATACATTCGATCGATGGCCTCGCGCGGCGCCACGGGCGGGCTCGCGACGACCACGCGCGAAGTGTGTGATGTGCTCGACGCCTTCGGGTTCGAGCGGGTGATCATCGAAACGGTGGGTGTGGGGCAATCGGAGCTGGCCATTGCCGGCAGTGCGGACACGACCGCCTTGGTGCTGGTGCCGGAGTCCGGCGACGGCGTGCAGGTGCTCAAGGCCGGGGTGATGGAGATCGCGGATTTGTACGTGGTCAACAAGAGTGATCGACCCGGCGCCGATCGGCTGGTCCAGGAAGTGGAGGTCATGCTGGGGATCCGGCGGGGGAACGCGTATCGGCACGTGGGCCCACATCACGGCGCCCAGGTGGAGCGCGCGGCACGTCGAGAGCCGGAGGAGCCCAGCGACACGGTATGGTCGCCGCCCGTGCTCAAGAGCACGGCGGTCACGGGCGAGGGCGTCGCGGCGATCCTCGACGCCGTCGACCGGCACCGGACGTTCTTGGACGACACGGGCCTGCTGCTGGAGCGGCGGCGGCAACGGCTCGCTCAACACACCCGCGAAGTGGTGAACCGCGCGCTGGCGACCCTCGTATGGGATCGGTGGAACGGCGAGGCGGTGCTGGCCGCCAAGCTCGACGACGTGGTGAGCGGCCGGATGAGTCCGTACCGGCTGGCGCGGAACATCGTGGCGGATTTGCAGGAGGAACGTGGTCATGGCGGATAAGCGGGCGCACGACGAGTGGCGACGGCGGTACGAGCGCGACGCCAAGCGCTCCGACGTGGATTTCGTGTCGCAAAGCTCCGCGGAGGTGGCACCGCTCTACACGCCGGCCGACGTTGCGGGGCTGGATCCGGAGGCGGATCTCGGATACCCGGGCGCCTACCCGTACACGCGCGGCATTCACCCCACCATGTATCGCGGCCGCCTCTGGACCATGCGGCAGTTCTCCGGCTTCGGGACGGCGGAGGACACGAACCAGCGCTACAAGTTCTTGGTGGAACGCGGCCAGACGGGCCTCTCG
>CAYGCN010000065.1:15029-15576 GCA_964348385.1 uncultured Gemmatimonadaceae bacterium
TTCATCGGGACGAACGACAGGCCGGGGTCCCGTCATCCACCGCGGCACGCTATCTTCCGAGCGATGCGCCTCGTCACCGCCCTCCTCCTCGTTCTCGCGCTAGGCGGTGCCGTAACGATGCTCGCCACTCCACCGAACGGCCCGACCGACTATCAACCGACTCTCTTTCTGCTAATCCTGACCGCCTACGTCTTCTTCTCTCTCGTCGGTTTCGCCCTATTACTCTATCTACCCGCCGCGTTCCTCAGGTTCGTACTCCTGGATCAACTGAGTGCCGCCTTCGACTTCCCCACATTGATGGGATACGACTCCGATCATCCGCGCTCGGAGGGCGAAGTCGGCAAGTGCGGCGTGGCGATCTCGTCGTTGGCGGATATGGAGACCCTGTTCGACGGCATCCCCATGGATCAGGTCTCCACGTCGATGACCATCAACGGGCCGGCGGCGATGCTGTTCTGCTTCTACGTGGCCGCGGCCGAGCGGCAGGGCGCCGACATCTCGAAGCTCCGTGGGACCGTGCAGAACGACATCCTCAAGGAGTACATGG
>CAYGCN010000066.1:0-15575 GCA_964348385.1 uncultured Gemmatimonadaceae bacterium
ACGGCGGTTTGCAGGGCGGTCCGGACAGGGTACATTTCGTGCGCTCATGGGCCCCAAGAACGCCCCCCGACCTACCATGGTGTGGGTCTATCGCTACTCCGGATTGGGGTGCGCGTTTGCCGCCGGCGTCATGGTGTTCATGGCCGGCGGGTGGCTGGTGGACAGGGTGGTCGGGTCGTTTCCCGTCTTCATGGTGCTGGGTGCGCTGGTTGGCGCGGCGCTCAGCACGCTGAGCATCTACCGACGGCTCGAAACGAGTCGCGGGCCGGGTGAGGAACCGCGCGACGGGGACCGCGAATGACCGAGCTGGTCTTGGGGCTCGGCCTCACGGCGACGATCTCGGCGGTGGTGTGGCTCGTGTGGGGGGCGGTGGCTGCCGAGGCCGCGGCCGGGTTCGGGCTCCTGGCGACGGTTCTCCACAGCATCGCCGTTGCGTTGCTGAAGCCGGCGCTCCGGGGGAGCACGAAGAAGCTGTTTGGACGGTGGGCCGCGGGAATGGGTCTGCGCCTGCTCGGCGTGGCGGTGTTCGCGGTCCTGGTGATGACGCAGCGGGAGCTGGTGCCTCCGCTGCCGGCGGCAATCGGGTTCGTCGGGGTGCTGCTGCCGCTGCTGTTCAGTGAGATACGGTTGCTTCGATGATGCTGCAACACGAAGTGGATATTGGCGAGATCCTGATGCATCACACGGCGGATGCATACGCGCTGGATTTTTCGCCGTTCTTCGTCTGGAACTACGGTAAGTTCATTCCGGACATCCACGTCCTTGGCCTCACCATCAACCTGACGCCCTCCAAGCACGCGATCTACATGGCGTTTGCCGCCTTACTCGTGTTTCTGACGATGTGGATTGCCGGGCGAACGCTGGAGCGACAGCGAGCTGGCGAAAAGGCTCCCAAGGGCTTTGCCAATGCCATCGAATCGCTGGCGCTCTGGGTCCGCAACGATGTGGCCATCGCGAACATCGGGCATCACGGAGCGCAGTACGCGCCGTACGTCATGTCCCTGTTCTTCTTCCTCCTCTACTGCAACCTGCTCGGCCTACTTCCGTGGGGTGCGAGCCCCACGGCAAACCTGGCAGTAACGGGCGGGATGGCGATCCTGTCCTTGATCGTGATCGAGCTGAGCGGGATCGTGAGGCTCGGGTGGCGTGGGTACATGAAGACGATCTTCCCGCCCGCGCCGGGGATGGGAGGTGCCGGAGCGGCCGCCATCTCCATCGCCATGGCGCCGATCGAGATCATCGGCAAGCTGGTCAAACCGTTCGCGCTCTGCGTCCGACTGTTCGGTAACATGACCGCGGGGCACTTCGTGATCCTCGCGCTCTTCGGGCTGATTTTCCTGGCTGGGAACTTGGAGGTCTGGCGCTGGGGCATCGGGGCGGGATTGGGCACGGTCGTGTTGTTCGTGATGGGGCTGGAGTTGATCGTCGCGTTCGTGCAGGCCTACGTGTTCACCCTGATCACGGCGGTGCTGATCGGTGTGATCGTGCACGAGCACTAGCTGGGGCGGTAGGGCGGTGGGAAGGTGGTAGGAAGGTAGGTGGGGTGGTCCGAGCGCTTCGTGCCGCCCCGACAGGTACCCGGTCGAGTGACCGGGGATGCCCGCTGGCCGCGAGGCCGAAGGCGGGTCACCGCGACGGAGCCGTAACGGGAGAGGCGGCCACCAAGCGGAAGCGCAATCGACACGGGATCTCCCGATGAGTGATCGAGGAACTGACGAATGCTGAACATGTTTGCAGCAATGCTGGTACAGGCCGAGCCGGCCGGTACAGCCGTGAACGAAGTGCTGGGGGTCGGTCTGGGGATCGGCCTGGCGCTGCTGGGAGCCGGGCTCGGACTCGGCTGGATCGGATCGCAGACGGCGCAGGCGATCGCGCGTCAGCCCGCAGCCGCCAACGACATCCGCGGCACGTCGCTGCTGATCGCGTTCCTCATGGAAGGGGCCACGATCATCGCGATCATCATGTCGTTGGTGGCGAAGCTCCTTTGATCCGACGATGACACTCTCGCTATTGCCGGTTGCGGCGGCAGAAGAGGCTGCCGAAGGTGGGCTCGGGGGGCCGTTCGTGCTCGAGCCGGGCCTCATCATCTGGACGTGGATCGTCTTCGGCTTCCTGTTGTACGCGCTCTGGAAGATCGCTTGGCCGCCCATCGTGCGGCTCACGGAAGAGCGCGAGAAGCGAATTGCCGCTCAGCTCGCCGAGGCAGAGCGGTTGGGGAAGGAGGCGCAGGAGGCGGTCGAGCGGCATCAGAAGCTCCTGGAGGGCGCGAAGCAAGAGGCCCAGGCGTTGATCAACGAGGCCAAGGGCGTCGCCCAAAAAGAGCGCGAAGTGCTGCTGGCCAAAGCGGCGCACGAACAGGAGACGCTCCTGGAACGCGCGCGTCGAGAGATCGAGGCCGAACGCGAACGGGCGGTGAGCGAGTTGCGGCGTGAAGCGGTCGAGCTGTCGTTGGCGGCGGCCACGAAGCTGATTCAAAAGCGGCTGGATGGCGACGCCGACCGCAAGATCGTGGAGCAATACCTCGGGTCGCTGCAGGACGAAGCGTGAGAGATCCGACCATCGCCCGCAACTACGCCGAGGCGTTGTTCGAGCTGGGCGAGCGCCAGGGGGAGACCGAGCATTTCCTGAGCGTGATGGCGGCGCTGGCCGGCGCCATCGAGTTGGAGCCGTCCGTCCGGGTGGCCATCGAATCGCCGCAGGTGCCCAAGGCGAGCAAGGAGCAGATTCTCCGCGGCGCGCTCGAGGATGTCGTGTCGGAGTCGTTCCTCCGGTTTCTGGCGGCCGTGATCAAGCGAGGCCGTCAGGGCCTGCTGCCGATCATCGGTACGGAGTACGCCGATTTGGTCGACGAGAAGCTGAACCGCGTCCGCGCGGGCGTGACGCTCGCGCGTGAGCCGGATGACGCGTTACGCGATGCCATTCGCGAGCGCCTCCGCGAGATCACCGGGAAGGAGGTCATCCTGCGCTTCCGGGAAGACCCCGGCATTCTCGGCGGGGTGATCTTGCGGATTGGCGATCGCATCATCGACGGCTCGTTGCGGCGTCGGATGGCGCGTCTCAGACAACAGCTGCTCAATACGTGAGTGGCGGGCGGATGGTCGCCGCCGGCAAGGTCGGGGCGCCAGACAGCATCACGTAGTCGATATCGAGCGCGACCCCGGGGACAGCGACCCCGGGGTCGCGCCGCTTTCAGGAGGGAGTATGGCACCGCGTGTGGGATTCATCGGCCTCGGCGCCATCGGACGGCCGATGGCGGCCCGGGTCGCCGCGCGGTTCGAGAGCATGGTGTGGAACCGTACGGCGTCCCGAGCGGAGAGCTTCGGTCGGGAAACCGGGACCGCGGTCGCGGCCGACCCCACCGCCCTCGTCGATTGGGCCGACGTCGTGATCACCTGTCTACCTACGTCGGTGGAGGTGCGCGAGGTGGTCGAGGGTGTCGGCGACGCGTGGCGTGCCGATCAACTGCTCGTCGATTGCACGTCGGGCGCCCCCGCCGGGTCACGCGCTATTGCCGAGTGGTTGCGTCGATCGGGTGTCCACTTCGTGGATGCGCCGGTGAGCGGCGGCACGAGCGGAGCGGCCGCCGGGACACTGACGGTGATGATGGGGGGGAGCGAGCCCGGCATCGGTCGCGCCCGCGACGTGGTGAGTGCCTTCGCGGGGAACGTCGTGCACGTCGGGCCCGTTGGGGCGGGGCACGCGCTCAAGGCCATCAACAATGCGTTGCTAGCGGTCAATATCCAGGCATCCGGCGAGGCGCTTGCTGCGCTGGTCAAGCTCGGCGTGTCGGGCAAGACTGCTCTCGAGGTCATCAACGCGTCGAGCGGGCGCTCAAACGTGACGGAGAATCTGATCCCCGAGCGCGTGCTCTCGCGCCGCTGGCCACGTACATTCCGGTTGGCGCTGTTGGACAAGGACATCGGCATCGCGCTCGACGTGCTGCAGGAGACGGGAGTGGAGCCCACCGCCATCGGCGTCGTAGGAGAGGCCTTCGCCAAGGCCCGACGGGCCCTGGGCGAGGAGGCAGATCACGTCGAGCTGATCAAGGAGATCGAGAGAGCGGCGGGGGTAGAGATCCGGTAGAGGGTGGAGCGGACGGGGAGGAGGAGGCCCCCTCCCCGTGCCATGCGTCAGAATTGGACAGCCGGGACCTCCCGTGCGGCCTCGTCGGCTTCGAAATACTCTCGCGCGCTCGCCCCGATCGCCTTGGCCGTGAGCACCTGTGGGAAGCGGCGAATGTAGGCGTTGTACTCGCGCACCGCCGCATTGTAATCCTGCCGAGCAGTGGCGATCCGGTTTTCCGTTCCCTCCAGCTGATCCTGCAGCATGCGGAAGTTCTCGTTCGACTGGATCTCCGGATTGTCCTCCACGAGCACGATGAGCCGCCCCAGGGCCGTGGTCAGGTTCTGGTTGGCGGCTGCCATCTCGGCCAGATTCCCGCCCTCGATCGCGCCTCCCAGACGGGCCCGCGCTTCGGTCAACTGCTCGAAGATCGCCTGCTCCTGCTGCGCGAAACCCTTCACGGTGTTCACGAGGTTGGGGATGAGGTCGGCCCGTCGCTGAAGGGTAACCTCGATCTGGCTCTGGAAGGCGCTCACCTGCTCGTCGAGGGTCTGAATACGGTTGTACCCGCATCCGGATGCGAGCAGGGCCACGCAGGACGTCAACACGAACGCACGCTTCATAGCGATTCTCCTACTTCGGCGCCGAATCGGCGCCCGCTGGTTCATATCGGTCAACGAATCGGGCGAGTTGCTCGATCTGCTCGATGTAACGGTCGCCCGTCGGATCGTGGGGCTTGAGGTACGGCACGTTGTGTCCCACGAGTTTGTCGATCACCCACTCGAACGCCTTGACATCCAGGCCCGCCACCGCAGCGGTTTCCTGCACCAAAGCCCGGGGGGTCTGTGGCGGTGCCTGCCCGGTCAGCCGCAGCACGGCGCGAAAGATCACGAAGAAGGTGCCGGCGGAATCCAGGAGCAGCTCTTCCAGCGCCTTGCCGTGCGCCGCCGCCGCGACGAACTCCGTGCGCAGACGCAGCAGCTTGCCGCGAATCTCCCGTTCCAATTGGCGCCGGAGGTCGGCCCGCGTGGTCGTGAGCCCCTCAAACGGATCGGCCCCGAGCACGATCTCGTGCGCCTCCCGCATGTCTTCGATCTCCATGGGGAACACGTCGGTGGATCGTCGCCACTCCTCCTCGGCGAACACCAGGGGTGCGGGTTGCCCCTTACGGGTCCACTCGCCGATGGGTGCCTCGACGGCCTTGAGCGCCGCCGGCGAGGCGTCCCTGACGATGAGCAACGTGGTCAGGAGGCGCTCGCCGTCTCTGGTGTCGTGGCGGATCGCCGGTCCGTACAGGGCGAGCGTCACCAGGTTCGGACCCAGCGCCACCTCGACCTGCTTCGTCAGCCGGGTGAGTTGTGCTCTCGCGTCTTTCGCCATTCAGAAGCTCCCTGAAGCGCCGCCTCCGCCGAACCCGCCCCCACCACCGAACCCCCCGAACCCGCCGCCGCCGAACCCACCACCCCAGCCGCCCCCACGTCCGCCGCCACGACCTCCGCCAAGCAGCATGCCCAGGAGAAGCCAAGCCAACGTGTCGGCGCCGGAGCGGCGTCGACCGTAGCGACGTCGGCTCCCGAGCCCGCTCAGGAGAAAGAAGATGATCACGAGCGGCACGATGATCCAGGCGGCACCGCCCGGGGGACCGTCGACGCCGCGCGGGACCTGCACCGGCGGCTGCCCCGTCAACTCGAATCCGAACTCCTCGGCGTAGGCCTGACCCAACAACCACACGCCAGCGACGAGTCCCGCGGCGAAGCTCCCGTTCTCGACGGCAACCCGGCCGATGACGTCCCGGATGCGCCCGGCTCGCGCGTCCGTCACGAAGCCCTCGGCGCCCGTCCCCGTGCCGATCGCCAGCTCCGCCGCGCCGTCACCCGGTCGCTCCCCGGGCTTGAGCAGGAGCACGACGCCCGCATTACGGGCTCGATCGCCCGCCGCGCCCTGCGCCCCGACCCCCCACGCTCTCCCGATGTCGCGTGCCACGTCGATGGCTCGCCGATCCTGCAGATCGGCGAGTGTCACCACCACGATCTCGCCTCGAGACTTGGCGCGCACTTCGTCGATCACAGCCAGCATCTGGCGCTCCGATACGGCGTCGATGATACCCGCAAAGTCGTTCACGAAGCCGATCGGTGCCGGAATCTGCAGCTGGACGAGCGCCGCGAGCAGAAGGAACGCCATAGGGTGGGAAGATAACGGCTGGCAGGACCGGGATCAGCGTCGGGGCCAACGCTCGTCGAGCCGGAGTCCGAGCGACAGGGCGTAATCGCGAGCCGCGGCGAACTCACGGCCGGTCACACGGCGGTCGAGTTCCGGGTATCTATCGCCGCTCACGTGACCCGCGGGTCGGTATTGATCCATGAGGTTTACGTACGTGGCCGGCCCGAGGACTCGCGCGACCCACCCGAGGATCGATCGCGTCTCCTCGAGGCCACCCGGCATCACCAGATGCCGCAGCAGCACACCGCGCCTGGCGATTCCGTCTGCGTCGACGGTCAGGTCGCCGACCTGTCGGTGCATTTCCGCAATGGCCGCGCGCGCGACCTCGGGGTAGTCCTCCGCCTTGAGATAGCGGCGGCTCGCCTGCGGCGACCAGTACTTGAAGTCCGGCATGTAGATGTCCACGATGCCGTCGAGGCTCCGGAGGCTCTCCATTGCATCGTAGGCGCTGGTGTTGTACACGATCGGCAGCGCGAGGCCACCGTCCACGGCCATCTCCAGCGCCTCCAGCACCTGCGGGACGACGTGCTCCGGCGTCACGAGATTGATGTTGTGGCAGCCCGCCGTCTGGAGTGCCAGCATGGTATTGGCGATCACCTCGGGCGGGAGGCCCGTCGCGGCCGGCCCCGGTCGGATTCCCTGGCTGATGTCGAAGTTCTGGCAGAAGACGCACCGAAGATTGCAGTGCGAAAAGAAGATCGTGCCCGACCCCCGGCATCCCCGCAGGCAGTCTTCTTCGCCGAAGTGGGCGAATGCGCTGCTCACGACGGCGAACCGACCCGTCTTGCAGGCGGCCCATTTGTCTTCGAGCCGGTTCACACGGCAGTCACGGGGACACGCCCGACAGTCGGCGAGACCGCGGATCGCACCGTCGGCCCGCCTCGCCAGCTCACCTGGCGAAAGCCGGAGGTAGGCAGGCTGGGTGGTCGATGTCGAGACCATCGACGCTCGTCGCTCCGTTGAGGCCGGGAGGATGAATCCTCACGTGTCCGTAAGATACGGTACCCCTCGGATCGCCGCTCGTAAGGTCGGAGTCGGCATGGTACCTTTCGCCGTCGCCTCCTCGTCGGAGAGTGTTCGTGATCTGGTTGCCCGCGCTGCTGGGAGCCGTTGCATCCGCCCCGGTCGGTACGTCTATCGACGCCGACACGGCGGGCTACTGGCAGCAGGAGGTGCACTACCAGATCGTGGCTCGGCTCGACGAGCCCACGGGTGTGCTATCGGGGCGAGTCCTCATCCGCTACACCAATCGGTCGCCCGATACGCTCGCGGATTTCTACGTCCACCTCTACCTCAACGCCTTTCGTCCCGGGTCGCGCTGGGCGGACCGCGACAGCCTCGAGGGTCTTCGACGGTTCAACGACCTGGCGGATCCGGACTACGCGTATGAGCGCATTCGACGCAGCAGCATCGACGGCGTGACCGTCCGACCAGAGTTCCCGTACGCGCCGGATTCCACGATCGCTCGCTTCCCGCTACCGACTCCGCTCGCACCCGGCGAGAGCCTCGAGGTCGTGATCGAGTGGGATGCCCGTCCCAGCACCCTCCCGCGTCGTCAGGGCCGACAGGGTCGGCGCTTCGATTTCGCGCAATGGTATCCCCGCGTCGTGGTCTACGACCGATTGGGATGGCAGGCGCACCCGCTGTATCCCGCGGGTGAGTTCTACGGTGAGTTCGCCGCCTACGACGTGACCCTGGACCTCCCCGAGGACCAGGTCATCGGGGCGACCGGCGTCCCGATCGAGGGAGATCCGGGCTGGACCCGTCGCGCGGCCGATCCCGGGGTCGCCGTCGATCATCAGCGCGGCTGGTACGGTGACCACGCCTTCCGCGGCGGGGGGTGCCGCGTGATGGCGCTGGCGGCCGGTCGCAAGTGCGTGCGGTTCTACGGCGAGGACGTGCATCACTTCGCGATGTCGTTGAATCCGGACTACGTGTACGAGGAGGGTCGGTTCAACGACGTAGTGGTGCGCGTGCTGTACCTGCCGCAGGATCGGGAACGGTGGGGCGGCGGTACCGTCGTCGCGCGCACGGTCGAGGCGCTGCGCTGGCTGGACGAGTTGTTCGGACCGTTTCCGTGGCCGCAACTCACGAACGTGCACCGTATCGAAGGTGGCGGCACCGAGTTTCCCATGATGGTGATGAACGGTGGCCCGAGTCTCGGACTCATTCTGCACGAGGTCGGCCACAACTATCTGATGGGGATCCTGGCCAACAACGAGTGGCGAGAGGGATTCCTCGACGAGGGGTTCTCCAGCTTTCAGACGGCGTGGTACTTCGAGGAGCGATTCCCCGACTTCGACGGATACGGCGGACCGGAACGGTTCGTGCTGTACCAGGATCTCGATGACTGGTCCGAACCCGTCAGCCAGGTGAGCGAAGACTACCGGGACTTCGGAACCTACAGCACGATGGTCTACACCAAGGGGCAGCTGTTCTTTCACCAGCTGCGCTACATCGTGGGCGACGAGGTCATGCGGGCCATCCTGCGGGAGTACTACGCGCGCTGGAAGCTCAAGCACGTGACGGAAGCCGCGCTGCTCGACGTGGCCCAATCGGTCAGTGGCCTGGACCTTCGCACGTTCTTCGGCCAATGGCTCCATGGGACGCCGCTCTACGATTACGCCATCGGCAAGGTCACACGGCGGCAGATGGCGGACGGCTCCTGGGAGACCAGTGTCGAGGTGCGACGGCTGGCCGACGGGATGATCCCGGTCGAAATCGGGACCGCGAGGGAGGACGATCGGACGGTGTATGCGCGAGCCTCCGGGAGACCCGAACGGGACGTCGTCCGGTTCCGGACCGCCGAGCGACCGGGCCGCCTCATGCTCGATCCCCGGCTCCGCACGCACGACTGGAACTACCTCAACAACCGGGAGCGACGGTTTCTGAGCTTCCTGGACGAAGCGTGGCGGCTCGACACCTACGTGCACGAGCCCACGCGTCGCGATCGCGTGGTCAGCTCCGCCGCGCCGACCGTCTGGTACAACGACGCCGGAGGTCTCACCATCGGCGCGCGGGTGCGCTCCAACTACCTTGGACGGTTCGACCAACACGAGGCGTGGATCTCCCGGGGGATCACCGGCGACGATCCGATCACCGAGTCGGACGGGGGGTGGGTCGACGGCCGACTCCGCATCCGCAACCCCCACTGGCTTCGGGTTCCACGCAGCGCGCAGTCTCTGGATCTGTGGATGCTCGAGGGCCGCACCGGCGCGGCGCTGTCGTGGGAGTGGGAGCGACGACGCTCGTTCACGGATCCCAATACCCGTCGCGATCGGGTGGCGCTGCAGTGGATGGTCACCCGGAACATGGCGTTTCTGGATCCGGCCCAGTGGGAGAACGGGGGGACGGGGGAGATTGCCCACACGACCCGGTGGGACCGGGCGACGGCGCGGGCCCAGTGGCGGTTCATGGCGACGTACGGCGGCGGCATCGCCTATGCCGCGCGCGATGTGGGACAGCGCCTCGAGCGCCGCTACGATGTGGAGCCGTTCGGCCGCGCGACCGGGAGTGCGGCGGTGCGATGGTTCGCCGCGGGGGGATCGTGGGTGTTGGGGGCTCGAATGTTCGCGGGCGGGTATCTGGGCGAGAACGTGCCGCTGGCTCAGCGCGCGATCCCGGTCGATGGCGCCGATGCCTACGAGCGTTTCGACAACCCGCTGATCCGTTCTCGAGGAGCGCCGTTCGTGCGCGCGGACGTCTTCTACCACGCACCCGGGAACGGCAACCTCCGCGGGTATGCGCCCGGACTCGGCGGGCGCTGGTTGGCATCGCTGAATGTGGAGGTCGAGCGGGTGCTCCGTCACGCGACTCGGGGTCCGTTGCGGGACGTTTCGGTCGTCGTGTTTGGCGACGGCGCCCTGGCGGACTCACTGGCGGTTCCGTCCACTGGGGACGGTGCCGTCACGCCGTTGATCGATGCCGGAGCAGGGGTGCGGCTCGCGCTCCGTATAGGGGACCTGGACGTGCCGCTGCGGGTCGAGTTCCCCATTCTCGTGAGTCGGCCGGCGTACGCGCACAATCGGCGTGGCGGGACCGACGTGATCGAGTTTCGATGGCTGATGAGCCTGGAACGCAGTTTCTGACCGGTTCGGGCGGCGACCGCCGCTCGTTCTTCCGTGAGACGGTCGGGCGGCTCGTGCGCGAGGTCGTGCGGCGGACGGAGCGGCGCGTCTCGCCGATGCAGGCGCTCCGCCCTCCGGGCGCAATCGAGGAGATCGCGTTCCTGGCCGCCTGTACGCGGTGCGGAGATTGCATCGAGGTGTGCCCGGCGCGTGCCATCGTTCAGGCACCTCCGGGAGCCGGGCTCGCGGTGGGCACGCCCATGATCGACCCGTCGATCCAGCCCTGTACGGTGTGCCTCGACATGCCGTGCGCGCGCATCTGTGAAACGGGGGCTTTGGTCGTCCCGGCCAACCTGTGGGACGGCTATCGGTTGGCCGCCCTCGAGCTCGTGCCCGAGCGGTGCATCACGTTTCACGGTGTCGAGTGCGGCACCTGTGCCAGGCAGTGCCCGGTGGGCGAGCGCGCATTGACGCTGGATGCCGAGGGGCGGCCGGTCATCCACCAGGAAGGGTGTGTGGGCTGCGGCGTGTGCGTGCGCGCCTGTCCTACCACACCGTCGTCGCTGAAGCTGCACTTGGACGTCTGAACGGGGGCACGACTGTGAAACTGCCGCATAGGGTCGAAAAGCCGTGGGGGTACGAGCTCATCTGGGCGAAGACCGATCGCTACGTCGGGAAGATCCTCCACATCGAGGCGGGGCACCTGTTGAGCCTCCAATACCACGAACGGAAGGACGAAACCATCTTCCTGCTTCGGGGCCAGATCGTGTTCCGGGTACAGATCGACGGCGAGCTGACCGAGCAACGCATGCGGGAAGGGGAACGGTACCACATTACGCCGGGGACCGTCCACCAGATGGAAGCCGTGGAGACGAGTGATCTGCTCGAAGTCTCCACGCCGGAGCTGGACGACGTGGTGCGGCTGCAAGACCGATACGGGAGGGTGTGATGAAGGTGATCTTACCGGTGGCTGGGAAAGGCACGCGTCTGCTACCGATCACCAAACACGTTCCGAAGCCGTTGGTTCGCGTCGCGGGCCGTCCGGTGTTGGACTACGTAATGGAGACGCTGGCCGGTCTGGATATCGAGGAGCTGATCTTCATTACGGGACACCTCAAGGAACAGATCGAAGCGTATGCCCGACGAACGTACGACGTTCCCAGCCGGTTCGTGGAGCAACGGATTCAGGACGGGACGGCCGGGGCGGTGAACCTCGCTCGCCCGTATATCGACGGCCCGGTCCTGATCGTGTTCGTCGATACCGTGTTCGATGCCGATCTGTCCCTGGCCAAGACCCCCGACGCCGACGGCATCATATGGGTGAAGGAGGTCGAGGACTACCAGCGGTTCGGCGTGGTCGTGACCGATGCCGACGGATACATGCAGCGGATCGTGGAGAAGCCCAGCGACCCTATCTCGAACCTCGCCAACATTGGCCTCTATTACATCCGAGACTGGAAGCTTCTCTTCGAAGGGATCGAGCAGACCCTGGCCGGGCCACGACAAAAGGGCGAGTGGTTCCTGACGGACGCCTTCCAATACATGATCGACCACGGACGGCGGATCAGGGCCGCGGAGGTCAAGGGGTGGTACGACTGCGGCAAGGTGGAAACTGTCCTCTCCACCAACCTGCACCTGCTCGAGCACGGCCGTCGTCGCGTGCCGGAGCGGACCGACACGGTCCGGGTGATCGAGCCGGTCTACATCGCCGATGGCACGACGCTGGAGGAATGCACCATCGGGCCGAACGTGTCGATCGACGAGGGCGCGGTGTTGCGCCGCTCCACCGTGCGTGACGCCATCGTGGGCGAACGTGCGCTGCTCGAAGACGCGGAGGTCCGTCACTCGCTCATCGGGCCCGACACGACGCTCCGAAGCCTGGCTCTGCACAACATGGTGGCGGCCGGCGACGAGATCGGCCAGGCGCCGTGACGGACACCCCCGTTCGAGCCGTCACGGACGAAGGGGATCTCGAAACGGCGCTCGCCGAATCGTTGGCGGTCATCTACAAGCACAGCTCACGTTGCGGCATCTGCACCGGAGCGCTCGTCGAGGTCCAGCAGTTCGCCGCCAGTCATCCAGACGTCCCGGTGTACGTGGTGGATGTCATCGCGCAACGTGGTCTCTCGCAGCGGCTCGCCGAGCGGCTCGAGGTACGCCACCAGTCACCGCAGGCGATCCTGGTGCGCGACGGGCATGCGGTGTGGCACGGGTCGCACTATCGCGTATCGTCCGATCGGCTCGACTCGGCGCTCGCGGAGGCGCGCACCGCGTACGAGCGGTAGGCTCGGCAACACCAGGCTCTGGACGCCCGTGGGCCCGTTGGCCAATATCGAACCGTACCCCGAGACGAAGGGAAACATGAGTCGGCTCGCCGCACGCGTTCTGGCCGTCCTGGTGCTCTCGATGGGGAGCGCGGCCGGCCTCCCCGGTCAGCAGCCGGTCGGTGCACGTGGCGCCGGCTTCACGGTCGAGGCCTACCTCGCCCGTATCGAGGCGTACGACAAGCGCGGGCCTGCCCTCAATGCCATTCTGGTGATCAACCCGCGGGCGCGCGCGCGTGCCGATTCCCTCGACGCGTACTTCGCTCGAACCGGGAAGTTGGCAGGCCCTCTGCACGGGATTCCCGTGATCGTCAAGGACAACTTCGACACCGCGGACCTCCCCACCACGGCGGGGTCGGCTGTCCTCGCGGGAGTGATCCCACCGGATGATGCCTTCCAGGTACGCAGGCTCCGGGAGGCCGGAGCGATCGTTCTCGCCAAGTCGAACATGGCGGAGTTCGCGTTCTCACCGTACGAGACGGTGGGCTCGGCCCTGCCCGGCTATACGCGCAATCCCTACGACCTGACCCGGGTCCCGGCGGGCTCGAGCGGGGGGACCGCTGCCGCCGTCGCCGCGAACTTCGGCACGGTCGGGATGGGGACGGACACCGGCAACTCGATCCGCGGCCCATCCGCACATACGGCGCTGGTAGGCATCCGCTCGACCATGGGACTCACGAGTCGCGACGGCATCGTGCCCCTCTACCTGAGTCGGGACATCGGCGGCCCGATGGCCCGGACGGTGGCCGACGCCGTCGCCGTGTTCGACGTCATCGTCGGCTACGATGAAGCGGATCCGGTCACGGCTGCCGGGCGTGCTCGTCACCCCGACTCGTACACGGATCAACTGATTGTGGACGGACTCCGCGGTGCACGCATCGGCGTCGCGCGTCAACTGGCCAATCGACCGGACGCGGATCCGGAGGTGCTGCAGCGGTTCGCCGAGGCGCTGGCCGATCTCCGTGCTGCCGGGGCCGCGATCGTCGATCCGGTGGCGATTACCGAGTTGGATACGATCACGGGATCCATGTGGTGCCGGAGCTTCAAGACCGACATCCGCGCGTACCTGGCGACCCTTGGGCCACGGGCACCCGTCACGAGCCTCGGCGAGATCATCGAATCTGACAAGTTCCACCCGTCCATCGAGCTACGGCTCCGGGAGCTGGCGGCGTTCGAGGAGCCGCCGGAGCGCGAGGCGACGTGCCTCGTCGCCGCAGCGAACGTGGAGAAGCTCCGAACCGGCGTGCGGCGCGTGCTGCGCGACCACCGGCTGGAGGCCCTGGTCTATCCCAGCTGGAGCAATCCCCCACGGCTCATCGGCGACCTCAATTCCCCGCACGGCAACAACAGCCCATTGCTCTCGCCACCGACTGGGTTTCCGGCGATCACGGTGCCCATGGGGTACGTGCGTGACGGGTTGCCCGTGGGCCTCCAGTTCCTCGGCGATGCCTGGTCGGAGCCGTCCCTGATCCGGTTCGCGTACGCGTACGAGCAGCGAACGCAACACCGGCGACCGCCACCGACCACACCGCCGCTTCGGCCGTGACGATCCCGCCTGCCCCGAGTACCGCCGGGCGGCTCGCGAGGGCGCTTCCCTACGGGGTGCTGATTCCGGTGGCCCTCGTCCTCGGGGCCGCGCCGTTTCAACCGGAGCCGCATCTGATCGAGAAACTCCGCATGCTCTGGTCCGGAACCCTGACCCGGCCCCTCGACATCTTCGATCTCGTCCTGCACGGCTCGCCGCTGGCGTTGGTGGGTGTGCGGCTGGCCGTCGATTTGACGGGCCGACGGCGCCGCGGCGAACGATGACCTCTCCATCCCCGTTCCGGAGGAGTTTGCGTCGATGACATCCCGGATGAACCGTCGAGAATTCGTGTGCACGACCGCTGCCGCCACCGCGGCGGGGCTCGTGCCCTTCGAGGCGGGGCGCGCCGCGCCGACGGCCCACGTCCCCAAAGCGGTTCCACCGCTGGTGATCGCCGATCTGAGCGGGATTCGGTACACAAATGGTGGGCCGGTGAGCGCGGTCGAGAAGGCCTATCAACTCATCGTCGATGGTGCCGACGTGGTGGATGCCGTGATCGCCGGGGTGAACATCCCCGAGCTGGATCCCGAGGAGACGGGTGTGGGCTATGGCGGCCTGCCAAACGCCGACGGCATCGTGCAACTGGACGCGTGCTGTATGCACGGCCCCAAGCGGTGGGCCGGTGGAGTGGCGTCGCTGGAAGGCGTGCGCACGCCCTCGCTCGTCGCCAAGGCGGTCATGGAGCAGACGGACCACCACTTGCTGGTGGGCAAGGGCGCCCAGGAGTTCGCCCGATCGTTGGGGTTCGAGATCGAAGCCGACTTGAATACTGAGCGGTCACGCGCGCTGTGGCTCGAGTGGAAGCGGCGGATGGACCCCGAGCACTTCCTCGATCCCAAGGCCCGCTCGCATCGCGGATATGAGATCGGCCTGGACATGCTGCGGGAAGGCCTGATCGACGAGTCGCACTATTGGGGGACCGTTCACTGCAGTGCCATTACCGCGAAGGGGGAGATCGGCGCCGTGACGACCACGAGTGGCCTGGCGTGGAAGATCCCGGGGCGAGCGGGAGACTCGCCGATACTCGGCGCCGGGCTGTACGTCGACGGGGCGGTTGGCGCCGCCGGCTCGACGGGCCGCGGCGAGGCGAACCTGTACAATCTCTCCTCGTTCCTGATCGTCGAGCACCTGCGACGCGGCGCCAGCCCCAAGGACGCCGGCATGGAAGCCTTGAAGCGGATCCGATCCAATACGGTCGAGCGACGTCTGCTCAACGATCGGGGGCTGCCGCGGTTCAACGTGCGGTTCTTCGTGCTCGACAAGCGAGGCGAACACGCCGGGGTGACCCTCTACGCCTCGGGCGAGACGGAGTATGCC
>CAYGCN010000067.1:0-1393 GCA_964348385.1 uncultured Gemmatimonadaceae bacterium
CCACCGGCCGAAGGTAGGTCGGCATCGAACGGTCGTGCTCCTCAAACACGCGGGCGATCCGCTCGTTCACCCCGTGGATGAGACCCGTACCGGTCTCGATGAGCGTGCCGAACAGCACCACCTGGAAAACGAGCTGGAAGGCCCGGGAGCCCAGAATCTCGAGCAGGGCGTTGGCCGGCACCGGCCGATCGACGATGCCGGGATACTGCCCCACCATCGCCAGGTAGAACAGGAGCCCCGGGATCATCGCGATCGGGCCGGCGACGATCCCCGCCGTGACCGCGTCGCGGCGGCTTTCCGCGTGGCGCATGACGAACAGAATCGGCGGAATGACGGCCAGATTGTACGCCGCGTACCGGACCCCATCGGCCATCCATCCGACGCCGAGCCCGCCCGTGCGGAAGTTCCCCACGATGTCCCCACCGAAGCGGGCGAAGCACCAGGCGAAGAAGACCAGATAGACCCCGTACAGGACGAACGACCAGCGCGCGAGGAACCACTCGATGATCGACGTCCCGTGGAAGGTGAGGAACCCGACCGCCGCCATGATGCCAATCGCGCCAGCCGCGTACGGGAGCGCAAAGGTCTCCTGGAGAATCGTCCCGGCCGCGGCGGCGATGACGGCGAGGATGAGAAGCAGCATGGCCACATAGGCGACCTCGTACAGGACCCATGCCCTCCGCAGGAGGCGGCGAAACACCCTCCGGTAGTCGTAGCTCGCGAACGTGTGCGAGAATGCGAACGTCGCGGCACAGATGGCGCTCCACAGCACCATCGATACCAGCAGTATGGCCAGCAGCCCGCCGAGCGGGCCGTGCCTCAGAAAGAACTCGGCCAGCTCGCGCCCCGTGCCATATCCGCCCGCAATCACGACGGACTGAAACACAAAGCCCGGCAACAGATACTTCTGGAAGAACGTCGATCGTCCCTGCGGCACTCCGATTCCTCGTCGCGAAAGGACCACGCCTCAACCGTCGGCCCGGCCTGCAATTGTGTATGCAGCGCGTTTGGCCGAGCTTGGGTGAGGCAGGGCGACCGATGGCGCGCCCGGAATCCTGGCAACCTAGCTCCCGCAGATCGGAGCGTCCATCGGCGGAGACCCGGAACACGCCGTCGGTCTGCCTGGAACACGAGTCATCACTTGGCCATCGGCTCGGAGGTCGTCATGCACCGCATCTGGTCAATCGTTCCGCTGAGCGTGATCGGCACGCTCGGGCTCTCTCAACCCTCTGCGGCCCAAGAGGACCAGTGGCTGGCGCGGCTCGAGCGCGAGATGGCGCGGCTCGCGGAGGGGGTCATCTGCCGCGGGGACCGGTGCGAAGGAACGGGAATGGTGGGCGTGGGGGTCGTCCACCTCGAGTCCGGCCGGAAATGGGATCTCGACATCCGGTGG
>CAYGCN010000067.1:1403-3838 GCA_964348385.1 uncultured Gemmatimonadaceae bacterium
CCGTGGCGAGCGGTTCCCCATGGCCAGCACCTACAAGGTCCCGATCGCGGTACAATTGCTCACCCGGGTCGATCGGGGAGAGCTCGGCCTTGACAGCCTGATCGAGGTTCGTCCGGCCGATCTCCACCCCGGGAGTGGTACGCTCACGCCCCTGTTCGACGACCCCGGAGTGTGGCTCTCCGTGCGCAATCTGTTGGAACTAATGCTGATCATCAGCGACAATTCGGCGACCGACTTGCTGCTGCGGCTGGCCGGCGGCCCGACGGCGGTGACCGGACGCATGACCGCACTCGGCCTCCAGGGCATCACCGTGGACCGGCCCACCATCTCCCTGATCGCCGACTGGGTGGGGATCACCGAGCTGCCGCCCGACGCCGAGTGGACGCCCGATCGATACGACGAGCTGCGGGAGGCGACCACGCCGGTGCAACGCGACTCGGCCGAGGCAGTGTTCGACGCGGACCCACGAGATACGTCCACGCCCGAAGGGATGGCGCAGCTGCTCGCCAGGCTGTGGCGCGGGGAGCTGCTCAGCGACTCGAGCACCGCGCTGCTGGTCGACATCATGGTGCGCTGCCGGACGGGTCGCAACCGGCTCAAGGGTCTGCTCGCGCCGGGTACCGAGGTCGCGCACAAGACCGGCACCATCGGTGCCACGACCAACGACGTGGGCATCATCACGCTGCCCGACGAGGCCGGGCACGTCGTGGTAACGGCGTTCGTGAAGCAGTCCGAGCGCGACGTCGCCGCGCGGGAGCGGGTCATCGCGCACATCGCCCGAGCGGCCCACGACTACTTCCTGTTCAACCCGGGGCGTCCGTAGCCGGGCGCCGGACAGCGCGTCGAACGGCGGTACGGCACGATCAGATGGCACACTCACTTGGTCATGCGGAGCTGAGCCCATGACACTGGAACCGATTGCCGTCCTGGGCGGAGGGCACGGCGCCCATGCGATGGCTGCCGACCTAGCGCTGGCAGGATACGAGGTGCGCCTGTGCGAGCACCCCGACTTCGCCGAACGCTTCAAGGCGACGCTCGACGCGGGCGAGATCGTGCTGACCGGGGTCGGTCGCACGGGCAAGGCGCGGCCGGCCTTGGTCACCACGGACTTCGCGGCCGCTCTGACCGGCGCACGGCTCATCAACCTGTCGGTCCCGGCCTTCGGGCACGACCTGTTCTTCGATGCGATGATGCCGTACCTGACCTCGGAGCAGATCGTCATCGTCTGGGCCGGTGACTTCGGGTCCCTGCGGCTCGCACACCTGCTGGCCCAGCGGCCGGATCTCGAGCGGCCCGTGATCCTGGAAGGGAGCACGCTGCCGTACGGCACCAGGATCTCCGGGCCGGCGACTGTCGACCTGCTGCTGCTCGCGACCCCCATACTGGTGGCGGCCTTGCCGGCGACGGATACGGGCGACTGGCCCGAGGCGCTGCAGAAGCTGTGGCCGGCAGTGGAGCCCGCCGACCATGTGCTCCAGGCCGCGTTTGCCAACCCCAACCCGATCGTCCACCCGCCGGGCGCCCTGCTGAGCGTCGGACGGATCGAGTACTCCGCGGGGGACTTCTACATGTACCGCGAGGGCATGGGACCGGCCACACGTCGGGTGATCCATGACCTGTTCCGTGACTCGAAGGCCGTGGCGGAGAAGCTCGGGTTCACCATTCCCGGCTACCCCGACGAGGATTTCGGCAAGCCGGCCAGCATCATGGGCGAGGTCTTCACCTGCCCCGACGGTGACCGCTATGAGGTGATCGCCAACGTGAAGGGGCCGACCACGCTGCAGGACCGCTACCTCACGGAAGATCTTCCCTGCGGGCTGCTCCCGATCTCGCAGCTCGGGGACCTGCTCAACGTCCCCACCCCGACGATCGACGCCATCATCCAACTGGGCAGCATCGTATGCCAACGCGACTTCTGGCAGGCGGGCCGTAGTCTGGCATCGCTCGGACTCGACGCCATGGGACCTCACGACATCATGCGATACGTGAGCGGCCGGTAGCGCTGGCGGCACGCCTCGCCGTCAGCCGGCGTCGGCGCGGTTCCTTGCCACAGCGCCGAACGCCGCTACACATTGCACGCTGGACGTGGGTCGGCGATGATGGCACGCCTCCCGTCTACCGGCGCGCGAACGCCGGGTCACGTGCAACTATGTTTCCGAGCATCACGTCTTCCACCGAGCGAATCCCATGATCCGCACCACAATCCGTCTTGCGCCGCTACTCCTTCTCGCGGCATGCGCCGCCGACTACGACGTCGTGCTTCGCGGCGGCACCATCTACGACGGCACGGGCGCCAAGCCGTACATCGGTGACGTTGCGGTGCAGGGAGACTCCATCGTGATGGTTGGCGGGCCGGTCGACGGCAGGGGGAGGGTCGACATCGATGCGTCCGGCCTGGCCGTGGCGCCGGGCTTCATCAACATGCTCAGCTGGGC
>CAYGCN010000067.1:3931-5093 GCA_964348385.1 uncultured Gemmatimonadaceae bacterium
ACGCTCGAGGTCTTCGGGGAGGGCTGGTCGATGGGCCCGCTCAACGAGGAGATGAAACAGGAGGTGTTGGACCAGCAGGGCGACATCAAGTTCGACATTCCGTGGACCACGTTGGCGGAATACCTCGAGCACCTGGTCGCGCGGGGCGTGTCGACCAACGTGGCGTCCTTTGTGGGCGCCACCACCGTCCGGATCCACGAGATCGGGCACGAGGACCGCCCTCCGACACCTGAAGAGCTGGAGCGGATGCGGGCCCTGGTGCGGGCGGCCATGGAGGACGGCGCCCTCGGACTTGGCTCATCCCTGATCTACGGGCCGGCGTTCTACGCCGAGACCGAGGAGCTGATCGAGCTCGCGAAGGTCGCTGCCGAGTACGACGGCATGTACATCTCGCACTTGCGGAGCGAGGGCAATCGGTTGCTGGAGGCGGTGGACGAGCTCATCACCATCGCACGTGCGGCGGGCATCCGTGCTGAGATCTACCACTTGAAGGCCGCCGGCCAATCCAATTGGGGCAAGTTGGACCGAGTCATCGATCGGATTGAGCGGGCTCGGGCGGATGGGCTTGCCATCACGGCCGACATGTACACCTACACGGCGGGCGCCACGGGTCTCAATGCGGCGATGCCTCCCTGGGTCCAAGAAGGCGGCCTCAACGACTGGATCGAGCGGCTGAAAGACCCGGCGACGCGTCAGCTCGTGCGGCGTGAGATGTCGTCGGACACCGACGAATGGGAGAATCTCTACTATGCGGCCGGCTCGCCGGAGAACGTGCTCTTGGTGGGCTTCAAGAACGACTCCCTGAAGCCGCTCACCGGGAAGTCCCTCGCCGAGGTCGCGTCGATGCGCGGCACGTCGCCCGAGGAGACGGCGATGGATCTGGTCATCGAAGACAACTCACGCGTGGGCACCGTGTACTTCCTCATGTCTGAGGACAACGTCCGGCGGCAGATCGCGCTGCCGTGGTTGAGCTTCGGATCGGATGCCGGGTCCCTGGCACCGGAGGGGGTATTCCTCAACTCGAACCCCCACCCGCGCGCGTACGGCAACTTCGCCCGACTCCTCGGCAGGTACGTGCGAGACCAGCAGGTCATCCCCCTGACGGAGGCGATCCGTCGGCTCACCTCGCTGCCGGCCGCCAACCTCCGCCTCAGCCGGCGGG
>CAYGCN010000067.1:5116-10578 GCA_964348385.1 uncultured Gemmatimonadaceae bacterium
CTGTGGCGGACATCGTGGTGTTCGATCCTGCCACAATCCAGGACCATGCCGAGTTCGACGATCCGCATCGGTTGGCCACCGGCACGCAGCACGTGTTCGTGAACGGCGTGCAGGTCCTCCGCGATGGAGAGCACACGGGTGCGACTCCCGGCCGGGTCGTGCGCGGACCGGGTTGGACCGCTCCGCCATCCAACTGAGGCAACCCGCGCGCCGGCCGGATTGAGTGGCGACCGCGGCACCCGGAACGGGCCGCCAGCCGGCAAACGCAACCCGCCACTCGGTAACCGGGCCCAGGTCGGTCCGCATCATCTACCGCGCCGTTCTCCCCATCCGGACCCGATGACCGCCTGAAGGCGCGGGCGATCATCCCTGAGCGGTGCCGCTCCCCAGCCGGATCACCGCATCGAAACGATACATCCTGCTCCATCCCGGATCACCAACGCAAATGTGCGGTGCATCACACACCGGTCCCATGTACCGGTGTGGCACATGCTTGCCGGCCCTCAGGAATTCGGCATGGCACTTGCGACCTGAAAGCACCACGGGGACCGAATACCAGGTGCCAACGTCAACGGAGGGAACCAGCAATGCGTAGCCTTCCCCTCAGCATCATGACCGCGGTGCTCAGCACCGTCGTCGCATGCGGTGACAGCACGGGCCCCGTGGTCGAGCGCAACGATCCGGGTACCGGGTCATCCACGCTCAAAGTGACCGCGGACATTGAAGCGAACGACGTGGTCGGCGGGTTCATTACCGACTTCGAAGTCTCCGTGGAGGATGGCGCGGGCAACGCGGTGTCCGGTGCCACGGTCACCATCAAGAACGCGGATCTCGGCACCGTCACGCTGCTCGAATCCGGCCCGGGCTCCGGTGACTACCGCGCCACGCGCAACACCTTTCCGGCCGGCGACTTCGAGCTCGACGTCGTTCGGAACACCGACAACGTCGAAGGGGTCATTCTCGGCGGGCCGGGAGTCCACGAGATCACCTCCCCCGCCGCTAACGACACGGTGGCGGCGCTCCAGGCGCTCACCGTCGAATGGACGGTGCCGTTACAAGCGAGGTCGGCCGAGCTTGAGACCCATGACTACAGCTCGCCCGTGTTGCCGGATACCGGGGCTGCCGTCGTGCCGGCCACGGAAAACGTGGAACGGCCCGATCAGCGGATCCGGGTCTTCCGCTTCAATCAGGTGGAGATCGCGGGCGGCCTCCCGGGGTCCCGACTGAAGGTGGAGGTCCGCCGTACGGTCGAGCCGGTCGTCGTGCGGTAACGCGCAATCGAGTGTCACCCCGCGGGGTGGCGGGCTGAGCGAACCAGGAGAGCACCGGACAGTGCGCCTGGAAAGCTCACAGGTGTACGAAGTCAGGCACGGCTTCGGCACCGATCGCTCGCCACCCCGTCTAGGAGGCTGCTTTTCGCCCGACGCCCGGGGGCTCGCCTCGGGCGCCCGCGCACCTATGCGTTCAGGAATGAAACCCGACAGCCCCCCTCGCCAATGCGCTCGAGCTTTCATTACAGCTTCATTCCCGCTTCAAGCTGTCGGCGGCACCGTGATCGCGTCACACCCGTCACTGCGCTCCAGGGGGCCTTGTGCGTCTTTGCGGCACCGCCTCCAACTCGGCCTCGCCGGCGGCTCTGGGCGCTCCGGCGGCTCCCGTGCTCGCGGCATTGCCATTCCTGCTCCTCTGGGCGGCCCCCTCCACGGCCCTCTCGCAAGTCGGCGTCAAGGCCGGCGTCGCGCTCTCGGGCTACCGCGCAACCCACAGCGATGAGCGGGTGTGGTCCGGTGAAGACTACCGACCGTTCTTGGGATACGAAGTCGACCTGGTGCAGGACGGCGACGGTCTCCCGGACATCGGCTTGCAGATCGGCGCGTGCCACACCATCACGCTCTTTGGTCCACTCGCGCTACAACCGGAACTGTACTTCTCACAGCGAGGCGTACGTTGGGAGCAGCGCGAGCTGTACAACACGTTCTATCATCTGAACGTGAGCTACCTGCAGGCCCCGGTGCTGCTCCGCTACCAGCCATTCCCTGCGTGGGCCGTTCGGCCCAGCCTGCTCCTGGGGCCCTACGGCGGGCTTCGGCTCACGGCGCGTCGCACGATCGACATCTGGGGAGCGCGGGACTCCAAGCCCGTGCCGAACGTGCGCGCGTTCGATTACGGCCTGGTGTCCGCGGTCGACGTCGAGTTCCCCGCTTGGTCCCGCGTATGGATGGTCGAGCTCAGGTTCGAGTGGGGTCTCGCGGGCACCCTGTCGCCCCGCGAGGACTTCACCGACCTCCATGAGAGCCCGGGCCGAGTGCACCTGGTCGCCCTCGGGCTCCTAATCGGGCACCGGTTCTGAGCATGTGGGCTTCGCTCGTGCGCTCCTGCAGGCCGCCGGCAATGGTCAGCCCACTAGCCGTGCCGTGCGTCCTCGCCCTTGCAAGTTGCGTCCCTTGGGTCACCGACGTCGAGGAATTCGCCGACCCCGAGGGTGAGATTGCGCGTGCCGTCGCAGAGGCGGGCCTTCCTTCCCTTGCGGCCTTTGTGGTGCAGGACGACGCGATCGTCTGGGAACAGCACTACGGACGCGCCGACATCGCCAGTGAGCGGACGGCGGACCGTCGCACGATCTATCGGCTGGCCTCGGTTTCCAAGCTGGTGGTTGCGACCGCGGTCATGCAGCTCGCCGAGCGAGGACTGATCGATCTGCACGCGGACATCAACGACTACCTGCCCTTTGGGGTGAGGAACCCGAGTTTCCCCGACGACGCGATCACCCCATACCATCTCCTCACGCACACGTCAGGACTCAACTGGCCCGAGAGCGACGCCGAAGTCCCCGGATTCTATCGTCGGTATCCGATGGACGCCTCCCCGCCGCTCCAGGAGGCGCTGCCAGCATTCATCCTGCCGGGCGGCGAACAGTACGTGCCCGCGGTCTGGCTCCCGAGCCCCCCGGGGAAGCGGGAGTACTACTCCAACATCGGCACGGCGCTGGCGGCATATCTCGTGGAAGTCGTGAGCGGGATGGACTACAACGAGTACTGCAAGCAGTACATCTTCGACCCACTCGGCATGGTCAGCACGAGTCATGCATATGCCGACCTAGACATGCAGCACGTGGCGACGTTGTACGGCGATCGGCACAGTCCTCTCTCGTTCTACCGCTACTTGGCCTACCCGGCGGGGGAGCTCAAGAGTACCACGTCGGACTTCGCGCGCTTTCTCCTAGCGTACATGAACGGCGGGCAATACGAAAGCGTGCGACTGATGGTCGCGTCCAATTACCGACACCCATGGGTGTATCCCGGCCACCGGATCCACGCGCTGGTGAGGCGCATCGCGGATCGGTACCACACCCCCTCTGTTCCGTGAGCTTGCGGCGCGAGCCGTAAGCCCTCACCCCTCGTCCCGCGCCCCCGCTTCCGCGTAGGAGCACCTGACTAGTAACGGCTCTCCAGGTGCGCCCTCGCTACACGCCCGTCACCACAAAGCTCCCCTCAAGCCCCTCCACCGAACCCCTTCAACTCCCTCACGGGTCGGACCATGCTCGCCACGGGGTCACGAATGTAGAGCTGCACCACTACCGCCCCGGCCACGTCCCCAGTGTTGGTCACCGTCACGCTCACCGAGGGTGTGCCAGTCGCCACGCTGTCGAGTCGACTGGAGCCGGGGATCGGGCAGTCCACAACATCACTGACTTCCACGTCACCGAGGTCGGCCAGTCGATCGACATCCCCAGCGCCGTGGTGCTCGGCGAGCGGCCTCCTCCCCGGGAGGACGAGCCGCCACCCCCCGAAGACCAACCCGACGGCGGCATCGGTTGGCGCACCGGGCTGCTGCTCGCCCTCTTCCTGCTGCTGCCGATCGTGAGCGGGTTCTTGTGGCGCCGGTCCCGACGGGTTAAGTGAAAAGACACGCCGCATACCTGGGTCGCCAAAGGCGGCGGGGAGGAGCCCGGTACCCCTGGAGCGTGCCTCGGCGCGATCATGTTCCGATTGCGACCGACCGGCCCTTCACGCAGCGCCTGCCCGGGCCGTGGGAGAGGTGACGGTCGGCGGAGCGCGGGACCACGCCAGCAAGCGTCGGAGCCCCATCGCGGTCATGAGATTCGAGGTCAACGGCAAGACGCCACGCGTCGATCCGGACGCGGTTGTGGCGCCGACGGCGGTACTCAGCGGCGACGTTACGGTCGCGGCCGGCGCGCATATCTCCTTCGGCGCCGTGCTGCTGGGCGAAGAGGCGCCGGTGACCATTGGTGAACACACCATCGTCCGTGAGCATGTCGTCATTCGGAGCGCACAGGCACACCCCGTGCAGATCGGCGACCATGTGCTGGTAGGAGCACAGGCCGCGCTCTACGGCTGCACGGTTGAACGCGAGGTCTTCCTCGCCACCGGCGTGCGGATCTTTCACGGGGCGCGCATCGAAGTCGGTGCGGAAGTCCGCATCAATGGGGTGGTACACATCAACAGCAGGCTGCCCGCCGGGGCCACGGTGCCCATCGGCTGGATCGCGGTTGGCGATCCGGCGACCGTCCTCCCACCGGACGATCACGATGGGATCTGGGAGATCCAACGGCGCCTCGACTTCCCCGGTACGGTCTACGGGGTCCAACGGAGGCCCGACGGCACCATCGACATGCGAGAAGTGACGCGGCGAGGAGTGGCCCGCCGTCCCCACGGCTGGAGGCCGCTGGACTGAACGAGGCCGCGATCGTCAAGGTCCGGCAACGGGAAGCGCGCCGGACGCAGGGGCCCATCAACGCGACCACCCCACGCGGGCGCCGACCTGGACATGCCCGCGGGTGGCGCCAGCGTCGGCAGCCCGCTCGTAGCCGGACGGAGGGCCAGGATCGGGTCATACCCCCCGCCAAGAAGACCAGACGGACCCGCCCCGTGAGCAGGGGCACCGTGTGACCCACGTCACGCCCTTAACATCTCCCCACCCCCATCGTCAGACGGTCCGGCAGCGGAGGGCCGCTACGTGCGCCCCCATCGGACCGCTATTACGGAGGGAGAAGGAGAAGACCATGCGAGCGAACACGATACGCGGCGGCCTGGCCGCCATGGCACTCACCCTGATCCTGGGGGCGTGTAGCGATTCCAGCGCGCCCGATCCACAGGAAGAGGCGCTGGTAGATCTGGACGTGGCGCAGTACGTGGCCGACCAGACGATCGACGACATCGCGCTCATGCACACCGAAGCCGATCGGGCGATGACGACCATCTTCCCGAGCCCGGCCGACTGCATCCGCGATCAGGGCCGGATCCGGTGCACGCGGGAGGCCTGGGACGGCTCGCTCACGATCGAGCGCGAGATCACCTTTTACGATGCCGACGGCAACGAGCAGGTCCGGTTCGACGCCGAGGCCACCGCCTCGATCAACTTCTACTTCTCGTTGGAGGGCGAGCGGTCGCGCGAGGGGATCACGGTGACGGTGAACCGCGAGCGCGACTTCACGGTCTCCG
>CAYGCN010000067.1:10610-15481 GCA_964348385.1 uncultured Gemmatimonadaceae bacterium
CAACCGCACCGAGACCTCGGACGACCGCGGCACGCGCACCTACGACATGTCGTCCAGCACCGTCGTGGCGGACGTGGTGATCCTGGTGCCGCGCGAGGGCACCTGGCCACAGTCCGGCACCATTACCCGCAACGTGACCGTCGAGGTGGTCAGCGGCCTGGGCGATACCCGCACCCGCGAGCGTACCGTGGTGATCACCTTCAACGGCACGCAGTTCGTGAGCGTCACGATAAACGGCGAGCGGACCTGCGAGCTGGATCTGGCGACGCGGCAAGTGAGCTGCCCGGAAGTCTGAGGCGGCTGCCGGTGAAGCATGCTCGGTGTGCGGGACGCGCCTCGGCGTGTCCCGCACACCGCTGACGTCACCAACCTCACACCGTCGGCGTCGTGAGTCGCGCCGGATGGCGATGGGGCCTCACCAAGCGAGTTCCCGCTAGTTCCCCCTCACCGTGAAGCTCCCCTCCAGCCCTTCCACCGCGTTCCAACCGACCCACACCATGAAGCCGCCGGGCTCGACCACCCACTGCATGTCCTGATTGTAGAACCCGAGCTCGCGCGGGCCGAGCGTGAACTGCACGGTGCGCTGTTCGCCCGGCTCGAGCCGCACCTTCGCGAAACCCTTCAGTTCCCGGACGGGTCGGACCATGCTCGCCACGGGGTCACGGATGTAGAGCTGCACCACTTCCGCTCCCGCGACCTTCCCAGTGTTCGTGACCGTCGCGCTCACGGTCAGGGTGCCGCCCGACGCTATCGTGTCGGCACTCAAGCTGAGAGCGTCGTACGCGAACGTGGTGTAGCTCAGTCCGTGGCCGAACGGATACAGCGGCGTGTTGGGTGAATCGAGGTACCTGGACGTGTACCGGAATTCGGTAGCCGGCCGTCCCGTCACGTCTCGGCTGTAGTAGATGGGCACCTGGCCGACCGACCGGGGGAACGAGACGGTCAGCTTGGCACCGGGGTTGACGTCGCCCCAGAGCACATCGGCCACGGCGTGGCCTCCCTGCACGCCAGCGTGCCAGGCCTGGAGGATGGCCGGCACGTTCGCCGCGAGCCACGGGATGGCGAGCGGCCGACCGCTCATGATGATCGCCACGACGGGCGTGCCCGTCTGGTAGACGGCCTCGATCAGGTCCTGTTGCACGCCGGGCAGTTCAATCGAGGTGCGCGAGGCGGCCTCGCCGGTTTCCACCGCGCGCTCCCCGACCACCACGATGGCCACGTCGGCCTGGCGCGCCGCCTCCACCGCTTCGGCGAAGCCCTCGGTTTCGCCCCCCGTGATCGACGTGCCTTGCGCATGGCTCACGACGGTGGTCGGTGCGAGGCGGCCCCGAATGCCCGCGAGCACGGTCACCACGTCCTCCGCGCGACCCTGCGCGCTCCACGTCCCCAGCAGCTCCTGCTGATTGTCCGCCAACGGCCCGATCAGGGCGATCGACCCGATGTCGTCGGCGAGCGGAAGGAGGTCACCCTCGTTCTTGAGCAGCACCATGGACTGTCCGGCGGCCTCCCGGGCGGCTGCCACGTGGTCATCCCGGAGGATGACGGCTCGCTCGAGGTCGGCATCGGCGTAGGGGTTCTCGAACAACTCCAACCTGAACTTGGCTCGCAACACCCTGCGCACGGCCTGGTCGAGCATCGCTTCGGGAACGACTTGGTCGCGGACCAGGTCGGCAAGATGCCGCGCGTAGACGTTACCCATCATGTCCATGTCGATGGTGGCGGCGATCGCGCGATGGGCCGCCTCCCGGCCGTCCGCCACGTACCCGTGATCGACCAGCTCGCCGACGGAGTTCCAGTCGCTCACGACGAAGCCATCGAACCCCCACTCGCCGCGCAGGATCCGCTTCATGGTGAAGGTATTGGCGGTGGCCGGCACGCCGTTCAAGACTTGAAACGCACTCATGAGGCTCATGGCGCCGGCGTCGACGCCGGCCTTGAATGGCGGCAGGTGGATCTCGCGCAGGCTCCGCTCGGACACGTCGACGGAGTTGTAGTCCCGGCCGCCGACGGGCGCACCGTAGGCCACGTAGTGCTTCAGGCACGCCAGGAGATGTTCCGGAGACCCGACGTCGTCACCCTGAAACCCCCGCACCCGCGCAGCGGCCATCACGGAGCCGAGGTAGGGGTCCTCCCCGGCGCCCTCGACGATCCGTCCCCAACGCGGATCCCTGGCGATATCGACCATCGGCGCAAACGTCCAATGGACGCCGGCGGCCCGAGCCTCGCGCGCGGCAATGGCTTCAATGCGCGTCACCAATTCGGGGTCCCAGCTCGAGGCGGTGCCGAGCGGCGTGGGGAAGATGGTGCGGTATCCATGAATCACGTCCAGGCCAAACAGCAGCGGAATGCCGAGGCGGGATTCCTCCACGGCAACCCGCTGCACGCGATTGGCGTTTTCAGCGCCGGGAACGTTCAACAGGGAACCGACTCGGCCCTGCCGGATGGCGGCCAGCGTCTGGTCGCTCACACCGCTGTACTGCACCAGCTGGCCCACCTTCTCATCCAAGGTCATGCGGGAGAGCAGGTCGTCAACCCGTTGATCGATGGCGGGGGTCTGCGGACTGGCGGTTCCGGAAAATCCCGCCGCCAGCACCAGGATCATCATGAACCGGATCACTTCACGGCGCAGTCTCATCGTTACGCTCCGACGTTCGCGTCTCTTCGGCGCTTCCGCACGGGAAGCGGGTTGTCAGACTCTTCCTACAAGCTCGCGCCCGGAGGAATCTCCAGCCAGAGGTGCCCCGCGGGAACCTCGGCATCGATCTCCCGTCGCCGCCTACCACCACGCGATCACGAAGATGGCAATCAGCACCAGCATGGCGGCTGACTGGTATCGATAGTTCTTGTACCACGGCAGGCCGGCCAATGCCGGTGTCTCCGCCGTCAGCAAGGCCGGCGACCACGTCAACGTGCGGACCACTTCCTCGGCGGGCCTGGCCGTCGCGAGGCTCACGACCACCAGAGCCCCCAGCGAGATCGCCAGCAGGATCGGCGCCAGGTAGAGGAAGTGGAGGACCGGGGTGCCCGCCGCGGCCATCTCGATCTCCTCCGGGGTCAGTGCCTGCGTCTGAATGATGATCGACCCCGAAAGCGCCAGGCCAAAGATGACGGCGGCCGCCACATGCCCAACCACCAGCGCCGCCAGGGCCCCATTCCCGTTGGCGCGCTTCCAGAACACGCCCCCGAAGAAGCAGGCGACGATCGGCGGGGCCAGATACGCCAACATCTGCTGCAGGTAGGTCCAGATATTGGGGAACCTCACGATCTGCGGGGCCCAGAGAATCGCGGCCGTCATGAACGCAAAGGTCACGATGCGCCCGGCGATCACCAGCCTGTGGTTGGGCACGTTGGGCTTGATCTTCTTGATGAAGTCCATGGTGACCAGGGTCGAGGCGGAATTGAGCGTCGAGTCGACGCTCGACATGATCGCCGCCACCAGGGCCGTGATGATGAGGCCGCGGACGCCAACCGGGAGCAGATCGAACAGGAGCGTCGGAAAGATGAGATCGGGATTCTGGGCCAGCGCCGGATACTCGGCCGGGGAGTAGAGCAGCCGACCGAAGATGCCCGGCAACACCATGATGAAGATGACCGGGAGCTTGAGCAGGCCGGCGAAGAGCGCCCCCCAGCGTCCGTGGTGAAGGTCTCTCGCCCCCAGGGTGCGCTGCACCATGAACTGGTTGGTGCCCCAGAAGTAGAAACCCAGGAGGAAGACCCCCGTGACCAGCCCCGGCCACGGTAGGACCGGGTCCGTCACCGGCCGGACGATTGACAGGTCGTCGGCCGGGACACTGGCCACCACGTTCGACCAAGAGCCTCCGATCGCGTCGAAGGACAGCACGGCGACGAGGAACGCCCCGATGATCAGCAGAACCGCCTGCACGGCATCGGTATAGACCACCGCCCGCAAGCCGCCGGCAATCGTGTAGATGCCGGCCAGGACACCAAGCACGATCACGGACTGCCAGAGCGGGACTTGCGGGTAGAGGATCTGAACGACCAGGGCTCCCGCGTAGAGCGCGCCGGCCGTATCGACCGTGATGTTCAGCACCACCAGCAGCGCCGAGAAGTAGTATCGCGATCGCTGGTCGAATCGCCTCTCCAGGAACTCCGGCATGGTGAACACACGGGTCTTCAGATAGAACGGCAGGAAGAAGACCAGGAACACGATCAGGACGAGGGCCGCCATCCACTCGTAGTTGTAGACCGAGATGCCCGAGCTGAACGCCGCGGACGACAAGCCCACGAGAGTGCTGGACGAGACGTTGGAGGCGAAGAGCGAGAAGCCGATGAGCCACCAGGTTAGCGCTCGGCCCGCGAGGAAGTAGTCGTCGGTGGTCTTGGTGCGCTTCGCGAAGTAGAAGCCGAGCCCCACAATGAAGACCACGTAGAACAGCACCATCGCCAGGTCCGGCGCCTCAAGCTGAAACTGGGGCATGCTTCCCTCTGTGCATCACTCGACGTCAGGATTTCCCGGCCTCAGCCCGAGCAGCCTGGCGTCACCACACGTGGCTGTTCAGGGTAGAGCGGTCGCTCAGGACGGGCAGCCCGAATCCCGGGGCCGACAGTATCGCACGGGGTCTCGCCGGTGTCCAGCCACCGCCTCGCCGAGGCCGTTCTTGTCCGGGAACCCCCCCGGGGCTACGTTGGTCGCCCCCGAAGCACGACACCGCCGGTCGGAGGCCTAGACAGCATGCGCATGCCTCGCACGTTCTTCGCTGCGCTCGGCGCCACACTCCTGGCGCACCCCGCCCGGACGGCCGCGCAGGAGGTGAGCGTTTCCGACGCGCCCAACTGGAAGCGCGGCGCCGTCTGCTACGAGATCTTCGTCCGCTCGTTCTACGACAGCGACGGCGACGGCGTGGGCGACC
>CAYGCN010000068.1:0-13875 GCA_964348385.1 uncultured Gemmatimonadaceae bacterium
GATTCGAACCGGGACGGCTCGCGCCACTGCCCCCTCAAGACAGCGTGTCTACCAGATTCCACCACCAGGGCGCGTCGGGAGGGCTAACTCCCGGCGGAGAAGGAACCTAGCGGCGCTTGAGAGGGGGGTCAAGCCGGAATCGGACCACCGCTCCGACTCGACACAACGGCATGACCCGGGCACCGCCCGCGCGTCACCATCGCGCGGCGCCTCACTCCACGATCGCCCGGAAGATGTACTGCTCGAGAAGGTCGTTGACCTCCAGGGGCCTCGTGTCGTAGTACCCGCCGGCCGTGAAGACGACGACCAGGTCCAGCGCGGGGAACACGTAGACGTCCTGCCCTCCCCAGCCGGCGGCCCGGAAGTACTCGACCGTCCCGCCGGCGTACGGAGAGCGTCCCAACCACCAGTTGTACCCATATCCGTAGAGCGTGCGATAGCTGCCGGCAAGCGGGGTGGTCAGCATGGTGGATGCGTCGACCCACTCGGTCGAGATGACGCGCCGTCCGTTCCAGACGCCTCCGTTGAGATACAGCGCTCCGAGCTTTGCCATGTCACGCGGACGGAGCGAGGCGCCCCCGGATGCGAACGTGATCTCCAGGGCCAGCGGGAGTCTCACCCAGTCGTAGTCCTCTATTTGCAGAGGCCGAAAGAGGACCTGGTCGGCGAACTCGATCAGCGTTGCCCACCCGGAGCTTCGCCGCACGATCTCCCCGAGGATGTTCGTGTCGCCGCTGTTGTAGTGAAACGTGGTGCCGGGAACCGACGTCATCGGACGCCCCAGCAAATAGCCGATCGGATCGGCCGTGTTGAACAGCTGATAGTGGGAATCCCGGGGATCGTCGAACCCGTACACGAACTCGTTCCAGTCGTAGCCGGACGAGAATGCCAGCAGGTGCTCGAGCACGATCTGGCGGTTGTCCTGGGTCTCGAGGTGACCGTACTCCGGGAAGAACGAGAACACGGAGTCCCCGACGCCATGGATGAGCCCCTGGTCGATGGCGATGCCCACGAGCGCCGACGTGAGACTCTTGGACACCGAGGCCACGTAGTGCAACGTCTCCCGATCGAAGTCCCGTCCGATCGGGTTCAGCGTGCCGGGTTCGAGGTCGATCCCGGGCCAGTACGCCTCGAACACCAGCTTCCCGTGCCGGGCGATCAGCACGCTGTGGATCAGATGGTTCTCGGTGGTGGAGATCAGCTCGAGTAACTCCGCCAGGGGCTCGGGGGTCATCCCCACGCGGTCGAGCGACGCCGTCTCCCACCCATCCCCCGTCCGGGGCGGCCGGCCGGTGCCCGCCGGACCGGTGGCCGTGTCACAGGCGAGCGCCAACCCCAAGGCGAGCGACGCCGCGGCTCGAACACCGCGGGGCGACATCCAACGGAAACGGTCCCCGGTCACGGGCTCACAACCCAATCCAGTAGCTCAGCTTCACGAGGAAGATGTTGTCGGCCCTGGCCTCGAAGAGCGCGTCGAGGTCGTGCCGCAGGTCGCGCTGAGTGAAGTCGGTGGCTGAGGGCGCCCGCGGCCAGGGCGGAGGTGACCGCCAGCGAAGCCAGGGCCCGGGATGCACGCAGGAGCATCGGGCGTCGCCTCCTCGTTCAGGACAGCAGCGCGTCGTCGATCGCCGGGAGGAAGGCGTTTCCGGAATTGCGTTACGCGACGATCTACATTATGAAAATCGATCTTCGAGATGGCAAGACGACGTTGGCGCTGGCTTCGCCGCTCGAGGCAGGGGCCCGGCTGAGTGACGTCCGCCAAGGAGTTGTAAGCTAAAACTTTGCAATAGGTTGCGGCCGCCAGCCCTGCGGCGGTTGTGGCTCGGACCTCGTGAGATGAAGGCTGCCCGGGCTCGTAGGAAGCCTGCCCTGGACCGGAGCAAGCCTGACCCGAGGTTGTGGACGACCGATGTTAACCGCGTTCAGTCCGCGTACTCCGGCCGCAGGCACGCATGCGCCTCCCGCAGCGCCGCCTCCACCTCCGCAGGCTCCGAGCCGCGTGCAAAAATGAACGCCGGATACCGGGCCTGCTCCGGAAGCGGCGCCACCCGCTGACCCCGGTGCGCCGTCACCGCCACGTCCGTGACGCCGGCGACCCGCCTGGCATCGTCGATCCCGTCGATGCGCACCAGCCGGCCCGCGTGCGGAACGGGGACCATCATCACCCCGGTGGCCTCCGCCATGCGCCCGGGCACCTCGCGAAGGAGTCCCAGGGCGTGCGCCAGCACGACCTCCTCCAACGACATCCCGCCGTGGGGCCCGAACCGGAGCGCCTGGCCGCACCTCCCCCCGATGGGCCGCGCCGCCAGCTCGATGAGCCACGGACCCCGATCGTTGTGCCGCAGCTCGACGTGCACGGGGCCGCGATCGATGCCGAGCGCCGCTGCTGCCCGCCTGGCGCAGCCGATCACGGCATCCTGCACGTCCTGCGGATGGCGTGACGGGGTGACGTAGATCGTCTCCGCGAAGAACGGGCCGTCCAGGGGATCGGGCTTGTCCCACAACGCCAGCACGTGCAGCCGACCATCTATGATCAACCCTTCGAGCGCGAACTCGGGCCCGGGCACGAACTGCTCCACGAGATACCATTCACGCTCCTCGCCGCCGCGCTCGCGTACGTCCGCCGAGTCGAGAATGGAGCGCAGCCGACGATGGCGCTGCACGAACTCTGCGGGCGTATCCGCCCGCATCACCCCCCGGCTCGCCGAGAGATGGAGCGGCTTGAGCACCACCGCATACGTGAGGTTCTCCGCGACCGCGCGTGGATCGTCGGCGATGCGATGTCGGGCGAACGCCGGCACGGGCACGCCCGCTGCGGCCAGACGTTGCCGCTGCACGTGTTTGTCCCCCGCCGCGCGTGCCGCCGCAACGGAGATGTGCGGCACCCCGAGCGCTTCAGCGGCGATCGCCGCGGCCACCACCGTCTCATCGTCGACGCCGAACACGGCATCGATCCGATTGTCCGCCGAAAGCGCGTTCACCACCGAGCGGATATGCTCGGCCGACCGGAAATCGATGGTGACCAGCCCGTCGGGTCGACTCGCCGAGAAGGCGGAATCTTCCTCGGAGGCGACCATGAGATCGACACCCAGCCGAGTGGCCGCCTCGACGAACGCTTCGGCGCGGTAGGTGGTGGTGGGGAGCAGGAGAAGAAGACGGTGACGCACGGGGACTGATACGCGGGAAGGGGGAAGCGGGAAGGGGGAAGCGTACAAACGGGAAGCGGGAGGGAGAGGAGGGGTCTCCTCCGTCCTCCCCCTATTTCCCGGTCTGGGCGTAGTAGGGGTTGGTGCCGGCGGCGTGGTCGGTGATGTCCCTGATGCCCTGCACCCCCGGCACCATGCGCTTGAGCGAGGCTTCGATCCCCTGGCGCAGCGTGACGTTGGCCATGCCGCAGCCCTGGCACCCCCCCATCATGCGCACCACGACCACCCCGTCCTCGACGTCGATCAAATCTACTCGTCCGCCGTGCTGGGCCACGGCCGGATTGATCTGCGTGCGGAAGATCTCCTCGACCACGTCGAACACGTGGTCGTCATCCATCACGCCGGGAGAAGGGGAGCTTCCGCTATCTCGCATGTCGAAAGGGTAACCGATTGAGACGGGCAGCGGGAAGGGGGAAGCGCATGAACGGGAAGCCTCGCTACTGCGCTTCCCGCTCCGGCCTCTCCACCTCCACCGCTTCCAGATTCTGGCCCCGTAACAACTCGTTGAGCCGAGCGAGGTCGGTCTGCATCACCGTGTTCATCTGATCCAGCTGTCGTTGGAGCAACGTGTCCAGATGCGCGTACACGGTGCGTGACTGGTCGGTGGGGCGGGCTTCGCCACTCTCCACCACCCCCATCAGGGCCGCGAGCTTGTTGTTGAGCTTGATGGGGAAGTTGAGTGGATCCTGATTGCTCTGGTTCCGGACCTGATAGATCTCGCCTTCCACCGCGCTCAAGCGCTCCTTCACGGTCGTGGCCTGCCGAGCAACCGCTCGATCGGTTGTCTTTTCGAGGCGCTCGTCGATCGCCTTCTTGATATTTCGGATCCAGATCACCGCCTCGTTGGCGTCACTCACCCGGTCGCGGATCTGGAGCGCGAAGTCGAACCGTTCCCGGAGCTGGGCAACGGTCACCTGATCGGCGATCCGTGGGTCGATCGTGACCTCGAATTCCCGCGTCTGCACTTCGTCACCCACCGTCAACCGCACCTGGTAGCGACCGGGCACCGCACTCGGCCCGAAGTTGCCCGCCGCCCAGAAGATGCGCCCGTCGAAGTCGGTGTATCCGGGATAGCGCAGATTCCATGTGAACGAGTGGGAGCCCGCGGTGACCGCCGGCGTCCGGCTCCCTCCGCCAAAGAAGAACGACGGCTCATCGTCATCCTCAGCCGCTGCGCGCTCCCTCTTCGCTCCTGTGAACGTCCGAACCACGTTGCCCTCGGCGTCCAAGAACTCAAGCGTCAGGGTGTCCACGGCCTCAGCGAGGTAGTAGAACACCTCGACACCGTTGTCCACGTCGCGCACCGGATCCACGGGGTCGAACAGGTGCACCGTGGAACCGGCTACCTGCTGTGTGAGTTGTCTCAAGGGCGCGATGTTGCGCAGCATCCAGAACGAGCGCCCGTGGGTGGCGATGACCAGGTCATCGTCCTTGACCACGAGGTCCGACACCTGGACCGTGGGCAGGTTGAGGGACAGGGGTTGCCAGGTGGCGCCGTCGTTCCACGAGACGTACACCGTCTTCTCCGACGCGGCATAGAGGAGACCGGGCCGGGCCGGATCCTCGCGCACCGCGCGGATGAAATCGTCGGCCGGGATCCCGCTCACGATCTTAGTCCACGTGGCCCCGTAGTCCGTGGTCTTCCAGATGTAGGGCGCACGATCGTCGTCCACGAGATAGCGGATGCCCGCCACGTAGGCCCTTCCAGGCGTGTTGGGCGAGGCCTCGATGGTGTTGATGCGCACGAACTGAGGCGCGTCTCGCGGGGTCACGTTGCTCCACGCGCCTCCCCCGTTTCGCGTGACGTGCACCAGGCCGTCGTCCGACCCCACCCAGATCACGTTGGGATCGTGGTACGACGGTGCGATGGCAAACACTGTGGCGTAGGTCTCCACCCCGGTCTGGTCCTTCGTGATTGGGCCGCCGGATGGGCCCATCGTCTCCGGCGCGTGGCGCGTCAGATCGGGACTGATGGCCGTCCAGCTCTGTCCTTCGTTCGTGGTCTTCCACACCTTCTGCGACCCCACGTACAGCACGTCGGGATCATGATGCGAGAACACGATCGGGAAGGTCCACTGCACGCGCTCCACCAGGTCGATGGACGACTGCCCCATCGGATTCTCGGGCCACACGTTGATGGCCCGTCCCTGCCCCGTGGCGTAGTCGAAGCGGGACAGGCTCCCGCCGTAGCAGCCGGCATAGAAGATGTTCGGATTCGCCGCGCTGTTGGCGATGTACCCGCTTTCGCAGCCGCCCGCCGAGTGGAAGAACGGCCCCGATCCCCCGCCGCTGGTGCCGAGATGGTTCCATCCCTTGCTCGGGATGCAGGCCGTGCTGTTGTCCTGCTGCGCCCCGCAGATGAAGTACGGCTCGTGATTGGTGGTGATCACGCGATAGAACTGGGCGGTGGGGTAGTCCTGCTCGGTCCACGTTTGGCCACCGTTGAACGACACGTTGGCCCCGCCGTCATTTGCGTTGATCATCCGGTCGGGATCGTTGGGGGCGATCCAGAGGTCGTGGTTGTCGCCGTGCGGCACGCGGATGGGCCGGAACGTCTTGCCGCCGTCACGCGAGCGGTAGAAACCGGTATTGAGCGCGTACATGACCTCCGGATCCGCGGGGTCGGCGTACACGCGCGTGTAGTAGAACGCCCGCTGCCGCAGGCGGCGTTCGTCATTGGTGCGGGTCCACGTGGCGCCGCCGTCGTCGGAACGGAACACGCCGCCTTCGTCGTGCTCCACGATCGCCCACACGCGCCACGGCGCGGCCGGTGAGACGGCCACGCCGATCTTGCCCACGACACCCTGTTGCGGCAGCCCCGTGTTGCGCGTGATCTCGGTCCAGGTTTCACCGTAGTCGGTGCTCTTGAACAGGCCGCTACCGGGACCGCCCGACGACATCCCCCACGACTTACGCCATGCCTCCCACAGAGCCGCATACATCACGGCCGGGTTCCCGGGATCGAGCGTGAGGTCGACGGCACCGGTCTGCGGATCGCGGAACAGGACCTTGCGCCACGTCTCCCCACCGTTGGTGGACTTGTAGACGCCGCGCTCGGCGTTCGGGGCGGAATGCACGCCGAAGGCCGCCACCCACACAGTGTTGCAGTCCGTGGGATGGACACGGATGCGCGCGATGTTCTGGGCCGCCGCGAGTCCGACGTGCCTCCACGTTGCGCCGCCGTCGGTGGACCTGTAGACGCCGTCGCCCTGCTGGATGTTGCCGCGGAGCTGCGTCTCGCCCATGCCGATATACACGACGTCGGGATCGGCCTCGCACACCTGCACTGCGCCGACCGACGCGCTGTTCACCTGGCCGTCGGTCACCGGTTGCCAGGTCTGGCCGGCATCGGTCGTCTTCCACAGTCCCCCGCCGGTCGCGCCGAAGTAGTACTCCAGCGGCCGTGCCGCGCTGCCGGCGGCGGCGGTGGATCGGCCCCCGCGATCGGGGCCGAGGCTGCGCCACTGGAGGGCATCGTAGAGCTTGGCGTCGAACTCCTGGGCGATGGCGGCGGTCGGAACAACGCTCAGGACCAGGCCAACCGCCAAAGCAAGACCGGGAAGCTGCACCGCGCCGCGTCGAGACATCGCGCGCTCACTCCTGCTGAAGAATCGGTTTCGGAGATCGCGGGATGTTATCCCGCGGGACGGGCACTCGCCAGAGAGCCGACCTGCCACCACAGGCACGACGAGGCTTGCATCGCGCCGGCCCGGGGTTTCCTTACGTAGCCGACACCGGCCCGTTCCTCCCGTGCGAGCGGCGGCCAGCCGGTGCGACCGACGATTTCCGAGCCATCGTGGAGGGTTCATCCCATGACCAGCGCGTTCCGTTCTTTCACAATCGTCCTGCTCGCAGTGACGCTGCCGCTGCTCTGCCCGGAGCGGAGCGAGGCTCAGATCGATTTCGATCGACTCGAAGGCATGAGGGCTCGCAGCATCGGCCCGGCCGGCATGAGCGGACGCATCGGTGCCATCGACGCGGTCGATGCCAATCCCAACATCATCTACGCGGGGACGGCAACCGGTGGTCTGTGGAAATCCGTCACCGGGGGTGTCACGTGGACACCCATCATGGACGACCTCCCCACGTCGTCCATCGGCGCGGTCACCATCCATCAGGCGGCACCGGACCTGGTATGGGTCGGGACCGGAGAGCGGAACCGGCGGAATTCGGCCGGGGTCGGCACCGGGGTGTACAGGACGCTGGACGGCGGGAAGACGTGGACCAAGATGGGGCTCGACAACACCGGGGCCATCGACGCCATCCTCATCCACCCGACGAATCCCGACGTGGTGTATGTCGGTGCGCTGGGCAACACGTGGACCGACAGCGAAGACCGCGGGGTCTTCAAGACCACCGACGGCGGCAGGACCTGGCGCAAGATTCTTTACGTGAACCCGCGCACCGGTACCGGCGACCTGGTGATGGACCCGTCGAATCCCGACCACCTGATCGCCGCGATGTGGGAGCACCGGCGCTGGCCGTGGTTCTTCACGTCCGGCGGACCGGGCAGTGGTCTCCACGTCACCTACGACGGCGGCGAGACGTGGAAGAAGCTGGGACCGGCCGACGGCCTTCCGGCGGGTGAGCTGGGCCGGATCGGGCTCGACTTCGCTCGCGGCAATCCGGACGTGGTGTACGCGGTCACCGAGGCCAAGCGCAGCGTCATGATGCGCTCGTCGGATGGCGGCGACACCTGGACGATCGTGAACCGCGAACGGGGAATCGCCGAGCGGCCGTTCTACTACGCCCAGGTGCGGGTGGATCCGACCAACGAGAACCGCGTCTACAACGTGCACGGCACCATCGACCTGAGCGAGGACGGCGGCAAGACGTTCCGCACGCTGCTGCCGTTCGCGCGGGTCCACGTGGACCATCACGCCTTCTGGGTGGGTCCGACCGGCGAGCTGCTGATCGACGGCAACGATGGCGGCGTGTACATCTCGCGCGATCGCGGGCAGGGCTGGCTGTTCGTCGAGACGCTCCCGCTGGCGCAGTTCTACCACATCGCCGTCGACATGGCCGTCCCGTTCAACATCTACGGCGGGCTTCAGGACAACGGTTCGTGGAAGGGACCGAGCCAGGTGTGGCACAACGGTGGGATCCGCTACTACGACTGGAGCGAGGTGGCCTTCGGTGACGGGTTCGCGACGATCATCGACCCCAAGGACGGCCGCTACGGCTACGCGATGTCGCAGGGTGGGTTCATCGTGCGCTTCGACACGCTGACGGGCGAGCGGAAGTCCATCCGACCCGCGCACCCGGACGGCGTCGAGCTACGATTCAACTGGAACGCGGGGATCGCCACCGACCCGTTCGACGGCTGCATCTACTACGGCAGCCAGTTCATGCACCGCTCGTGCGACATGGGCAGCTCGTGGACGATCATCAGTCCCGACCTGACCACCAATGATCCCGAGAAACAACGCCAGTTGGAGAGCGGCGGCCTCACCTACGACGTGACGGCTGCCGAAAACCACACATCCATCCTGACGATCGCGCCGAGTCCGGCGGAGCGCGGGGTCATTTGGGTCGGGACCGATGACGGGAACGTGCAGCTCACGCGTGACGGGGGAACCACGTGGAGCAATGTCGTCGGCCGCATTCGGGGCGTCCCGGCCGCCACGTGGGTGCCACACATCGAGCCGTCCAAGGTCGACGGAGGCACGGCGTTCGTGGTGTTCGACGACCACCGTCGAGGGAACAACCGACCGTACCTGTTTCGCACCACCGACTACGGGCGCTCCTGGACGAGCCTCGTGACCACCGACATCGAGCCGTACACGTGCCCGCACGCCGTGGAGCAGGACCCTGTGCACCACAACGTGCTGTACCTGGGAAGCGAGTACGGCATGTATGTCTCGCTGGATGGTGGCGCCAAATGGACCTTGTGGCGCCACGGGCTGCCGCGCGCTCCCGTGCGTGCCATCATCGTGCACCCGCGAGACCACGACCTCGTGATCGGGACGCACGGCCGCGCGGCGTACGTGGTCGACGACGTCCGTCCGCTCCGTGCGCTCGCGTCAGATCCGAGCATCGCGGGTCGGTCGCTTCACCTCTTCGACATCCCGCCTGCCATTCAGTACGAGGTGGCCCAGGTGGACGGCATCCGCTTCCTGGCGGACGGAAAGTTCGTGGGCGAGAACCGCCCCTACGGGGCACTGATCACCTACTGGCTTGGGAAGGAACCGCCGCCCGATACCGCCGCGGCGGGACGGGATACCGCACGGACCACCCTCGAGGTGCTCGACGCCGCGGGCGACGCGGTGCGACGGTTCCGCGGGCCGGCCAAGGCGGGCCTCAATCGTACGTCATGGAACCTGCGGATGGACGGCCCTCGGAGCCTGGGTGATGACGACACCCCCGCCGAGTTCCTCCCGCCGGGCCCGGACGTCCTGCCGGGGAGCTACACGATCCGGGTGATTGCCGGGGCGGATACCGCCACCGGATCGGTGGTTGTCGAGGATGACAGGCGGTTTCCCTACACGACGGTCGAGCGCCGAGAGAAGCTGGAGGTGCTGAGGCACGCCATCCAGCGGCAGAACGTGGCCACCGAGGCGGTGACGCGACTGCGCGCGGCCCGGAAGGGCATCGACGCCATCCTGGAGCGCACCAAGAACGAGGAGGAGCTCACCGCGCTCCACTCGGCCGGCGATTCACTGGCGACGCGGCTCGGCGAGGTCGAAGAGACCTTTACCGGTCCGCGGGATCTCCAGGGCATTGCCAGGCGGCCGGATGTGGTCACCGCAATGTTTGGGATGGCGTACGGGCAGCTCGCGTCGTCGCGCGGCGCTCCGACGCAGGGGGGACTGCGATATCTCGAGCAGGCGGAGGCGCGGCTCCAAGAAGCGCTGGCATCGGTGAACGCCGTGCTCGATGCGGTGCGAGGCTACCGGGACCGGGTGTTGCAGGCAGGCGTGGAGCTGTTCGAGGCGCCGGATACGATTTCGATGGAGTGGCGCCCGGAGGAGCCGTAGCGAAACGGACGTCAGTGTCCGCGGCGGTTGCGGAGCAGGAGCACGGCAAACCATTGCCGGTCGTCGGTGAAGACCCGGACGACCTCGAAGCCGAACACCTCGAGATAGGCCGTGAGATGCTCGAGGACGAACTTGCGGCTGATCTCCGTCATGATCAGCTCGTCGGCGTCGACGTGTACGGTCAAGCCCAGCGGACCCAGGGCGATCTCCTGGGCCGTACGGAACCGGGCAAAGATTTCGATGCGTTGCCACGCGTCGTGATAGCGGGCCACGTGCTTGATCTGCGTCACGTCGATGCCGGAGCCCAGCTCGCGGTTCATCCGGACGAAGAGGTTGCGCGTGAACCGCGCCGTCACGCCGGCGGCGTCGTTGTACGCTGCCTCGAGCACCTCGCGCTCCTTCACCAGGTCCACGCCGAGCAGGAAGTGGTCTCCGGTCGCGAGCCGGCGGGACATGGTGCGCCAGAACCGCAGGGATTCGCCGTGGTTGAAGTTCCCGATGGTCGATCCGAGGAACAGCACCATGGCGGGTGAGTGCTCGCGCAGCTGCGGGAACACCTCTTCGTAGCGTCCCACGAGCCCGGCGAACTCCACGTCGGGATGGTCGGCCGCCACGCGCCGTCGGGATGCGGCGATGGCGGCGTCGCTCACGTCCACCGGCACGTAGCGCACCTCCCCCGGGGCCTCGCCGTACGCGGACAGCAAGAGACTGGTCTTCTCGGAACTGCCGGACCCCAGCTCGATCAGCGTGACGGGGCCCGTCCGCTCGCGGATCTCCGCTGCGGCGTCGCAAAGGATCGCGGCCTCGGTTCGCGTGGGGTAGTACTCGGGCTGGCGCGTGATCTCATCGAACAGGGCGCTGCCAGCGGCGTCGTACAGGTACTGACAGGGGAGCCAGCGGGGCGTGTCGGTGAGCCCGATGGCGGCGGCAGTGGCGAATTCGAGCTGCTCCGTCGCGGCGGACGCACGCCGGGACCCTGGGTCCGCGCGGAAGCGGCCTCCGGGCAATGACTTGTGAGACTCGGCCTGGCGGGGAGAGACGAGGCACCTCGCAGGCTCAGGAAGCGGCGATTCGCGGAGCGCGGCGAACCCGGCCAAGCTATGGGCAATCGGCCGTGCCCGCAACCGAGAACGCTGACCCCGGCGGCGGGGTTCCGGAGAATCCCCGAAATCTCTGGCGGTTTTCCGGCTCCGGCTGCACATTGTGCAGGCGGCCCGGCCTCGAAGCCGGATCTTCACGGAGTCTTGAGAAAGTCTTTAGGGTAGTGGTTGCACCCTAGGGTGAAGTTCGGATGTCGCTGCCCTCCCAAGGCGGCATCCTGGTGATGACTGTGGCAGTTTGTCCGGGCTTCCTCCTCCCCGAAGCCGTGAGGTGTCGTCTTGTACGCTCCGAGGTTTTCGGTGATTCGAGTGAACCTGCTGGCCGCGTCCTGGTGGCTGGGTGTGGTGGTGTTGGCCGGTACCGTCCTGCCGCCGCCCATCGAGGCACAGGAGGAGCGGGCCGACAGACCCTCGCCTACTGCAGTCTCCTGTGACGTCGTCACGGCCGAACAGATGGAGGGACAACCCTCGGTCGCCGTGGCCCTGCGAAGCCACGTGACCGGCCTCCAGCTCATGCCGACGAGCGGGCAGGTGGGCGCCGGCAGTCAGGTGAACTTGCGCGGCATCAACTCCATGCGAAGCAAGGCGCCGCTCGTCTTCGTGGATGGCCTGCTGATCGGCGATATCCAGGGCGACGGCCAGGGCATCACGCTCATCGACCAGATGAACCCCGATGACGTGCTGCTGATCGAAGTGTTTCGCGGGCCCGCGGCCACGACGCTGTACGGGACAAACGCAGCGGGCGGCGTGATTCGCATCTACACGAAACATGGGAATCCCCGCGCCGAGCTGCTGACGGATGCCCGCGCTCGGTGCTTACCGTAGTGCCCGGCGCCCCGGCGGGATGCCGCCGACGCCGGTATTCCACACTCCGCGAAGGAGGTAGCCGATGAGAGTCCCGAGACTTGTCCGAACGGGCCCTCCACGACCTGGGCCCGCACTCGGCAGGATGGCGCTCTTGTGGCGTGCCGGACTGGCCATGGCCGTAGCGTTCCTCTGGGCGCTCCCGGCCCAAGCCCAGACCGGCGAGGTCTCCGGCCGCGTCGTCGATGAAGCGACGCAGCAGCCCATTGAGGGCGCCCAGGTCGTGGTCGTGGGGACGAACATCCGCGCCCGCACACGCGCGGATGGGCTGTACAACTTGGTGAACGTGCCGAGTGGGCCGCAGCAAATCCGGGCCATGATTATCGGGCACGCGACCCAGACCGCGTCCCTGACGATCCAGCCCGGCGTCACCACCACCGTGGACTTCGCGCTCGGCAAAGCCGTCGTCTCACTCGACGCGATGGTCGTGACCGGTCAGGCGGGTGAGATCAGCCGTCGTGAGGTCGGCAATAGCCTCACGACGATCAGCGCCGACCGGATCGAGGCCCTGCCGATCGACAATGTCGGGCAGGCGCTGCAGGGGTTGGCCGCCGGCATCACGGTCATGGACAACTCCGGCCAGGCAGGCATCGGGCAGCGGATCCGCCTGCGCGGCATCAACTCGGTGTCCATGGGGAACCAGCCGCTCATCTACGTGGACGGTGTCCGGGTCATCGACCGGGCGTACAACGACGACCCGGAGACGGGGAACCTGGCACCTTCGCCCCTGAACGACTTCAACCCCGAGGACATCGAGCGGGTGGAGGTCGTACGCGGCGCGGCCGCGACGACGCTGTACGGGACCGAGGCCTCGGCCGGAGTGATCCAGATCTTCACGCGCAAGGGCTCGCCTGGAGCTGCTCGCTGGTCCGTGTCCATCGACCAGGGCTTCAACTACCAGGGCCACATCGGGCCGTCCAAGGACATCAACCCGACCGGCCTCGGGATGAACGACTGCAACTTCACGGGCATCGCGGGCGATCCCGTGTTCGCCACCGGTGACCCCATGTTCCCCGCCGACACGCTCGGCTGTCCGAGCAGCGGGAGCTGGTTCCGGCGCGGACACCTTCAGCGGTACAACGCCTCCGTGCGCGGTGGGAGCGAGGCCATCAACTACTTCCTCTCCGCCCGCTGGGGTAGTGAGGACGGGGTCGTGGCTCCGCAGAACAGTACCGATTGGAGCCTGCGGGCCAACTTCGGGTTCGCCCTCGGGCCGACCCTGACGCTGCAGTTCAACAACAACTACGCCCGCCGCGACAACGTGTGGATCCCGGACGGTGACAATGCCGAAGGGTTCCCGCTCAACGTGTGGCGCGGCCCGAACGGGTATACGCCCGACAATGACGACAGTCAGGTGATGGACCTGTTGCTCCACCAGAGCAGCAACCACTACACGACCGGCGTCACGCTCAGTTGGGAGCCGTTGCCGGGCATGTCGCACCGGCTCACGACGGGACTCGACTTTGCCGAGTCGGACTACACCGAAGAGCGCCCGTGGGGGTTCTACTACGTGCAGCTCGGGAATCGTGAGGACGACGAGTGGCAGCGCCGTACCCTGACGCTGGATTACGCCGGCTCGTGGCGAAACCGCCTGGCGTCGAACCTCACCTCCACGCTGTCGGTCGGCGCTCAGCTGTATGAGGAGTACCGCTACTACATCAACGGGTTCGGCGACGACTTCGCCGACCCCAGCGATATGGTTCTGAACAACGCGGCCCGCACCGAGGC
>CAYGCN010000068.1:13885-15424 GCA_964348385.1 uncultured Gemmatimonadaceae bacterium
CGCTCAGGTCCAGCGCCGAGAGGTCGGCGCGGATCAACCGCAGGCTGGCCAAGTCGATCGAGGGATCGAGGCGGACGGCCGGCTCCCCGGCATCGCGCGCCGCCCCCGGCGATATGGTTCTGGACAACGCGGCCCGCACCGAGGCCTTCGAGAGCCGCATCACCGTCACCAACGGCGGCTTCTTCCTTCAGGGGCAGGTCGGGTATGCCGATCGGATCTTTCTCACCGGCGGCCTCCGCTTCGACGGGTTCAGCACCTTCGGTGAGGACTACGGCATGGCGGCCTATCCGAAGATCTCGCTGGCCTACAACATCTCCGACGAGAGCTTCTGGCCCGACTGGTGGGACGGCATGAAACTGCGCGCCGCATGGGGCGAGTCGGGACGCGCCCCGGGGTCGTTCGATGCCGTCCGCACCTGGGACCCCATCTCGGCGGACGAGGGGAACCCGGGCGTCACGCCGGTCACGCTCGGCAACCCGGCGCTGGGTCCCGAGCGGAGCCGCGAGCTCGAGTTCGGGTTCGAGGGCGCGATGTTCAACGGTCGCGTGGGCTTCGACGTGACCCGATTCTTGCAGAAGACGTACGACGCCCTGATCCCGGTCCAACAGGTCCCGTCGGAGGGCTTCATCGGGACGCAGCTCGAGAACGTGGGCGAGCTGCGGAACAGCGGCTGGGAGCTCCAACTCAACGCGGATGTGATCCGAAAGCCCGAGTTCGGGTGGAACCTCGGCCTGCGCTACTCTACCACGAAGAGCCAGGCCTGGGACCTCGGCGGGTTCGAGGACATCTACGTTGCCTGGCGTCAGAACATCCGGCCGTGCACCTCGAAAGACATGGACGGTAACCGGATCCTGTCGCAGGAGGCCGTGCGGCAGCTCGCGCGCCAGGGCATCACCAACCCCGACCCCTCCGACCTCGGACTGCTCGGCAAGGTCGAGTGCCCGGTCCCCGGGTATTGGCACGACGTGGTCGTGAACGATTCGGCCACGGCCGAGAACCCGTGGGGCGTCACGCCGCTGGGTACGCGCCCGGTGATGGAAGAGCAGTACCTCGGACCGACGTACCCCACCCAGACGATCGGCATGAACATGACGTTCACGGTCGGCCGCTGGCTCACGATCGACGCGGTCGGCGAGAGTCAGCTCGGACACGTGCTGTCGTCCGGCGTGGCCTATCAGAACGCACGACGCGAAGTCTGGCCGCTGTGCCGCGAGGTGCAGGGCACGTACAATACCGTGTACGACGAGGCGCGGGCCGGTGGAGCGAGCACGACGCAGGCGCGCAACGCGGCACGTGACGCGCTCAACGCCTACCAGTTGGCCAACTGCATCAGCGGCTTCACGACGTACGGGATGTGGATCGACGGCGCGGACTACTTCAAGCTCCGCTCGGTCTCCCTCTCGTTCCGACTGCCCGGCAGGCTCATTCCGGGTGCGCGGTCGGCCATCCTCCAGCTCCAGGGCCGGAATCTTCTCCGGATCACGGACTACATCGGTGTCGATCCGGAGGTGTCGGAGGAAGGGAGCCAGGACGTGTTGT
>CAYGCN010000069.1:0-13705 GCA_964348385.1 uncultured Gemmatimonadaceae bacterium
CGTGACGCTCCCCACCGACTCCCCGTACCGCGAGTAGGGCACGCACTCCCCCCGGCCTACGAGCGTGCCGTCGCGCACCTCGACGACCACCACCCGCGCTTCCGTCCGCGCCCCCCGCGAGATGCGAAACACCCCACGGATCGGCCACGTTTCCGCGCGGACCACGAGCTCCCGCACGAACCCGCCTACGGGCGGTGTGCGGCCCAGTGGCGCTGGGCCACGCTCACCCCTGTGCCGCCATGAAGTCGTCCAGTTCCTTGAGTAACTCGGCGCGCCGGCGGTCGTCCAGGAACGAGGCGTTGAAGGCGTTCCGCTCCAGCTCGTACATGTCCTGCTTGCCGATCCCGAGGCCCCGGTGGACGGCCTGGATGTTCTCCTCCACGTACCCGCCGAAATACGCGGGATCGTCCGAGTTCACCGTTGCTCTGAGACCGAGGTCCAGGAGGCGCTGCAGATTGTGGTCCTCGATCCGGTCAAACACGCGCAGCTTCACATTGGAGAGCGGACACACGGTGAGCGCCTTGGCTTCCTCGCGCAGCCGGTCCACCAGCTTCGCGTCCTCGACACACCGTACCCCGTGGTCAACGCGCTCCACGCCCAGCAGATCCAGCGCCTGCCAGACATAGTCCGGCGGGCCCTCCTCCCCGGCATGCGCCACCGTGAGAAACCCGTCCGACCGAGCACGCTCGAACACCGATCTGAACTTCTCGGGAGGGTTGCCCACCTCCGACGAGTCGAGGCCGACCGCGACAATCCAGTCCTTGAAGGGCATGGCCTGCTCCAGCGTGTGCATCGCTGCATCGGCGCTCAAGTGCCGCAGGAAACACATGATGAGGTGCGACGACATGTCGAACTCGGTCTTCGCATCCGCCAGCGCGCGGTGGATCCCCGTCACGACCGACTCGAACGACACGCCGCGATCCGTATGGGTTTGCGGGTCGAAGAACATCTCCACGTGCCGCACGCGCTGCCTGTGCACCCGTGAGAGGTACGCCCACGTCATGTCGTAGAAATCCTGCTCGTACAGCAGAACCTTCGCGCCCTCGTAGTAGATGTCCAGGAATGACTGCAGATTGGTGAACTGGTAGGCCGCCCGAACCTCCTCCACCGAGCTGAAGCGCAGCGGCACCTGATTGCGCCGCGCGATCTGGAACATGAGTTCCGGCTCGAGCGTGCCTTCGATGTGGAGGTGAAGCTCGGCCTTCGGGATATTGCGAATGAACGTTTGCATGGCGCGCTCCTCGAGGCTGGGCCGACCGCCCACGTGAGTATGGTGCGCGCCGTGGGGCCACCACAAGAGACCGGCGAAAGGAGCGACCGGGGTCATGGGCACGGGATACGTCCAGGTCTACACCGGAGACGGAAAGGGAAAGACGACGGCCGCTCTCGGCTTGGCGCTGCGCGCTGCCGGATACGGCCGTGCAACCTACATCGGCCAGTTCATGAAAGGCCGTCACTACGGGGAGCTCAGCGCCCTGGCCCAGATAGCCGAGATCACGATCGAGCAGTACGGCGATCCAGAGCATGTTCGCCGCGAGGACGTCACTGACCGACACATCGCCCGGGCACGGGCAGGCCTCGAGCGCGCCCGCCAAGCCATACTTTCGCATCGCTACCACATCGTTATCCTGGACGAGGTGAATGTCGCGCTGTGGTTCGGCCTTCTCGTGGAAGCCGACGTGATGGCCCTGCTCGACCAACGGCCCCCCGAGATCGAGTTGGTGCTCACCGGCCGCCGCGCACCCCCCGCACTCCTGGAGCGCGCCGACCTTGTGACCGAGATGCGGATGGTGAGGCATTACTACGAGACGGGTGTCACGGCACGGGAGGGGATCGAATACTAGGGTGCCTGGTGTCGCGGGTGACGTGCCGAGGCAGCAGCCGGTGCCGGAACCGACACCGGGCGCCCGACACCGCGAACCCTGAGATCGTGCTCTTCACTCGACCCTGCTGCCCGCCCTGGCCATGGTGAACTCGGCTCTCAAGACGCTCAGGCGACTGCACGACGGATTCCGCCAGACCGAGCAGATCTACATGGTCGTGGTGGCGGTCGTTATCGGGCTGCTGGGCGGCCTGTGCGCGGTCGGCTTCCGGCTCTTCATCCAACTCGTCAACCAGATCGCCTGGCGCCAGGGACCGTACACGCTGGAGTACCTCGCGGGGCTGCCGGCGTGGTGGAAGATCGCCGCCCCCACCGCCGGCGGGCTCCTCGTCGGGCTCATCACCTACGGGTTCGCCCGCGAGGCCAAAGGGCACGGCGTTCCCGAAGTCATGGCGGCCGTGGCGCTCCACAGCGGCCGCATTCGACCCCGCGTGGTCGTGGCCAAGCTCCTGGCCTCGGGCATCTGTATCGGCTCCGGTGGCTCGGTCGGCCGGGAGGGACCCATTGTCCAAATCGGCTCCGCGCTCGGCTCGACCATCGGGCAGTGGCTCAAGATCGATCAGCGACGCCTGCGCACCCTGGTTGGCTGCGGTGCCGCTGCCGGTATCGCAGGCACCTTCAATGCGCCGGTAGCGGGCGCACTCTTCGCCGTCGAGATCATCTTGGGAGATTTCGGGGTCGCGCAATTCTCGCCCATCGTGATCTCGTCGGTGGCGGCGACCGTGGTGAGCCAACGCTTCCTGGGCGATTTCCCGGCGTTCGAAGTGCCTTCGTACAGCCTGGTTCACGCCTCGGAGCTGTTCGCCTACGCTGGACTCGGGCTGCTGGCCGCGCTGGTCGCCCTCGCGTTCATCCGATCCCTCTACGCACTGGAGGACGGCTTCGAGCGGGTCCGGCTCTATCCGCCCATGAAGGCCGTGCTGGGCGGCCTCCTGATCGGCGTCATCGGCATCGGCCTCCCCCACATCTTCGGCGTCGGTTACGAGGCGATCAATCAGGCGCTACATGGCAGCCTCATGTGGCAGTTCATGCTCCTCCTGGTGCTGGTCAAGATCGTGGCGGTGTCGATCACCATTGGCTCAGGGGGATCGGGCGGCATCTTCGCCCCGTCACTGTTCATCGGCGCCATGCTGGGCGGTGCCGTGGGGACGGTCGTCCAGAGCGTCTGGCCGACGGCCACGGCCGGCGCCGGCGCGTACGCGCTGGTGGGGATGGGGGCGGTGGTGGGCGCGGCCACCCACGCCCCCATCACGGCGATCCTCATCATTTTCGAGCTGACCGGCGAGTACGAGATCATCTTGCCGCTCATGATCAGCTGCATCATCGCCACCCTGTTTTTTAATGATACGGCGACCACCGAGATCTACACCCTCAAGCTCCTCAGGCGCGGGGTCGACATTCACCGCGGTCGCGCCGTGAACGTGCTGCAGCACGTCTCGGTGCGTGAGGTGATGCGCCCCGAGATCCTCACGGTCTCTCCGCGGGACGGGCTCGTCACGCTGATCTCCAGGTTCATCGGACACCCCGGCAGTACCCTGTTCGTCACCGACGAGAGGCGGGCACTTCAGGGCATCATCACGGCCGAGCAGATTCGACCGGTGATGCAGGACCCCTCGTCGCTCGCCGCCCTCATCATCGCGGCCGACCTGATGGTCGAGGGTGAATTCCCGCGGGTCGCGCCGGGCGACTCGCTGGCCGACGTGATGCGCTTGTTGGGGAGTTACCGCGGCGAGATCCCCGTGCTCGAAGACGGCCGCATTGCGGGCGTGATCTGGCCGGAGGACGTGATCGAGCGCTACAACACCGAGATCTTCAAGCGCGACATGGTCGGCGGCATGGCGTCGGCCGTGAGCCCCGAGACCAGCAGGGAGCTGGTTCCCACGGCCCAGGACGCCGCGGTCGCCGAGGTGGAGGTCCCCAGGCAGTTCGTCGGCAAGAGCATTCGGGAGCTCAACATACGCCAGGATTTCGGTGTGAGCGTCCTCATGATCAAGCACCGTGACGAGCACGGAGAGGAGACGCTTACGGCGTCGCTTGACCCCGAACACACCTTCCGCGCGGGCGACGTGCTCCTCGTGCTCGGGCCCAACGAGCACATCAGGTATCTGCGCATGGGCGTGCCCCGGGCGGCGCGCTCCTGAGCCCCCGCCTCCGTCTCCTCGAATGGGCAGCTCCCTCTGGTCACCTCCTGGCCGTCGTTCTATGCTAGGGTCGTCCGACCACTGGGGACACGATGGGCACCGTCCTGCCGCATCTCGAACTCACCTGTTTCGGGCCACCACACGTGCGGGTGGACGGCGCGGAACCCGCCCCCGAGGTCGTCTGGCGCAAGCACCTCGCGCTCCTCGTCTATCTCGCACTGTCCCCCGAGACCACCCGCTCGCGGGAGCACCTCCTGGGCTTGCTCTGGCCGGAGAAGCCGCAAGACAAAGCCCGGCACTCGCTCAATGAGGCGTTGCGCCGCCTGCGTGCTCGGCTGGGTGATACCCGCCTCACCTCGGGGGGCGACCGCGTGCGGCTCAGCCCGGACGCGCTGGACGTCGACGCCCTCCGGTGCGAGAGGCTGGCAACCACCGATCCCGCGGCGGCCATGGCCCTCCTCCGCGGGGAGTTCCTCGAGGGTTTCGGACTCGACGACGCACCCAGCTTCGAGGACTGGCTCACTGCCCAGCGTACCCGGTGGCGGACCCTCGGCGTCTCGCTCCTCCTGCGTGCCGGCGAGAACGCGCTCGCCGGGAGCCGCTTTGAGGATGCTCGGGCGGCGGGCGAGCGAGCCCTCACGCTCGAGCCCACCGCGGAGACCGCCGCCAACCTCGTGATGCGGGCCTTCGCCCTCGCCGGCGACGCCTCCGGCGCGCTGGCCGCCTACCGTCAGTTCCAGGACCGCGTGCGCGCGGACATCGGTGAGGAACCCGGCCGGGAGCTGCGCGACCTCAGCGATCGGATTCGCGCGGGGCGATGGCGTCGACTGTCGTCTCGATTCGCGGGACCGGAGCCCCCGCTCGTGGGGCGTGCCGACCTGTACCAAGAGGTCTTCGAGATACTGGACGCCAGTCTGAAGCGCAGCCCGCGATGTCTCGTCATCTTAGGCGACCAGGGGATGGGCAAGACGCGGTTGATGGGAGAGTGCCGGCGACGACTGGAGCTGGCCGGGGCGGCCACGGTTACCGCGCGGCCGCTCGAGAGTGACGCCGACGTGCCGTGGAGCATGCTGCGGCTGTTGCTGCGTGGCGGGCTCCGCGAGATCTCGGGTGCGGCGGCCACCGACCCCGGTGCTCTGGCGGTGCTGTCGGCGCTGGAACTCGAGGGCGGCGGCGCGCAGCGCACCGCGATGGCGCTGGGCACCTCCGACGTCGTCGCGGCGTTGCGCTCGCTCCTGGGAGCCACGGCTGACGAGCAGCCGGTCGGCATCCTAATAGACGACGCGGAGTTCGCCGACGGGCCGAGTGTCGACGCCGTGAGCGCCGCCGTGGCGCAGATGAGCATCGCCGGCGTGGTCCTCGTGGTCAGCGCGGGCGCCGGATCGGACACCGGCCCCCGGGAGTTGTGGCGCCTGATGAGCGAGGTGGGACGGAGCGTCGGCGGCACCGCAGTGCAGCTCGACCCCTTGTCGGCCGAGGACATGCGTACGCTGACCGCCGAGCTCGCCACGTGGTGTCAAGAGCCGCGAGACCTCGACCGACTGGCGCGACGGCTCACCTTCGAGACGGGCGGGAACCCGTTCCTCGCCGTCACGCTCCTCCAGGAGTTGGACCGCACATCGCATCTCCGTAGCGAGTTGCTGGAATGGCCTCCGACCAAACGGACCTTCGAGAGCCCGCTGCCGATCGCCGTGCCTCAACTGGCCCGCACGGCGTTCCTGAGACGGATCGGCGAACTGGGCGAGGAGCAACGACGCGTGCTCTGTGCGGCGAGCATCTGCGGCAGCGGACTCGACACCGGCCTTCTGGCGGCCCTGGCCGACTCATCTGCGGACCGGGTCGAGACCGTGCTCGAACAGCTCGAGGAGCGGCAACTCGTCACCTTCGACGGGAGGCGCTATGCGTTCGCCGCGGGGCTGATTGCCAAGATCGTTCGAGCAGAGTGCCTTACGCCCGGGCGTCGGCAGCGCCTACGGAGGCGGGCGATCGAATGGCTGGCGACACACCACGATCTCGAGTCGCGGGTCCTCTCGGTGGAGCTGCGGGCGAGGGTGGAGCCCGGCGCCGACACGCTTGAGACCGCCCTGGAGGTCGCCCGCTTGGCGATGGAGGCCGGCTCGGACCGGGCGGTGCGTCGCGCGTTGTTCGCCGCGGAGCGGGCCGCCGCCGAAGCCGATCCGGCCGGCCGAGAACGGGTGGCTGCCATGCGGTCGTCGCTCGACACCCGAGACCACCGTCGGCCAGGGTAGGGCCCGCACAGGCGGCCGCCACGCCGGCGGCCACCGCCACAAGCGGGAGGGCGGGCGCCATGCGGTCCCGCCCCCCTGGTGCTCGACCGCGGCCGATCGTGGAGCTAGTGGGGGAACAAGTCCCTCAAGACCTTGTCGCGGCCTTCCTTCCGCTTTCCTCGTGCCTCGGCATTCTGGGTCAACTCGTCGTCCACGCCGGGCACCTGCTCGCCGGCCGTGGGATCGGTGGGCCAGCCATCGGGGCCTTGGAACTCCGTCGGGCCGTACGGATCGGCACAACCGACGACGAGCACTGCCACGGCTGCCAGCCAGAGCGCTGCGATCTTGCGTGAGCCTTTCATCTCGACCTCCAGCGTGTCCCGGCATCTTTGGGTTGGTCCGAAAGGGTGTGGCACTTCGGTGCCAGAAGCTGGAGGCAAGCTACGCGCACTCACCCAAGCGACGGACAAGCCGCGGGCGGCTGCAGTCAATTCCTTCCTTGACAACGGGTTTCTGGGCTTAAGCCGCTCGATCAGCCGGGCCCGCATCCTCTGGCGGGCCCGCGGTCCGCTCCGCGTGCGCCGCCGCGGATGGCGTCCTTCAACTGAGCGGTGGATCGTGGCACGCAATCGAACGTCTTCAGGCCAACTCGATCTCCAAGCCCACGCGGAGCGGCACAGGCCACTCGGACTGCCCCATGCCACTCATCGCCACACCTTCTCTAAGAACTCCTGGACTTCCGGCACCCCACCTTGGAGGATCAGGTAGCCGTCGTGCGGCTCCCGTTCGGTCACCTCGCCCGCGATCGGGGTCGTCATCAGGTTCCGCACCGCGGCCGGATCGTCAGGGTGCACACCCAAAGCCCAGCCGAGTTTGATGTAGGCCACTTCCGGCAGCATGTTCGCCAGCGGGACGACGCCGAGCTCAAGGATCTCCCGGCCCGTCTCGTAGACGTGCATCTGAACGAAGCCCCAGAGCGTCTGGAGCGTCATATAGACCTGGACGCCGGCATCGCGTGCCCGTTCGAGCGCCGGATAGGTCTTGCGGTTCACGTGCCCGAGGCCGGTGCCCGCGATGACGATGCCCTTGTAGCCGCGGTCGACCAGGCTCTCGATCACATCTGCCTGCATGCCCGGGTAGTAATAGGTCAACGTGACCTGCTCGTCGAACGCCGCCTGCACGGCCACTTCACGGTCGCGCCGTCGAGGGAGGAAGTCGTCCTTGAGCGGCGTGATTGCTCGTCGCTCCACCATCGCCAGGGGTATGTCGCCCAGCGTGCGGAACGTGCTCCGGTACGAGCTGTGCATCTTGCGCACCCGCGTTCCCCGGTGCAGCAGGTTGTACCGGTCCGAGGTAGGTCCGAACATGCAGACCATGACCTCGGCGATGGGCCCGTGCGCCGCGGCCCACGTCGCATTGATCAGGTTCTGCGCCGCATCGGACGACGGCCGATCGGATGACCGCTGGCTCCCCACCATCACAATCGGCACAGGCGGGCGCTGGATCATGAAGCTGAGCGCTGCCGCCGTGTGGTGCATCGTATCGGTCCCGTGACCGATGACGACTCCGTCGTAGCCCTGGCGGATGGCGTCGCCGACCTTCTCGGCCAGCGCGAGATACTGCGCCGGACCCATGTTCTCCGAGAACACGCCGAACAGCTTCTCGGTCTCGAGATTGCAGATCTCCGCGAGCTCGGGCACCGACCCGTAGAGCTCGCCGGGGCTGAACGCGGGAATCACGGCCCCGGTACGGTAATCGAGGCGCGAGGCGATCGTCCCGCCGGTGCCGAACAACTTGACCCGCGGCTTCGCGGGATCGATCGGAAACTCCTTCTCCGGAATCTGGTAGCGTGCTTCGCGATACCCTGTCTTCTCGACGTCGAGTACCGTATCGTACCGCAGCCCGACGTTGTATCCGCTGCCGAGCTTGAGCACCAGGTGATAGGGATCGCTGGTTTCCGATCGCGGGAGCACCAGACCCGCGAACTCCCCACGCGTCGTGCGGAGCTTGACCTCGCACCATACCGTGATGCCGAGCCGCTCCATCAACTCACGGCAGGGACCGCGATAACCCTTGTACCGATCGTTGTCGCCGCTCACGTCGCCGCCTCGGGTACGCCCTCGCGGAGCCTGGCGAGGAGTCGTCGCTCCACGTCGAGTGGCGCCAGCCGTCCCACAAACTGCGGCATGACTTGGCCCATCGCCCAGCGCCGTACCGTGGCGAACGGCCTCTCGGCCAGCGCGCCTGCGCGCCCGACCACTTCATCGACGACACGGTCCAGCTCTTCGGCATCTCCCGCCCGGCACTGAAACACCGAGAGCACCGGGTCGACCGGGTCATCGGGATGCTCGATCACCCGGTTGAGCATGCGCTCCATCGCCTCCGGCCTGATGGCGCCGCGCTCGACCGCCCGCACCATCGGCGCCACGCGCTCCAGCTCGGGCAGTCCATCCAGCCGGCCCCGGCGCCGGTAGAACGGCAACCGGCGCTCGAGCGCCCCCGCGAAGCGCCTGGCGACGGACCCCGCCGCGGGCGCCACGGCATCGAACAGCTCCGCCCAGGGCGCCCGCGCGAGTCGATGGGCGGCCTGCGGATCCAGGCCCAGCGCCACGTAACGCGCCTCCCGCGCCCAGGGCGCCTCCGGCAGCCGCGCCCGAGTCTGCTGCACCACCTCGTCCGCGATGGGCAGCGGCGGCGTGTCGGTGTCGGGGTACATCCGGTCCGGACCCGGGAGGATCCGCTCGAAGCCGTTCGTCCCGTCGCGGAACGCCTGGCGCGTCTCGGCAGGGACGCCCCGCACCGCGTCTTGCGCTCGAATACAGATCTCCCGGGCCGCCGTCGCCGCGTCCTCCGCCGGTGCCCACACCACCACCACCGCGTCTCCCTGCTCCGCGCCGAGTTGGTGTCGCAGCTGGCGCCACTGGTGCGGATTCAGGCCGTAATCCCGAATATCGGAGTGGATCATGAACGGCCGATGCACCGGACAGGCGATCACGCGCACTCGGTCGGCGAACTCGCGGGCGAGCGTGACGCCGGGCTGGGTACGCCGGGACAGGAGTCCGCCAAACCCCGGCAGGCGCACCGCACAGACGGTCTCGTCGCGGTCCAGCGCCTCCCGAATGGGAGCGAAATCACAGTGTCGGAGAATGCCGCCCGCCTCGATCACCGCCGGTGATTGCTCCCACGGCCACCCAACCTCCGGCAGGGCGAGCATTTCGACGGTCACGCCGCGCCGCGCCAGCTCCGCCCTGACGCGGAGGAGGTTGAGCTGCCGGTACGCCTCGACGTGGACCAGCAACGGGAGTCGTTTGTGGTTGTCGACGCCCTTGATTTCGATCCGCCGCCCGCCCGCGACCGACACATTCACATCCTGCCGTGCGGCGCCGGGCCCGCGCCGCACCTTGCCCGTGGCGCGCACCACTTGCGCGATCAGCCGGCCCGCCGCCTGCACCTCGAGGGGGGTCAGCAGGTCGGGCTCGGTCACCGTCTCGGTGAGCGGCATCCCCAGCCGGTCGGTGCGGAACGTGATCCGGTGACCGACGTCCGCGACCTCGCGGCAGGCATCCTCCTCCAAGGAGAGCTGCCGAATCCGCAGCTCACGGTCGACGCCGAGTGCCGGCTCCCGGAAGGGAATCACGCCGTCCAGGCCCACCATCGCCGTGCGCTGGAAGCCCGTGGGGATGGAGCCATCCAGGTACTGCTTGCGCATGACGTGCAGCTCGGACACCAGGTTGAGGTCGAACAGTTGCGCGATCTCGAGGGCGATGCGCACCGCCTGGTGATCCATCTCGAAGGGGGGCGTGTCATCCATCTCGTAGGTGCAGACCGAGCCACGCTCGAGCTGGTACACGATCTCCTTCTTCGTCTTGAACTCCATGAGCGCGGTCCCGTCGTACTCCCCGAGCTCACTGAGCGTCGGGCGCATGTGCCGCAGTACTTCGGCGTCGTACGCGGTCACTCGCCGGCCGGCGGGACACCGACAGAAGAGCTTCGAGGTGGTAGCGAGCTGCTGATGCACCTCCAGCCCACCCATGAAGCCCAACGTGTGGTAGTCGGCGGGGGACAACTCGCCGAAGTCGCGATCGGGGAAATCGAGCACGGGCTCACGCCGGGGATTGAGATCCCCGGGAGGGCGCGGGCTGGCAGGCGCGGCGTCGGCGTGGGTGGTCACATGGGGCATCGAGAGGCTCGTCGAGCCGGGAGCCTCAAGATACCGTAGGGCTCATTGGCGGGGTACCAGGATGATCACTTGGTCGGTGACCTGTTCGATCCGCTCCCGCGAATAGAACACCGGGAAGTACTTATCGTTCGCCCACAGATCGAACAGGTCTCGGTAATGCGCACTGTCGGGGTCGCCCGATTGCCCCGGCGCGTTGGACCCGACCGCCGCATCCCACGCGCCGGTTTCGACCACGATCCGGAACGAGGCCCCGTGCGTTTGATTGTCGCCGCCCGAGGTGTTGTTGAGCGTGTAGCTGTTGCCGCCGCGCGGCGCGGGGCCGACATCCAGCCGCCGGCGCAGGTCGTCGCTCACGGCCGGGCTCAAGGGGTGGCGAATCACCACGTGCTTGTATCCCGGCTGTCCGTAGCGCCACGCGGTCATGTCGGGACCAAGCTTTCCCTCGAGGTCCCGCACCGCCGCGCGCAGGGACCGCAGCGCGAAACTGTCTCGACCGGCCACGGGGTCTGCGCCGAACTCGATGCGAGGCGCGAGCAGCCACTCGATCATCCTGGACATCGGCAGGAACCCCAGCATGCTTCTGGCCGACTCCGGCAGGAACAGATCTCGCATCCCGCGCTGCAGCCGCCGCTCCCAGGCGACGTAGATCCCGGCCGCGACCGACTGCCGCTCCAGCACGAAGTCCCAATCCAGCAGATGCCGCCGCGCGCGCTCGACCGTCGCGTCGTGGGCCGGCAGGTCGGCGAGCAACGGCACCAGCGTGCGTGCCGGGATGGACAACTCGTCGATCTGAAGCTGCATCATGTCCATCACGGAGTGCTTGCGTCCGGAGCCGAGGACTTCGGCCGCGCGCGCCCACCGATAGGGATCCGACCATTCCCAGCCCACGGCATTCCGATGCGGGTAGCCGGGCGGCACCAGGTTGTTGTTCGCGGTGGCGATGAAGCCGGCCGGCGGGTTCACCGCGTGCGGTTTCTGCGTGATCGGGAGATAACCGTCCCACTCATACCGGCCATCGCCCGGCACCGGAACCAGCCCGCTCCAGTTCGGTCTGATGGGGGCGATCCCGACCGCCTGCCATCCGATGTTTCCGTGGATGTCGGCCCACACCATGTTCTCGCCCGGGATGTGGCTGTAGCTGCAGGCGTCGCGGAACTCCTCCCACGTACGCGCCTGGTCCATGCGGAGGCTCGCGAGGTAGGGCGCGCCGCCGATCTCCATCCAGGCCGCTCGCACGGCATATGCGACGTGGTTCGCGGAATCCTGGTACACCACGGGGCCATGCCGCGTGTACCGGTGCTGGACGATCACGGGTGACCGGCCACGTACGGCAATGGTGTCGCCGATGACCCGCATGGGCTCCCAGCGTCCCCGGTGGCGGTACTCCATGGGATCGCTCGGGTTGGTCCGATAGACGTAGAGGTCTTCGCCGTCGGTCTGGAACACGGTGAGGCCCCATGCGCCGTGCTCGTTGTGACCGATCGAGACGCCCGGTATCTCCGGTTCGCCTCCCCCGATCACGTTCCATCCGGGTCCCACCAGGTGCACCCAGTACCGCAGGGACGGGGCGGACTGTGCACGGTGCGGATCGTTGGCCATCATCGTCCTGCCCGACTGCGTGAGCCTCCCGCTCACCACCCAGTTGTTACTGCCGAGGTCTTCGGAGCTCCCACCGAATCGCCGGCGGTCGTGCAGCCGGACGGCCCGCGACAATCGCTCGAGCGCTTCGCCGTCGCCTCGGTAGCTGGGCTGGACGTCTTCGGGCCGGAAGCGGATCGGCGTCCGGAATGCGCGGTACGTACCGAGGATGTCCGCCTCAAGCAGCGAGCCGTCCAGGGCGGTGTCGAGCGCGAGGTCGGGCACTCCCGGACCGAACGTCGAGACGGCTCGCACTCGGTCGCTGCCCAGCAGCGCCACCGCGCGCCCATTCCTCAGCTCCGCGGTGACATTCATGAGCAATCCCTGATGTCGGGAGATCACGACCTCTGGGGTCCAGCGCTCCGGCTTGATGCCGAGCAGGGCGAACTCAAGGGGCAGGAGATCGGGGTCTCGCTCGGTCTGGTCGATAAACGCGTTGACGCCGGCCACGAACGCGCTGACGATGGCTTCCCCTCGCGGGTGGTAATGCTGCAGCTCCTCACGCAGGTCGCCGCGAAACCGAAACAGCCGCGCCCCGATGTCGCGCCGCAGTTCTCGCGGGCCCAGGATCTCCGCCACGGTGCCGGTCGCCTGCCGCCGCCAGATCTCGAACTGGAACAAGCGGTCACGTGCCGCGCTGAAGCCTTGCGCGCGGAAGAGGTCCTCCTCGGTCTCGGCGTAGATGTGGGCGATGCCCCACCGGTCCCTGAGGATCTCCACCGGTCGCGAAAGTCCGGTCACCGCGAACCGAACCGTATCTTGAGCCCGACTGTCCGGTGGCGCTGCGAGGACCGCCAGCCCGGCCGTTACCGTGATCAACTTCCGGTGCCGGGTCGCTCCAGGGCGCGAGAGCTCAGGGGGTCGCATCTCACGCGCTCTTCGAGGGGCCCGCCTTCCGAACCGCTGCCGAGACGTCCTCTGCAAACTGCGTGAAGTTCTCGGCGAACATGTCGGCGAGCTTACGCGCCTGGGCATCGTAGGCGTCTGTGTCGCCCCAGGTGGACCGGGGGTCGAGCACCTCGGTCGGGACGTCCGGGCAGGCGGTGGGTACGTCGATCCCGAACCCTGGGTCCTGCCGCATGGTGACGTCGTCGAGCTGCCCCGTCATCACCGCTCGTACCATGGCCCGCGTGTGAGCGATCTTGATGCGGGCTCCCACCCCGTAGGGGCCACCGCTCCATCCGGTGTTGATCAGCCACACGCGCGCGTCGTGCTCGGCGATCCTCCGGCCCAGGAGATCGGCGTACACCACCGGATTGAGCGGCAGGAACGGCGCGCCGAAACAGGCACTGAACGTCGCCTGCGGCTCCGTCACGCCGCGCTCGGTACCCGCGACCTTGGCCGTGTACCCGGAGAGGAAGTGGTACATGGCCTGGGCCGCGCTGAGCCGCGCCACCGGCGGCAGCACGCCAAACGCGTCGGCGGTGAGCATCACGATGTGCCTGGGATGGCCGGCCATGCCCGTGCGTGTCGCATTTGGAATGTGGGAGATGGGGTACGAGGCCCGCGTGTTCTCCGTGAACGCATCGCTGTCCAAATCGAGAAACCGGCTGCCACTCTCGATCGCGACGTTCTCCAGGATGGTCCCGAAGCGCCGTGTGGTCCCGTAGATCTCTGGCTCCGCCTCCTCCGACAG
>CAYGCN010000069.1:13715-15317 GCA_964348385.1 uncultured Gemmatimonadaceae bacterium
CCGGATCACCTTGGCGTAGCAACCGCCCTCGAAGTTGAACACACCGTCATCGCTCCAACCGTGCTCGTCGTCGCCGATGAGGGTGCGGTCGGGATCGGCCGAAAGCGTGGTCTTGCCCGTACCCGACAACCCGAAGAACAGCGCCACGTCGTCCTCGCCCGCTCCGTAGTTGGCCGAGCAGTGCATGGGAAGCACGCCCTGCGGTGGCAGCAGGTAGTTCATCACGGTGAACATGGACTTCTTGATCTCGCCGGCGTAGGCCGTACCGCCGATGATCACTTCCTTGCGGCCGAAATGCAGCAGGATGAACGCCTCGGAGTTGGTGTCGTCCTCCTCGGGGCTCGCGTTGAACCCGGGCGCCTGGAGGATGGTGAACTCCGGAACGTGGCGCGCCAGCTTGCCGAGGTCGTGCTCCTGGATGAACATGTTCCGGGCGAATAAGCTGTGCCACGCGCTCTCGGTCACGACCCGGATGGGCAACCGGTACCTCGGATCCGTCCCGACGTAGCAATCCTGGACGAAGAGCTCGCGGCCCTGCAGGTACGCTCGGAGGCGCGCGTGCAGCGCGGCGAAGCGCCCCGCATCGAAGGGGTGGTTCACCTTGCCCCACCAGATCCGGTCCTCGCTCGACGGCTCCTTGACGATGTAGCGGTCCTTGGGCGAGCGACCCGTGTACTGGCCGGTGCGTACCACGAACGGCCCCAGGTGCGCCAGGAGTCCCTCGTGCCGTTGGACCGCGTGCTCGTAGAGCGCCGGTGTGGACAGGTTCCACCACACCACGTTGGCATTGCGAATGCCGTGCTTCTCGAGATCGAACTCGCTTTGAACGCGCCCGCGCTGCTCCATCACTTCCTCCTACTCAGCCGCCTAGCTGTGCTCTCCGTGGATCACCGAACCCCGCGGTGACCGGCACCGTCGACCATGTGCGCTGGACAGCTCACCGCACTCACGCGCCTTCGGGTTGCCTCGGGATGTGTGCACCAGCGCAGCGACCCGTCAGCCCGGTTGCCGACCCTGCGGCACATCCGAGACGAACACGCTGCGACGACAGCCCTGGCAGCGCACCTCCCACACCGACCGGAGAGACCCGCTGCCAATCGGCTTGCTCACCTTCAGCGTGTCGTCGCATCGAGGGCAGCGAAGGTCGCAGTCCACATCGGCGATCATTTGCCGAATGGCGCGCACTTCATCACGCGAGAAGGTCACCGGAGTGTCGTGCCGGTCGTTCGTCACGGTCGGCCGCTGACTGAGACGTCGTTGAAGATAGACACCCTTCCAGATCACGGCCAGCGAGCTCGCGGCACGCGTGGTGGTGGGGCGTTGGGGGGCGGTGCGGCGTGGGCGTCGGGCCGTGAGGAGTGCCGGGTTGCCGGTCGCTTGCGTGCGCGGATCGGCACTGAGCGGTAAGCGGTCGCGCGCCCGACTCCTAAGCCTCGTTGCAACGCATCGGCGTCGAATGCTCCGACCGCTCGGGGGCGGACGGCGGCAACCCACCAACGCAGGAGCCCGCGGTCGGGGTCACCGACCGCGGGCTCTCACCTCACAGGTATGGGCCAGGGAGGAGTTGAACCTCCGACCTCACGCTTATCAGGCGTGCGCTCT
>CAYGCN010000070.1:0-4323 GCA_964348385.1 uncultured Gemmatimonadaceae bacterium
CCGGCTGCTGTGACTGCTGCGGGGCGGGCAGCGCGACGGTTGGGGCTGCACGCGCCGGGCTGGCACGGGACGTCAGTCGGTCGGTGGCCGACACCGACGACCAGGCGGCGAAGGTGCGATCCGTCCCGATGCTGATCCGGATCGCGTCGTCCGCGTACTCCAACTCGTACCCCCGCAAAGACTCCAGTTCGAGCACGATACGCACGACGTCCGGTCGAAACTGGCCGGAGCGGATGTTCACGATGCCGCCGCGATTGCGTCCGTCATAGAGGACGCCCGACGTCTTGAGCGTCGCGCCGACCACGTCGATCACGAGCCTCGCCGGATTGTCCAGCGTAAAGTCCTGGACGCTGACGCTCCCCGCGACGTCGATCACCACGAGGGCCTTGCCGGCGCCGGGCAGCACGCTCACCGCCTTGACCTCGCCCGGCCCCGCGAAGACCGGGGGAGCCATCAGGACGAGCCCGACGAGTGCGAGCATCATTGACCGCTTCATTGGGTTCCCTCCTGCCTGCGGCGCAGTCGGAGCGACGACTGTCGCTCAACGCCGAATTCCTCGATCATCACCAAAACCTCGTCCGGTCGGATGGCCGTGATACGGAGCCGGCCCAGCTCGTCACCCACACGTACGGTGTAGCGTTTCCCCACGGTCGTGTCGCGGAGCACCGCGACGCTCCCGCCGGGGTACCGCGGGTCGAAGTTGATGGCGGTCACCCGCAGGTCCTCGATCATGGGCCGGACGCTGCCGGTCCTGAGCAGCGACTCGAACGGATCCCGCCCCGAGCCCGTGTAGGAGAACACCTCACGCAGCAGCTCCGTCTCGCTCGGCGCTTCTGCCTCCGCTTGCGCCATCTCGGTCTGGGGAGGCGGTGGCTCGCTGGCCGGGGCGCCCGGCACGGCGGCCTCCTCCCCTCCGCAGGCGACCGTGCCCAGACCGGCGCACATCGCCATCCAGGTCACCGCGCTACGGAGTCTCACTGTCACCTCCCGCCGCTTGCGACTTCACGAAGGTGCGGATCTCGAACCGCGCCTCGAGCAGGGCCCCGGTGGTATCGGCGTACAGCTGTTCGGCCGCGTCCTGTGCCGGCCGGAGCGTCAGCTCGTACGGCACCATGATACGCTGCAGCGATGCGATGTCCGACAGGAACTCGCCGACCTGATCGTAGTGCCCGAACGCCTGCACGCGGTAGCGATACGTGTCGAACATCGCTCCGGGCTCCACGGCTTGACGCGCGAACTCGGCGATGTTCACGTCGCGCAGCGAGGCCCGAGCAGCGATGTCGTCGATCAGCTGGGGTACCTCGTTCTCCGCCGGGACGAGCTGCCGCATCAGTCCCAGGCTTCCTTCGAGCCGCTGAATTCGCTCCCGCAGCTGTTCCACCGTGCCCTGGGCCAACTCGCGCCTGGCGATATCGATCTGTGTCTGCAGCGAGTCCACCTCGCGCTGGAGGGCGTTCACCTCGTCCATCTTCGGCGCCCTCCAAAGGAACCAGAAGGCGGCGGACAAGGCGACCGCGACCACGATGACCGCCGTGAGAACCTGTTTCCGGTCTTTCTCCGTCAGTGCCACGGTTCCCCCCTAGCGGACCGATTCGATCACGGGCACCGTTCGCACGAAATCCGTGCCGGCCTTCTTGAACGTTGCCGTGATGCTGAACGCCCGCATTGCCTTGTCGTCTTCCACAACAGTGGTCGCCGGTCCCTCCACCACGTTCTCCATCCACGGCGACGCGGCCAGTCGGCGCAGGAAGCGCGTGTATGCGGTGAGCTCCGACGTCCGCCCTTCCACCTCGAAGCGCAGCGGCTGCACCACCTCGATCGAGTCCTCTTCCAGGACGGGGCTCGCCTGCAGTGCCGCCAGACTCACCAGCCAGGAGTAGTCCGGCAGCGCCCGCGTCACCTCTTCGAGGATGTGCGGCCAGACGTACCGGTCCGCATCGATCTGCCGGATGGCTCCCAGCTCGGCCACCAGCGAATCCCGCAGCCGTTCGGCGTGACGCTTCTGGGCCATCAGATTGCCGTAGCGCCGCGCCTCGGTGCGGACGTCCTCTGCACGGTTTTCAAGCAGGGCGTACCGCGTCTGGGTCAGCGTGAACAACCCGCCGATGAACACAACAGCGGCCACACCGGTGCCGACCGCTCCGAGGAACAGCGGGTCCTTGATGCCGGAAACCAGGCCGCTGAAATCGGGCATCTGGATGCCTGCGCCCGCTTTCCGCTTGCGCTTGGTGCCCCCGAGGAGGTTGATCTCGATTCGCATCGTCGGCCCTCCTGGCCGTTACGCTGCCTTGCGGAGGGCGAGGCCCGTGGCCAGCATCAGCAGCGGCCCGACCTCGTCCGCGTTGATCGTATCGAACACGCCTTCCTTGGCCTGTACCCGTTGCAGCGGGGTCGCGATCTGCACCGGCGCGCGGAGGCGCTTGGCCAGCGCGTCCATGAGACCGGGGATGCGCGCGCCGCCGCCGCAGCAGTACACCCGCTCGACCCCACCCATGTCCCCCGTGGCCGATTGGAGGAACGCGCTCGCGCGCTCCAGCCCCACCGCGATCTCCTCGCCGCGGCTCCGGAGATACGGCTCCAAATCGGCCGTGAGCTCGTAGCCCTGGAGCAGCTCGCCGGCCTCCTCGGCCGACATGCCCCGCTCCCGCTGCAAGTCTTCCTGGAACTTGCGGGTGCCGACAGCCAAATCTCGCGTCAGGAGCGGCACCCCGTCCAGGAGGATGTTCACATTGGTGACCTCGTGGCCCACGCTCAGCAATGCCACGCCACCACGCATCGCGTCGGGGTAGTTCAGCTCGAACGCGTTGTGCAGTGCGAACGCGTCGACGTCCACGATGGACGCCTGGAGACTCGCCTGGTTCAGCAGCTGCACCTTGTCTTCGATCAGGTCCCGCTTGGCGGCGACGAGCAGCACCTCCATCTGGAGACCCTGTCCGTACGGATCCAGGATCTGGAAGTCCAGCTCCACGCCCTCGATGTCGAACGGGACGTGCTGCTGCGCTTCCCAGCGTACGACATCGTACGCTTCGCTCTCCTTCATGCGGTCGACCTGGATCTTCTTGACGATCACGTCGCGGCCACCGACGGCAACCACGACCTGTTTCTGCTTAATCCCCGCCGAGCGCATCAGACCCTGGATGGTATCGGCAACGATGTCGGGGTCCATGATCTCTCCCTCGACAATGGCGCTGCCGGTGACCGGGGCGATGGCCACGCGTGAGATCTGTGGCTCGTCCTTGGAGTGATCGATGGCCACGAGCTTCATCAGCCCGCTGCCGACGTCGAGGGCGACCGTCGTTTTGGACCGCCCGAGTCCGAAAAGAGCCATATCTCCCGACCGTTTAACGAGATAAGTGGGGTGAGCGGCAGACTACAGTACCGCTCACCCCCGATTTTGTCAAGCTCCAACCTACTTTAACCGGCCCGTAACAAGTCTATTGGGGACTGTGAGTTACGTCACTTTAGTTCAGGTTCACCCAACTGCGCTCCTGGAACAGCGCCCCCGGGGCCGAGTTCCTGAGCGCCCTGATGATCGCGCAGCTCGAGTAGTTCACCACGGCGTCACCGAGCACCGTGCTCTGGTCGAAGCTCACGTTGGCGGCGACGACCCCGCCGTTGAAGTGGCCGCCGGTGCCCTGGGTGTTCACGGTCTGCCGCACGATCACCGGCCCGTAGAACTTGAAGCCGCCCTGCACGTCCAGGTGGCCGTTCACGATGAGCACGCCCTGGCCCTGCACGCCGTTGATGTTGGCGTTGCCCTCGACCCAGATGATCGGGAAGTAGTCACCGCATGGCGCAGTGGGATTGAGCGGGTCACCCCAGTTGTTGACGTCAGCTTTGTTGCACGCGCTGCCGCTCAGCGTAGGCTCCACCTTCCGCGTCCCCGACCCCACAAACTTGTTGGCCATGGCCTTGAGGTCGTCGAAGTTCTGGTCACCGAACGTGGTGAGCTTGCCGGTTGTGATCGACGGGTCCTCCAGCACCTTGGGGTTCCCGCTCACGCAGCTCAGTCCGCTGCATGCCGATGTGCTGATCTTGGTCGCATCGGGCAGCTGAATGCCCGGGAGCGGTGATTCGGGCGAGGGACACCCCGTCCATCCCGGCGGCAGGTGGTCATGCCCGGAGATCTGGGTGGACCCACCGATTTTGAGCTCGCCCTGGGTCTTGAGCGCCGCCGTGACGCCGAACTCGACGGGACGCAAGCGCACCAGGAGACCGACCTGCTGGCGGGAGGCGCTGTCGCGGCTGAAGCCCTCGGAGCGCACCAGGTAATTCAGGTCGCTCATCCGGCGAACGGACCCGCGGTACCACCCACCGTTGCTC